>NZ_CP022221.1:1385000-1691039 GCF_004114935.1 Bradyrhizobium zhanjiangense
GGCTGAACATCAAGCCGGGCGATGACACCTTTCGGGTAGCTCCATCTCTCGCCAAACTGTGCAATCATAGCCGCGCTCAACGCAAAAGCCCCGGAGACATCTCCGGGGCTTTCGTCGTTTCGCCGCTTGCCGCGCGATGCAGCTACGTCCGCGTCCGCATCCGCATCATGAAGCTGTCGAAGCTGAGCTCCGCGACCTGCATCCAGGCCAGCGACTCGCTGCGATAGGCGGTGAGGCTCGCATACATCTTGGCAAAATGCGGGTTGCTCTTGGCGAGATCGGCGTAGACCCCATTGGCCGCGCCGTAGCAGGCTTCGAGCACCTCCTGCGGGAACGGCTTGAGGATCGCACCGGCAGCCAGCAGACGCTTCAGCGCCGGCGGATTGACCGAATCGTACTTGCCCGTCACCCAGGTGAAGGTGTCCAGCGATGCCGCGCTGATTGCGGCCTGATAGTGCTTCGGCAGCGCATTCCACTTTTCGAGGTTCATGAGGTTGTGGCCCTGACCGGTGCCTTCCCACCACCCCGGATAATAGTAGTACTTCGCCACCTTCACGAAGCCGAGCTTCTCGTCGTCATACGGCCCCACCCATTCGGCCGCGTCGATCGTGCCCTTCTCCAGCGCTGGGTAGATGTCGCCGGCCGCGATCTGCTGCGGCACGCCACCGAGCTTCGAGATGATGGTGCCCGCGAAGCCGCCGACGCGGAATTTCAGCCCCTTGAGATCATCGACGGTCTTGATCTCCTTGCGGAACCAGCCGCCCATCTGGGCGCCGGTCGAGCCTGTGGGCACGCCGATCGCGTTATGCTCCTTCAGGAGCTCGTTCAGCATGTCCTGACCACCGCCCCAGATCAGCCAGGAAATGTGCTGGCGCGTGTTGAGCCCGAACGGCAGCGATGTGCCGAAAGTGAAGGCGGGATTCTTGCCCCAATAATAATAGAGCGCGGTATTGCCGATCTCCACGGTGCCGTTCGAGACCGCGTCGAGCACCTGCAATCCCGGGACGATTTCGCCGGCGGCGAAGGGCTGGATCTGGAATTTATTGTCGGTGATCTCGGCGACGCGCTTGCAGAAATATTCGCAGCCGCCATAGAGCGTATCCAGAGATTTCGGCCAGCTCGCCGCTAGGCGCCACTTCACCTCGGGCATCGATTGCGCGATAGCCGGTGCAGCAACTGCGCTTGCGGCAAGGCCCAGCCCGCCTGCCGTCAGGAATTTACGACGTTCCATGCATTCCCTCCTGTGATGTCGAGTCCTCGACGAGGGGATCGCGATCTTGGCGCCGCTTTGTCTTCGTCGCTGGCTGACGTTTCTTGGTGTCCGAAATTCAAATGTCCCGGATCGCGGTCAGGATGGCGAAAGGGCAGCAGCAAAGCAAGCGCACATTTGGTTGCGCTGCCGGCGAGGCCCTCAATGCTGCGCTGCGAACGCGGCCTCCATGGCCTTGCGTGTTTTCACCGTCTCGTTTCCCGCATCGAACTCGACGTCGCTCCAGCGCACCACCGCGCCATGCGCGACGTCATGCCTCAGCTTCACGCCGTGCGCGAGGCCGATCGGCAGCGCGCCGGTCTTCAGGCTCGCGGCCGCCGGTACCAGCTTGCCCCACACGGTGTAGCCGCCTTCGCCATCCAGCATCTCGCCGGCGCGCAAATTGCGTTTTGCCACAGCCGCGACATCGCCGCGGAAGCCGTTAGCTTGTCCGGTCGGCTCACCCCGCAGCGCCGCCGACAGCACCGAGATGTTCAGCTCCAGCCCGATCAGATGATAGGGCTTGTACATCGCCGCGAAACGACCGCTGGCGTCGGTCTTCAGGCCGTATTGCCTGAAGCAATCGGCAGCATAATCGTTCGGTGCCTCCAGCACGACATAGACGCCCCAACGCAGGTCGCGAAACACCGGCCGGCCGTCGCGCTCGAGTGAAGAGACCACTTCCACCACGCCCGATCGCTCCAGCACGCCGCCGCGCGAGCGCGGCCGCATGATGTGCGGCAGATCGTCAACGCCGCAGGGCGGAAACAGCAAGCCGTCGGCGGGCACGTCGAGGGTGCAGGCATTGGCGATCGCGGCCATCTCGATCGCCGACTTGGTGCCGTCCAGGAAGGAGTTGAACATCTGCGGATTCATGCCGGCCGACTGCGCTTCGCTCGCGGTGAGGCCGTAATGCTGCCAGACGCCATCAGGCGTCACGTCGTGATAGGCCGGCAGATATTTTGTGCCCTTGCCGGCAGCGACGACGTGGAATCCCGTCGCGCGCGCCCAATCCACCATCTCCGCCGTCAGCGCCGGCTGATCGCCATAGGCGAGCGAATAGACCACGCCCGCTTTTCGCGCTTCCTCGGCGAGCAGGGGGCCCGCCAGCACGTCGGCCTCGACATTGACCATCACGATATGCTTGCCCGCCACAATCGCAGCGCGCGCATGCTTGATGCCGACGGCGGGATTGCCGGTCGCTTCCACCACCACGTCTATCGCGCCGCCGGCGATGGCGCGCGCACCGTCATCGGTGAACGTGGTCGCGGCGATGCGGTCTGTATCCCAGCCGACAGTGCGGCAGGCCTCGCGTGCCCGGTCGCGGTCGATGTCGACGATGACAGGCACCTCCAGTCCCGGCGTGTGCGGCACCTGCGACAAAAACATCGAGCCGAATTTCCCGGCGCCGATCAGCGCGACGCGAACGGGTTTGCCGGCGGACGCGCGAGCTTGCAGGAGGCGGAAGAGGTTCATGTGGGTGTCCGAGAGTGCGTTGGCTGTTGCGCGACGCGAAGTGCGAAGTATCAACGTTCGTCATTCCGGAGCGACGCGTCAGCGTCGAAGCCCGGAATCCATCGGGCCGCAGAAACTGCGGATAAATGGATTCCGGGCTCGCGACTTCGGAATGACAGGTTACTCCGCCGCCTGTCGCGGCGCACGTGCGAGCCGCAGCAGCGCGTCGTCATCCACCGTCTTGATCGGCGTGAAATCGCGATGTGCGATGTAGTCCGGCCGCGTCGGGGTGCGGATGTAGTTCGAGACCGCGTTCAGCGTCAGATACACGATCTTGCGCGGATAGGGCGTGATGTTGCCGCTCGAACCGTGCACGAGATTGCCATGGAACATCAGCATGCCGCCGGGCTTGCCCGTGGGCGCCACGATGCCGCCCTGCTTGACGAGGCGCGTCACGGTGTCCTCGTCCAGCGTCCACAGCGGGTAGGACGTGGTGGCGAGGTCATGCGAGGCTTCGAGATCGCCGGCGTTCTGGCTGCGTGGCACCAGCATCAGCGGGCCGTTGATCGGCATCACTTCGTCGAGGAAGATCGCGATGTTCATCGCGCGCGGCTCCGGCATGCCGTCGTCGCGCTTCCAGGTGCCGTAATCCTGGTGCCACTGCCAGACGTCGCCGGTGAAGGCCGATTTCGCGTTGATCTTGAACTGGTGCATGTAGACCGGCTCGCCGAACACCTGCTCGACCGGCTCGATCATGCGCGGATGCGCGCCCAGGATGCCGAAGGCCTCGTTGTAGAGATGCGCGGCAAAGGCGGTGCGCGGCGCGCCGCTCTTCTCGCGCCAGACCTCCGGCCGGTTGGCGTCGTAGATGCCGACCGCCTCGCGCGCGAGCAGTTCGACCTCCTCCGGCCTGAACAATTCGGGCAGGAACAGCCAGCCCTCGCGGTGGAAGAACTCCAATTGCTCCTGAGACAGTTTCATGGGGCGTCCTCCTTGGTTTTGTTTATTTGTTTTCTCTCTCGTCATGCCCGGGCTTGTCCCGGGCATCCACGTTCTTCGTCGAGCAAAGGCGTGGATGGCCGGGTCAAGCCCGGCCATGACGGCGCAGGTGCAAATGACTACGCCGCCGCCTCTTCCGTTGCCCTCAATCTCTCCTCGGTCATCCGTCCCGCCGTCTGCGCATGCGCCAGCGCCGCGCGTTCGGCGGCGTTCGCATCGCCCGCGAGAATGTGTTTGGCGATATCGGCATGCTCCGCCCAGGCGCTGCCGCGATAGTCGAGCTCGGACAGCACCGTCGCCATCGAGCGGCGCATGTGCGGCCATTGCGGCGCCATCGTCTCCTCGATCACGGGATTGCCGGCGAGCTGATAGATCGCGCGGTGAAAATCGACGTCGAGCACGATGAGCTCAGCAAGCGTCGTGTTGCGATCGATGCGGCGTCCGGCCGCAAGCGCCGCCTCCAGCCGCGCGCGAGCCGCGGCGTCAGTGGCTGCGCGCTCGGCGGCAAGCCGGGCGGCCAGCGCATCGATGGCGCCGCGCACCTCGTAGAGCTGGCGGATGCGTGAGGGGTCGAGCTGGGTCACCTCAAAGCCGCGCTTGCCGCTCTCGGCGACAAGGCCCTGCCGGTGCAACAGATGCAGTGCGTGCGACACCGGCTGGCGCGAGACGCCGAGCTTGTCGGCGAGCTCGTTCTGCCGGATGCGCTGTCCGGGCTGAAGGGTCCGGTCGGAGATCGCCTCCAGGATCCGGGCGTAGACCTGGTCGATCAGGTTCGGGAGCGGGTCGAGAGGGATCACGCCGGCAGCTCCGAGAGGCGCAAGAGGGAATACGGAATTCCGTATTCGAAGCTACGCCGCGGGGTCGACCGCGTCAAGCGGTACCGGAGGGTGGCCCCGACCTTCCTTTCGGAAGTTGCTAAGCTGTTGATATTGCTAGGGTCGTCTACTGTGCATGGGGTTGTTCTTCGAGAAAAATGATCTGGCCTGGGGCGATGCCATCTAGCGCTCGAGCACCTCCACATCGAGCGTCGCAATTCGCTCGGCATCGGCCGTAGCATCGATCCCGGCGATCCGGCCGTCCCTGAAGCTGACGCGCAGCGCGATGCGCAGCTGGCCGCCGAGAACGACGGCGACGCCCATTTCGCCATCGACCAGCGCGGCCCGTGCCGCCTGAGCGCGGCCCTTGAAGGTCTGCGCGACCGCGTCCGCGCCGCGGATCTCGGGCAGCGAGCCGAGCCGCACCGCGGCCTGGTCGGCGCGGAATACGACGTCGGGATCGAGCACCGCCAGCAGGCCCTCGAAATCGCCCTCGCGCGAAGCTTTGAGGAAGGCATCGACGACTCCGCGCTGGCGCGACAGATCCGTCTCCGGCACCGGCGCGCCCTGCACGCGCCGCCGCGCACGACTCGCCAGCTGCCGCGAGGCGTCAACGGAGCGGCCGACGATCGGCGCGATCTCCTCGAAGGGAACGGCGAACATGTCGTGCAGGACGAAGGCAAGCCGCTCCGCCGGCTGCAATGTCTCCAGCACGACCAGCAGTGCCGCGCCGACGGAATCGGCCATCTCCGCCTCGCGCTCCCGCGTCTCGTCGACCGGCTCGGGCACGTGCGGACCCATCGGCTCTTCCTTGCGCGACTTCCGTGCGCGCAGCATGTCGAGGCAGATTCGCGCCACCACAGTGGTCAGCCAGCCGCGCAGGTTCGCCACATCGGACATGTCGTAGCGGCTGACCCGCAGCCAGGCCTCCTGCACGGCATCCTCGACCTCAGCGCGGGAGCCCAGCATCCGGTAGGCGACCGCGCGCAGATGGTCCCGGCTGGCCTCGAACTGGCGGGTGAGAAGATTTTCTTCAGTCATCGGTCACATTCCCTCATCGCGATCCGTCATGCCCATGACGAAGCCAATCCGGTCGATGTGACCGGAACCTTCGAAATTCTCGAACGGAGACGCAAAATGATGCACGCACGTATGAACCATCCGGTCATGGTCCTGCCGGAGGCGATGAATGTCCTTCAGTCCCTCGGCAATTTGACCAAACAGGTCCTGCCGGAAAAGCTCCTGGAACTGGTGCACCTGCGCGCCAGCCAGATCAATGGCTGCAGCGTCTGCGTCGACATGCATCCGAAGGTCGCGCGCAAGCTCGGTGAGACCGATGAACGCCTGTTCGCCGTGTCCGCCTGGCGCGAGGCGCCCTATTTCACCGAAGCCGAACGCGCGGCGCTGGCGCTGACCGAGGCGGTCACGCGTCTTGCCGATCGCGAGGATCCCGTGCCGGATGCGATCTGGAACGCGGCCGCCAAGCATTTTGACGAGCGCGAGCTCGCCACGCTGATCCTCTCGATCGCAACGATCAACGTCTGGAACCGGCTGAACGCGACGATCAAGATGCCGGTCGGCGTTTGGAAGGTGTGAGCACGTGTGAGGGAGGCACTGACCGTGCACTCCCTCGCCCCGCACGTGGGAAGAGGCAACGAGAGCGCCTACTCCGCCAAGAACCTGTTCACTGCCTCGCCGAACTCCAGCGGCGCCTGTTCGAACATCCAGTGGCCGGCGTTCGGGATCACCGCTGTCTTGCTGCCTTCGATGTGTTCGGCCAGCACGCGCCACATCACCGACAGGCTTCCCGTCGTCGTGCCGCCGCCGATCAGCAGCGTCGGCGTCCTGATCGCCTGCGCATCAGCGAGTGTGTAGGGCCTGCGCTGCTCGTTGATCTGGCCGAGGAAGGTCAGTGCGTTGTCGCGGAGTTGCTGCTTGGCCGCCGCCGGCACGCGGCGCCAGGAGCCGGCGCCCTCGATGCCTTCGTAAAAATTCTGCAGCGCGCCCTCGATGTCGCCGGCGCGGATCATCTCGACCGATCGCGCGGTGCGTGCGGCGAGCGGCGGATGCGTCGGTGTGCCTGTGGGAACCGGCAAGCTGGCATCGAGATCGCCGCCCGGTTCGGCCAGCACCAGTTTTCGCAACAGATCCGGTCGGGCCTGCGCCACGCGGAAGGCGATGTGGCCGCCGCGCGAATGTCCCATCAGATCGACCGGTCCGGGCTGGACGTGCTCGATGAAGGCGATCGTATCAGCGACATGCTGGGCCATCTTGTAGTCGTCGCCGACGGCATCCCAATGCTCCGGAAAGAAGCGCCGCAGGCTGACCGAGATCACCCGATGGTTCTTCGACAGCGGGCCGAGCACCGAATACCAGGTGCGGAAATCCCCGAGCGTGCCGTGCACGCAGACCAGCGGCGGGCCGTCTCCGACTTCGAGATAGGCCATGTCGTAACTGTTGACGCGAAATGTCTGCATGGGTCAGCTCGCCAGAAAATCCAGCACCACTTCGGAGTATTTTTGCGGTGCCTGCTCGAACATCGGGTGCGTCGCGTTCGGGATGACCGCCGTCTTTGAATAAGGCACATGCGCCGCGAGCGCGTGCAGCACCTTCGGCAGCAGGCCCTTGGTCCGCGCGCCCAGGATGAACAGCGTCGGCATTTTGATGGACTCCGCGTCCGCCTTCGAGAACGGCGGGCGATTGTCGCGGACCTGGCCGATCAGCGTCATCGCGTTGTCGCGCAAATTCTGCTTCACCATCGCCGGCAGTCGCGGCCAGGTGCCGGGGCCCTCCAGCGTGTCGACGAAGACGGCAAGGCCGCCGTCGACGTCGCCGGCTGCGATCTTCTCGGCCGAGGCCGAGAACCGCGCCAGCAGCGGCGAGGGGCCGCCGACATGATCGGGATCGAGGCTTGCATCGAGCTCGCCGCCGGGCTCGGCCAGGATCAGCCGCCGGAGCAGGTCCGGCCGCGCCTGCGCCACGCGGAAGCAGATGTGCCCGCCGCGGGAATGTCCCATCAGGTCGACCGGCCCGAGGTCGAGCTTCTCGATGAAGGCGATGACGTCGTCGACATGCTGGGCAATCGAATAGGTGTCACCGAGGCCGTCCCATTGCGCCGGGAAGAAGTGCCTCAAGCTGACAGCGATCACCCGGTGTCGCTGCGTCAGCGGTCCGAGCACGCAACCCCAGATGCGGAAGTCCGAGAGCGAGCCGTGCACGCAGACCAGCGGCGGGCCGCCTTTGTCCTCGCCCACGTCGAGATAGGGCATGTCGTATCCGTTGACGTGGAGGCTTTGCATTCTGGGCTCGCGCGAAGGAACAGGAACTCCTGTGCAAGATTCCCGGAAACCGGGTGGATCGCAACTATTTCCAAGCCTAGATTTCGCAGGAGATCAAAGAGGGGGCCTGCGACGAGAAGCAAGCCAGGAACCAAGCCATGACCGACCAGCATTTTGCCCTGTTCGACACCAGGATCGGCCTGTGCGCCATCGCCTGGGGCCCGCGCGGCATCAACGGCACGCAATTGCCGATGGGCGGCGAGCAGAAGATCCGCACCCGTATCCATCAGCGCCATGCCGAGGCGACCGAAGCCGAGCCCACAGCCGAGGTGCAGCGGGCGATCGACCGCATCGTCAAGCTGCTCGCGGGCGAGCCGGATGATCTCACCGACATCCCGCTCGATCTCGACGGCGTGCCCGAGTTCAATCGCGGCGTCTACGACATCGCCCGCACCATCCCGCCCGGCAAGACCATGACCTATGGCGACATTGCGAAGCAACTCGGCGGCGTCGAACTGTCGCGCGACGTCGGCCAGGCGCTCGGCCGCAACCCGTGCCCGATCGTCGTGCCCTGCCATCGCGTGCTGGCGGCCGGCAACAAGCCCGGCGGCTTCTCGGCGAATGGCGGCGTGGTGACGAAGCTGAAGATGCTCGAGATCGAAGGCGCGCTGGTGAACCACACGCCGAGCCTGTTTGATTGAGGTTGCGGGACGCGGAGGGTGGGTTAGCCGAAGGCGTAACCCACCTCTTCCGCCTCCGTGGAGACAAACAGTGGCGGGTTACGCTACGCTAACCCACCCTACGAACCCCCGCTAAATCTTCGCCGCCGTCTTCGGCCAATACTTGTCGCGCAGATGGCGTTTCACCAGCTTGCCCGTGGGCGTGCGCGGCAGCTCGGCCTCGAAATCGATCGAGCGCGGACACTTGATGGCGGAGAGGCGGTCCTTGCAATAGGCGATCAACTCGGCCCCAAGCGCCTTGCCGGCACGGCTCATGTCGTGCGGCTGCACCACCGCCTTCACCTCTTCGCCCATCTCCTCGTTCGGCACGCCGAACACGGCGACGTCGGCGACGTCAGGATGGGTGATGAGCACGTCCTCGGTCTCCTGCGGGTAGATGTTCACCCCGCCGGAGATGATCATGTAGGACTTGCGATCGGTGAGATAGAGGAAGCCGTCCTTGTCGAGATAACCGACGTCGCCGAGCGTCGACCAGCCCTTTGCGTTGTAGGCCTTCTTCGTCTTTTCGGGATCGTTGTGATAGGTGAAGGCCGGCGCGTCGGCGAAGTAGACGGTGCCGATCTCGCCCACCGGCTGCTCCTCGTCGTTCTCGTCCAGAATCTTCACCTTGCCGACCACGGCGCGGCCGACACTGCCGCGGTGCGTCAGCCAATCTTTCGAGCTGCAGACGGTGACGCCGTTGCCTTCCGAGCCGGCATAATACTCGATCAGGATCGGTCCCCACCATTCGATCATCTTGGCTTTGACGTCGACGGGGCAGGGTGCGGCGGCGTGGATCGCGCCCTCCAGCGTGGAGACATTGTATTTGGCGCGCACCTCGTCCGGCAGCTTCAGCATCCGCACGAACATGGTCGGCACCAGCTGCGACTGCGTGACCTTGTATTTCTCGACGAGCTTCAAAAATTCCTCGGCATCAAAATGCTCCATGATGATGGAGGTGCCGCCGAGCACGACTGCCATCATGTTGAAGCGCAATGGGGCCGCGTGATAGAGCGGCGCCGGAGAAAGGTAGATTGTGTCGGCGTTCATGCCGCACATGTTGGCGCAGAGCACGCGCAGGAATGCGTTCGGCTCGTCGATCGGCTTGCCCTCGAACGCCTTCTTGACGCCTTTGGGGCGGCCCGTGGTGCCGGACGAATACAGCATGTCGTAGCCGGCGACCTCGTCCGCGATCGGCGTCGTAGGCTGCGCGCCTGCTTCCTTGTCGTAGGAGCGGAAGCCCGGTAGCGGCTCGTCCATCATGTAGAAGATCGGCTCGCCGGCAGCGCCCTTGATCAGGCCCTTGATCTGGTCGGCGCATTTCGGCGTGGTGATCACGACCTTGGCGCCGCAATCCTTGACGATGTAGTCGATCTCGTCTTGCTTCAGATAGCGGCTGATCCCGGTGTAATAGAGCCCGCTGCGCTGTGCCGCCCAGCAGATCTCCATGAAGGCGAGCCGGTTCTCCATCAACAGCGCGATGTGGTCGCCGGCCTTGAGACCAAGCGAGCGGAAGAGATGCGCGCCCTGGTTCGAGAGTTCGTCGAGCTCGCGATAGGTGATCGCCTTGCCGGTGCCGGCCATCTGATAGGCGATCTTGTTCGGCGTTGTCTTCGCGTAGACGGATGGATGAGTCATGAAAGTTGGTCTCGCAACAACAAAGGTGTCATCCCGGCGAAAGCCGGGATCCACAACCACCGAACTAAATTGTTGAAACGCGGTGTCGCCCCAGCTCGCCCCTACCACAGACTCTTGTGGTTATGCGTCCCGGCTTTCGCCGGGACGACACCTTTAGTGTGGCAACTGCAACGGCGCTTACAGCCGCTCCACGATCGTGACGTTGGCCATGCCGCCGCCCTCGCACATGGTCTGGAGGCCGTAGCGCTTGCCGCGCTGATGCAGGGCGTGGACCAGCGTGGTCATCAGCTTGGTGCCGGAGCCGCCGAGGGGGTGGCCGAGCGCGATCGCACCGCCGTTGACGTTGAGACGCTCCGGATCGGCGCCGGTGGTCTTGAGCCAGGCGGTCGGTACCGAGGCAAAGGCCTCGTTGACCTCAAACAGATCGATGTCGCCGATCTTCATGCCGGCCTTCTCCAGCGCGCGCTTGGTCGCGTGCAGCGGAGCGTCCAGCATGATGACGGGATCGCCGCCGGTCATGGTCATGTGGTGGATGCGCGCGAGCGGCTTGACCCCGAGCTGCTTTAGGCCGCGCTCATTCACCACCATGACGCCGGAGGCGCCGTCGCAGATCTGGCTGGCGCTCGCCGCTGTGAGCTTGCCGTTCTCGGCGATCAGCTTGACACCCCTGATGCCTTCGATCGTTGCATCGAAACGGATGCCTTCGTCGATGTGATGGGTGTCCTTGCTGCCGTCGGCGCGGGTGATCTCCAGCGGCACGATCTCCTTCTTGAAGTGACCCGCTTGCGTCGCCGCGATCGCGCGCTGATGGCTGCCAAAGGAGTATTCGTCGAGCTCATCCTTGGAGAGGCCGTACTTCTCCGCCATCATCTCCGCGCCGGTGAACTGGCTGAACATGATGTTCGGATATTTCTTCTCGATACCCGGGCTCTTGTAATTGCCAAAACCGTTCTTGGCCGGGAGCTGTGACGACAGGCCCATTGGCACCCGCGTCATCGATTCCACGCCGGCGGCGATCACCACGTCCATCGCGCCGGACATCACAGCTTGCGCGGCGAAGTGCAGCGCCTGCTGCGAGGAGCCGCACTGGCGGTCGATCGAGGTGCCCGGCACGCTCTCCGGCAGTTTTGACGCCATCACCGCGTTGCGTGCGATGTTGTTGGACTGCTCGCCGACCTGCATCACGCAGCCCATGATCACGTCCTCGACCAGGGCTGGATCGACCTTGGTGCGGTCGACCAGCTCGTCCAGCACCTTGGCGGCGAGATCGGCCGGATGCCAGCCGGCGAGGCGGCCCCCCTTGCGCCCGCCGGCGGTGCGCGCAGCGGCGACGATGTAAGCCTCGGCCATGTCGGTTTCTCCCTGAATTCTTGATTGGGTTGGTTGTCGGGGACGGATTTAAGGGACGCGAGATCGTTTAGTCAATCGATCAATTAACTCTTGTGATAGGGCGCTGCTTGGGCTTATCTGCGCGCCTCACGAGGCATGTTCAGGGATCTCTGTGGCTACCAGCGTACCGACCAAGCTCCCCAGCGGGAAGAATTCCACGGCAGAGAAATTGCTCGTGGCCGCGAGCGAGCTGATGATCGAACGCTCCTCGATCGAGATCTCGCTCTCCGACATCGCCCAGAAGTCCGGCGCCAATGCCGCGCTGGTCAAATACCATTTCGGTAACAAGGACGGCCTGCTGCTGGCGCTGCTGGAGCGCAACGCCGCGACCGAACTGTCCAATCTCGAATATCTGCTGGCGCAGCCGATCACGCCGACCGCTAAGCTGAAGCTGCATATCGGCGGTATCATCCGCGCCTATTACCGGTTCCCCTATATGAACCGGCTGATCCACTATCTCCTGCATGAGACCAAGCCGGAATGCGCAGATGAGGTGTCGAAATTCTTCGTCGCGCCGCTGCTGGACTTCCACCGCCGCCTGCTCGCCGACGGCGTCAGCCGCGGCGAGTTCCGCGCCACCGATCCTGTGCTGTTCTACACCAGCCTGATCGGCGCTTGCGATCACCTGTTCTTCGGCCGGCACGCAATGTCTCGCGCGACCGGCGTCGGCCCGGTCACCGACGAAGTCTGCCGGCAATACATCAAGCACATGGAAACGCTGATTTGCGGCGGCATCCTCACGCAAGCCGAGGAAGCTGCCGCGGCCGGATGATCCGGCTGAACCTTCAAGTCCAGAGAAGAAACGCCCAAGGAAAGGTACAAGCGATGCAGTTGAAAGACGTAGCCGTTCTCATCACCGGCGGCGGTTCGGGCCTGGGTGCCGCGACCGCCCGCGCCATGGCCGCCAAGGGCGCCAAGATCGGCGTGATCGACCAGAGCAAGGAAAACGCCGAGAAGGTCGCCGCCGAGGTGAAGGGCGTCGCGCTCCATGCCGACGTCACCAGCGAGGAGCAGATCAAGGCGGCGATCGCCAAGGCGGAAGCCGCGCATGGCGTCGCGCGCGTGCTGATGAACTGCGCCGGCATAGGCGGCTCGCAGCGCATCGTCGGTCGCGACGGCGTCTACCCGCTGGAAAAGTTCGCGCGCATCATCAATGTCAATTTGATCGGCACGTTCAACTGCCTGCGGCTGTTCGCCGAGCGTCTCGTCACGATCGAGCCGGTCGGTGAAGAGCGCGGCGTCATCGTCAACACCGCGTCGGTCGCCGCTTACGAAGGTCAGATCGGCCAGATCGCCTATTCGGCGTCGAAGGGCGGCGTCGTTGGCCTGACGCTGCCGGCGGCGCGCGACCTCGCCAGCCAGAAAATCCGCGTCAACACCATCGCGCCCGGCTTGTTCTTCACACCGCTGCTGATGGGCCTCAACGAAGAGGCCCGCAAGAGCCTCGGCGCGCAGGTGCCGCATCCCTCGCGTCTCGGCGATGCCGCCGAATACGGCATGCTCGCGGTCCACATCGTCGAGAACCCGATGCTCAACGGCGAGACCATCCGCCTCGACGGCGCCATTCGCATGGCGCCGCGGTAAGCGGCGCTTCTTACCCTCCCCTGGAGGGGGAGGGTCGGCGCGAAGCGCCGGGGTGGGGTGATCTCTCCACTCGGGCACTGTTCGGTGGGGAGAGACTGTCACCCTACCCCGTCTCACATTTCGCTGCGCGCAATGTGAGCCGACCCTCCCCCTCCAGGGGAGGGTGGCAGTCCGGCCCATGACCGATGTGCGAGGTCCCATGTCCCAACCGCTGCTGATCGAGCATGACGACGGCGTCGACCGGGTGACGCTCAATCGTCCTGACAGCCTCAACGCGCTCGATCCCGCGCTGATCGATGCTCTCAACGTCTATTTCCAAAGCCTGCAGCGCAACCGCGACACGCGCGTGGTGGTGTTGCGCGGCGCCGGCAAGAATTTCTGCGCGGGCCTCGATCTCAAGGCCGCAATGGCGCGCCGCGCTGGTCAGCAGGAGCCACCCGGTGTGACCGAGTCGCTCGACTCGCAGCGGCGCATCGCCGACATCGTGATGCTGATGCGGCGTTGCCCGCAGCCGATCCTGGCACTGGTGCAGGGCGCCGCGGCCGGTGGCGGCTTCGCGCTGGCGCTGGCGTCCGACATCCGCATTGCGACGACATCGGCGCGGATGAACTGCGCTTTCATCAAGCTCGGCCTCGGCGGCTGCGACATCGGCACCAGCTATTTCCTGCCGCGCCTCGTCGGTGTGTCCGTGGCATCGGAATTGATCCTGACCGGGCGCTTCATCGGCGCTGAGCGCGCGCTGGCGGTCGGGCTTGTCTCGGAGGTCGTCGACGAGGACAAGCTCGATGACGCGGCCGCGCCTTATATCGACGCGATGATGACGGCCTCGCCCGTGGGGCTGCGTCTGTCCAAGGAATGTCTCAACATGAGCGTCGATGCCGGTTCGCTGGAAGCTGCGATTGCGATGGAGGACCGCAACCAAGTCCTGTGCAGTCGTTCCGAGGAGTTTTCGGAAGGCATCAGGGCCTTCCTTGAGAAGCGAAAGCCTGTCTATATCAAGCGCTGAACGAGAATGATCCGCAAAGGACAATAATTCCGGGAGACGCAAAATGAGTGGAAGCGCGGCGGCAGTAATGACGAAGCCCGCCTTTCGCAAGGTCCAGTGGCTCGCGCGCGACATCGAGGTCGAGCGCCGTGGCGACGGCACGCTGGTGCTGAAGTCGCGCATTCCGCTGCAAGCTTACGAGAAGCATATCCCGGCGTCGCTGGCGAAGTGGGCGAAGGAAGCGCCCGAGCGCATCTGGCTTGCGCAGCGTGGCGGCCCGAACCGCGAATGGAGAAAAGTCTCCTACAGCGAAGCCAAGCGGACCGCCGATGCACTGACGCAAGGCTTGCTCAATCTCGGGCTTGACGGTCGCCCGGTTGCGATCCTCTCCGGCAATTCGATCGAGCATGCGCTGATGACGCAGGCCGCGATGCAGGCGCGCGCGCCGGCGGCACCGGTATCGCCGGCCTACTCTTTGATGAGTCACGATCACGTCAAGCTGAAATACCTGTTCGACCTGATCAAGCCGGCCGTCGTGATGGTGCAGGACGGCCCGACCTTCGAGAAGGCCCTGAAGGCGCTCGATCTCACCGGCGTCACCGTCGTTCATGTCGTGCGACCCTGCGACGGCATCAAGAGCGTCAGCTTTGCCGAGCTCGCGGCGACGCCGGTCACGAGGGATGTCGAGACGTCGATCGCGAAGATCACGCCGCAGACCATCGGCAAGCTGCTCTTCACCTCCGGCTCGACCGGCATGCCCAAAGCCGTCATAAACACCCAGGAGATGATGTGCGCCAATGCGGCCATGATGATGCAGGTGCGGCCGCGTACGCCGGGCGGCCCGCTGCCGACCGTGCTCGACTGGATGCCCTGGAATCACACCATGGGCGGCAATGCGGCATTCCACCCCGTGCTGGTCGAAGGCGGTACGCTCCATATCGACGACGGCCGGCCGGTGCCGGGCCAGTTCGAGGAGACCTTGCGTAATTTGCACGAGATCTCGCCGACCTATTACGCCAACGTGCCGGCCGGCTATGCCGCGCTCGCGGCGGCGATGGAGAAGGACGACGCGCTGTGTCGCTCCTTCTTCAAGAACCTCTCGATCATGGCTTATGGCGGTGGCGGCTGCCGGACGATCTCTACGACCGCATGCAGGCGCTGGCGGTGAAGACGACCGGCGAGCGCATCGTGTTCTACACCGGGTGGGGCTCGACCGAGACCGCGCCGACCTCGACCGGCACCTATTGGGACACCGAGCGCGTCGGCCTGATCGGCCTGCCGTTCCCCGGAGTCGAACTGAAGATGGTGCCGTGCGGCTCGAAATACGAGCTGCGCCTGCGCGGCGTCAACGTCACATCAGGCTATTTCGGCCAGCCGGAGCTGACGAAGAAGATGTTCGACGAGGAAGGCTTCTACTGTATCGGCGATGCCGGCATTTTCGTCGACGATGCCGATCCGGTGCAGGGCATCATCTTTGCCGGGCGCGTGGTGGAGGATTTCAAGCTCACCACGGGCACCTTCGTGCATGTCGGCTCGCTCCGTACCGATGCGATCGCGGTGACGACGCCCGTCGTGCATGACGCGCTGGTCGCGGGACAGGATCGCGCCTTCATCGGCCTGCTTGCCTGGCCAAACCTGCATGCCTGCCGCCAGCTCGTCGGCAAT
Source organism: Bradyrhizobium zhanjiangense (assembly GCF_004114935.1). Lineage (NCBI taxonomy): Bacteria > Pseudomonadati > Pseudomonadota > Alphaproteobacteria > Hyphomicrobiales > Nitrobacteraceae > Bradyrhizobium > Bradyrhizobium zhanjiangense. Next base: position 1,400,777 of record NZ_CP022221.1, read on the forward strand.
CCTGACCTGAGCTTTGCGGATGCGGTGAAGCACCCTGAGATCATGGCCTGCTTCAGGCGCGGGCTGGAGACGCACAACCGAGAGTGCGAAGGCGCCAGCAGTCGCGTCATCGCGCGCGCCATGTTGATGGTCGAACCGCCTTCGATCGACGGCAACGAGCTCACCGACAAGGGTTATATCAACCAGCGCGCCGGCTTAGAGCGCCGCGCAGCGCTGGTGGAGCGGCTTTATGCGGACAAGCCGGATGAAGATGTGATCGTGCTGCGATGAATGCACAACTCTCTCACCTCGTCATTCCCCGGGGGCGCGCAGCGCGAACTTTGATGCGCAATTGCGCATCAGCGAATCCATCGGGCCGCATTGACGCGGTGGAATGGATTCCGGGCTCGCGACTTCGTTGCGCCCCAGAATGACGGCATCAATGAATGACAACGAATAAAAAGGTAGCCCGCCATGAACTTCGATTTCTCCGACGACCAGAAGCAGCTCCGCGACCAGGCGCGCAAATTCCTCACCGAGAAGTGCTCGCCCAAGGCGGTGCGCATCGTGCTCGACGGCAAGGCGCCCTATGACAAGGCACTTTGGAAGGGTCTCGCCGAAATGGGATTTCTCGGCGTCGCGATCCCGGAAGAATTCGGCGGTGCGGGTGCCGGTCATCTCGAGCTCTGCGTGATCGCGGAGGAGATGGGCCGGGCCAATGCGCCGGTGCCGTTCTCCTCGACCGTGTATCTTGCCGCCGAAGCGCTGCTGATCGCCGGCAGCGACGCGCAAAAGAAGAAGTGGCTGCCCGCGATTGCTTCGGGCGAAGCGATCGGCACGCTGGCGCTGTTCGAGGGCAAGGGCAATCCGTCACCGAAGAATGTGAAGGTGACGGCCGCGAATGGCATGCTCAACGGCGTCAAGAAGCCGGTGGCCGATGGCGCCATCGCCGACTTCGCCGTGGTTGCCGCGCGCACGGGATCGAGTGGACGTGAGAATGATATCTCGCTGTTCTTGGTCGATCTCAAAGACGCGGGTGTTGAGGTGAAAAGTCTCACCAATCTCGACCCTACCCGTGGGCAGGCCGAGATCTCCTTCAAAGACTGCAAGGCCGAGCCGCTAGGTGCTGCCGGCGACGGCTGGAGCATCCTCACCCAGGTGCTCGACCGCGCCGCGGTGTTGTGCGCGTTCGAGCAGGTCGGCGGCGCCGACCGCGCCCTGGAGATGGGCCGAGACTACGCGCTCGACCGCATCGCCTTCGGCCGTCAGATCGGTTCGTTCCAGGCCATCAAGCACATGCTCGCCGACATGTATGTCTCGGCGACGCTGGCACGCTCCAACAGCTATTACGGTGCCTGGGCGCTCTCGACCAACGCTGCCGAATTGCCGGAAGCGGCGGCGGCCGCGCGGATCAGCGCGACGCAGGCCTTCCAGCACTGTGCCAAGAACAACATCCAGGTTCACGGCGGCATGGGTTTTACCTGGGAATTCGACTGCCACATGTACTACCGCCGCGCCAACGCCATGGCGCTCGGGCTCGGCAGCCTCACCTATTGGGAAGACCAGTTGATCGACCGCATGCGGAAGAAGAACGCGGCGTAAGCGAGGAGCAACGTTATGAACTTCGACGACACCCCGCAGGAAGCCGAATTCCGCGCCACCGCCCGCGCCTGGATCGGTGCCAACGCACCCAAGCAATACGAGGACGAGCTGCGCAAATCCTCGCTCGGCCGCACGCAGCTCAAGAACGCGAACATTCTCGAGGTCGCAAAGGCCTGGCAGAAGAAGAAGGCCGATGCCGGCTGGGCCTGCTTGCATTGGCCGAAGGAATATGGCGGCCGCGGGTCGTCGCCGATCGAGCGGGTGATCTGGCAGCAGGAGGAGGGTCCGTTCGGAAAGCTCTCCCACATGTTCATCATCGGCCACGGCATGTGCGGGCCGACCATGATGGCGTTCGCGCGCGAGGAGCATAAGCGGGCCTATCTGCCGCCGCTTGCCTCCGGCGAGAAGGTGTGGTGCCAGCTGTTTTCCGAGCCAGCCGGCGGCTCGGACGTCGCGGGCCTGCGCACGCGTGCCGAGAAGGACGGTGACGAGTGGGTCATCAACGGGCAGAAGATCTGGACCTCGGGCGCGCATTACTCGGACTACGGCATTCTCCTGACCCGTACCGACCCCACCGTGCCCAAGCACAAGGGCCTCACCATGTTCTTTCTGGACATGAAGAGTCCGGGCGTCGAGGTCAGGCCGATCAAGCAGGCGAGCGGCGCCTCCGATTTCAACGAAGTCTATTTCACCAATGTCCGCATCCCTGACCACCAGCGCCTCGGCGAAGTCGGTGACGGCTGGAACGTCTCGCTGACCACGCTGATGAACGAGCGCATGTCGATCGGCGCCGGCGTTTCGACCGGCTTTCCGGAGCTGTTCGAGTATTGCTCCAGCCTGATGCTCGACGATGGACCTGCGATCGAGGATCGCGCGGTGCGCGCGAAGCTCGCGAACTGGGCGGTGAAGGCGAGCGGCCTGCGCTACACCAGCATGCGCGCGATCTCGGCGCTGTCGAAGGGCGAGCGGCCGGGTCCGGAGAATTCCATCGGCAAGCTGGTGGCGGGCTCCATGATCCAGGACGTCGCGACCTACGCGCTGGATCTGCAAGGCGCGGCTGGCGTCGTCAGCGGCCCCGAAGACGCCGAAGTGGCTGGCCGCTTCCAGGCGATGCTGCTGCGCGCACCGGGTACGCGCGTCGAAGGCGGCACCGACGAGATCATGCGCAACATCATCGCCGAGCGGGTGCTGGGCCTGCCGGGCGATATCCGTGTCGACAAGGACGTGCCGTTCAACAAGATCCCGACGAAGGGAAGAGGTTAGAGGTCCGCCATGAATTTCGACGATACGCCGCAAGAAGCCGGATTCCGCGAGACCGCGCGCAAATGGGTCGAGGCTAACGCGCCGAAGGAGCTGCATGCCGAGCTGTCAAAATCCTCGCTCGGCCGCATCCGGCTTGCCAAGCAGGACATCGTCGATGTCGGCAAGGCCTGGCAGAAGAAGAAGTTCGAAGCGGGCTGGGCCTGCCTGCACTGGCCGAAGGAATATGGCGGCCGCGGCGCGACGCCGATCGAGCGGGTGATCTGGCAGCAGGAAGAGGGCGTCTACGGCAAGCTGACCCAGCCGTTCCAGATCGGCGAGGGCATGTGCGGCCCGACCGTGATGGCCTTCGGCAGCGAGGACGCCAAGCGCCGGTATCTGCCGAAGCTCGCCTCGGGCGAGGAGATCTGGTGCCAGCTGTTCTCGGAGCCGTCGGCCGGCTCCGACGTTGCGGGTCTGCGCACCCGCGCGGAGAAGAAAGGCGACAACTGGATCGTCAACGGCCAGAAGATCTGGACCTCCGGCGCACATTACTCGGACTACGGCCTCTTGATTGCGCGCACCGATCCTGATGTCCCAAAACACAAGGGCCTCACCATGTTCTTCCTGGACATGAAGAGCCCGGGCGTCGAGGTGCGTCCGATCAAGCAGGCCAACGGCATGCAGGAGTTCAACGAGGTCTATTTCACCGACGTCGTGATCCCCGACAGCCAGCGCCTCGGCGCCGTCGGCGAGGGCTGGAGCGTGTCGCTGACCACGCTGATGAACGAGCGCATGTCGATCGGCGCGCGGCTCGCAACCGGCGTGCCAGAAATGTTCGAGTTCTGCTCGAATCTGATGTTGGAGGATGGGCTTGCGATCGATGATCCGGCGGTGCGCTCAAAGCTTGCGAGCTGGGCGGTGAAGTCGAGCGGGCTGAAATACACCAGCTACCGCGCGATCTCGGCGCTGTCGAAGAGCGAGCGGCCGGGCCCGGAGAATTCTATCGGCAAGCTGGTGTCAGGCATGATGCTCCAGGACATCGCCACTTATGCCATGGACCTGCAGGGCGCAGCCGGCGTTCTCACCGGCAGCGACGAGGAGACGTTGCAGGGCCAATTCCAGCAGATGCTGCTGTCCTCGCCTTCGATGCGCATCGCCGGCGGCACTGACGAAATTTTACGCAACATCATCGCCGAGCGGGTACTGGGTCTGCCAGGTGACATCCGCGTCGACAAGGACGTGCCGTACAACAAGATCCCGACCAAGGGACGTTGATCTCACCTCTCGCTGTATCTTGTAGGGTGGGCAAAGCGAAGCGTGCCCACCATATGCAGATGCTCCGGGGTAAGTCTGTCGGTGGGCCCGGCGCTATGCGCCTTTGCCCACCCTACCAAGAGCGCGAGCTAAACATGGATGCAAAAGTGAGCCAGACACAAGACCGCATCGGCGTGCTCGAAGAGCTCCTCAACGAGCGCTACTCCGTGCGTGCCTTTCTCCCGAAGGAAGTTGACCGTGCCATCATCGAGCATGTGCTGACCACCGCGCAGCGCACCGCGTCCTGGTGCAACAGCCAGCCCTGGCAGGTGATCATCGCCAGCGGCGCGGCCAAGGAGCGCTTTCGCCAGGCGATCTACAAGGAGGCCTCGGGCGGTCTCGGCGACGATTACGATTTCACCCCGCCGCGAGAATATGTCGGGGTCTATCTCGAGCGCCGGCGCGAGAGCGGCTTTCAGCTCTACAATACGCTCGGCATCGTCCGCGGCGACAAGGCGGCCTATGCCAGGCAGGCGCTGGAGAACTACAATTTCTTCGGCGCGCCGCATGTGGCGATCATTCACACCAATGAGCCGCTCGGCATCTATGGTGCGATCGATTGCGGCGCCTATGTCTCCAATTTCCTGCTGGCCGCGCAGGCGCTCGGGCTCGGCACCATTCCGCAGGCGGCGCTTGCGCGCCATTCCGGCTTGATCCGCCGTCACTTCAACCTGCCCGACGACCGCCGTGTCGTCTGCGGCATTTCGTTCGGCTATGCCGACCACGCGCACAGGGTCAACAGCTACCGCACCTCGCGAGCCAATGTCGCGGGCACCGTGACCTTCGTGGACGAGTGATCGGCGCTGCAAGCTTGGCGCGATCACGTTTTTCGCACGCGCGCAAAGGCGGCCGCGCAAGCGGCCGTCTTCATGCCGTCTCGATCCTGATGATGCCTGCCGTCAGCCGCCGCTGCCGCCGATCACGGCCCGTACGGTCTCGTCGGGCCCAAAGTCCTCGGCGCCCTCGACATAGAGCAGCGCGGCGAGCTTCGAGCGGGCGCGGTTGACGCGGCTCTTGATCGTGCCGACCGCGCAGCCGCAGATCGAGGCCGCGTCCTCGTAGGAGAAGCCGGAGGCGCCGACCAGGATCAGCGCTTCACGCTGGTCCTGTGGAAGCTTGTCGAGCGCCGTACGAAACTCCTCGAATTCGAGATGCGCATTTTGCGACGGCTGGGTCTTCAGTGTCTTGGCGTAGTTGCCTTCGGCGTCCTCGACCTCCCGCCGCCGCTTGCGATAGTCGGAGCGGAACAGGTTGCGCAGGATCGTGAACAGCCACGCCGGCAGGTTGGAGCCAGGCTGGAACGAGTCGATGTTGGCCAGCGCGCGGAGCAACGTCTCCTGCACCAAATCGTCGGCGCGGTCCGCATTGCCGCTGAGCGAGATGGCGAACGCGCGTAAGCTCGGCACGGCCGCCAGGATGTCATTACGCAGGGAGTCCGTGAGAGGCATTAATCCCTCCCATTGTTGTTGTCGTTGGATCCACCCTCATTTTCCACTTGGTGGGCCGCTCCCGGTGCATCAAGCTTCTTGATCAGTTCAGCGAACCGATCCGGAACCCCTTGCCGCACCACGTCGTCGTACATGGCGCGCAGCTGATGGCCGATCCGGGATTGGATCTCCGGAGTGAGCCCTCCCTTGCCGGGGGTCGTGCTTTTGCTGGCTTGAGACTTGAGATCTTTCATGGCCTGTTCCACGTTTCCCCGAGTTAAGTGACTGTAAAATCGAGAATTTTTCTCAACCGGGAGCCGTTCCCTGGATAGGCACAATGCGAGTTGCGCGAAAAAGTTCCGCCCAATACGGAACTTTTCTCAGGCTGATGCGTAATCAGCCGAGCAGGGGAACCGGGCCCCCGCGTAACGCTGACCTCAGGGTAACCTCAAGTCTGGCCCGAAGATGAATGGAGTGGGGATGTCCCGTTCACAGCTTGTTGCTGAACACTTGCCGTTGTTGCGCCGGTACGCACGCGCCCTGACGGGCAGCCAGGCCTCCGGTGACGCCTATGTCGCGGCCATGTTGGAAGCCATGCTTGGCGATCCATCAGTGCTCGACGAGAGCCATGGGCCGCGCGCCGGCCTGTTCCGGCTGTTCACCCAGATCTGGAATTCCGTCTCCGTCAACGACGATGCCGAGGTGACGACCTTGCCGATGCCGCCTGAGAGGCGGTTGTCGAATATCACGCCACTGCCGCGGCAGGCCTTCCTGCTGCTCTCGCTCGAGGGCTTTTCGGAAGAGGAAGTCGCCTTCATCCTCGGCACCGACGTGGGCGAGACGCGGCGGCTCGCAGACGCTGCCGGTCGCGAGATGGCGGCTGAGATAGCCACCGACGTGCTGATCATCGAGGACGAGACTTTCATTGCCATGGACCTCGAGAGCCTGGTGAAGAATCTCGGCCACAACGTCGTCGGCGTCGCGCGCACCCATGCCGATGCGGTGGCGCTGGCCAAGAACAGGCGGCCCGGCCTGATCCTCGCCGACATCCAGCTCGCCGACGGCTCGTCGGGCCTGGATGCCGTCAACGAGCTGCTCCGCACCTTCGAGGTGCCGGTGGTGTTCATCACCGCGTACCCCGAGCGCTTCCTCACCGGCGAGCGCCCCGAGCCGGCATTCCTGATCTCAAAACCGTTCCAGCCCGCGATGGTGTCGGCGGTGGCGAGTCAGGCGCTGTTCTTCCAGCGCAACTCGCGCAACCGCACGCCCAAGGCGCCGGCAGCGTAACGGTGCGCTCGTAGTCTGAACGTTCGCAACGCATTTGATCCGGCGTGCTGCAAGGCGCGCCGGATTTTTCGTGTCCGCTTGCGGCGCTTGACGGCATCGCATTCGCCGCTCAAACCTCGTGCATCGACCCAATCGGAGATGTGCTCATGGACCCGCAGCTGCTCGATCGCCTCGCCATCCGCGACCTCGTCGAGAACTGGGCGGTGTGGCGCGACGCCGGGGACTGGGAGCGCTTTGCGACGGTCTGGCATGAAGAAGGCTGGATGTCCGCCACCTGGTTTCAGGGGCCGGCGCGGGATTTCATGCGCGTCAGCCAGGAGGGCTTCGCCAAGGGCGTGCGCATCCTGCATTTCCTCGGCGGCACCAGCATCGACCTCAGCGGTGAGCGGGCCATCGCACAGACCAAGATGACGATCTCGCAGCGGGCTTTGGTGCACGACGTGCTCTGCGACGTCGTCTGTACCGGCCGCTTCTACGATTTCCTGGAGAAGCGGCAGGCCCGGTGGGGCATCGTTCGCCGCCAGCCGATCTACGAGAAGGACCGGATCGACCCGGTCGATCCCGCTGCGCCGCTTCAGCTCGACCAGAAAGCGCTCGCCGCGCTCCCCGAGGGCTATCGCCATCTCGCCTACATGCAGGAGCTGATCGGCTACAAGGTCAAGCGCGACATGCCGGGCATGATCGGGCCCGAGGTCGAGAAGCTCTATGGCGAGGGGCGGGACTGGCTGGCGGGACCGCCAAATAACGCAACGCAAAAGTGAGCCCCAGACAAAAGTAAGGCGCGACTGGCATCACCACAGTCGCGCCCTACGTCGCCGGCTTATGGGGCAGGGGGGAATAGCCGGCTGCTGAGACGACTCCCGTCCGCAAAAGTCGTTCCAGGCCTTGCGAAATATTTTGCGGGCCTCTGGCATTTTTCGCACACGGTTAAGTGATCGTAACGGCCAAGAACCCCCGATCCTCCGCCCGCGTTGTTCCCGCGATCGCCATGGGGCGAGGGATCAATAGCCATGTTACAGATTCAAAAGGTATTTTTGGGCGCCGTCGCGATTGCCGCCACGCTGGGTGCCGTGCAACTGGCCTCCGGCCATGATTTGGCCGACCGCTGGCAGGCGGTCGCCGACATCTCCAGCCAGAGCTCAAACTTCGCCCCGAGCCACAACGTCAATCGTGCCGGCAAGGCCGACCGGCTCGGCGAGATCAAGCCGGCACCGGTCGCCACCCGCACCGTGTCGATGCGGCTCAACGACCTCGCCGACACGTCGGTGTTGTTGCGGGTCCCCGCGGTGATCGAAACCGGCAATGCCAAGCCGCCGGTGCTGCTCCAGAACCAGAAGAACCAGAAGCAGGGCCGCAGCAAGCCGACGATCGCCTGCGAGCCGATGGTCAGCTCCCTGACCGAGATCGCCAAGCTGCTCCAGCCCGGCCGCTGTGTGACCTGATCCGCGCCATTGGTCCGACCAAGGCTGCTCTGTCGCGACTTGCGGCCGAGCCTTCACATCCTCTTGATCCGCCGTTTCATCGCGCTATATCCGGGTTCCTCCCCTTTGATTTGACCGGGTAAGCGCATGACGACGTCAGATACGGCTGTGCACACGCAGCCTTTCCAGGCCGAAGTTTCCGAACTGCTGCACCTCATGGTGCACTCCGTTTATTCGGAAACCGACATCTTCCTCCGCGAGCTCATCTCCAATGCCTCCGATGCCTGCGACAAGCTGCGCTACGAGGCGATCGCCAGTCCGGACCTGCTCGGTGAGGGCGACGCGCTCAGGATCCGCATCATCCCGAACAAGTCGGCCGGAACGCTCACGATCGCCGACAACGGCATCGGCATGGAGCGGCAGGAGCTGATCGATCATCTCGGCACCATCGCCCGCTCCGGCACCAAGGCGTTCGTATCGAAGCTGAAGGAAGCCAAGGACGGCCTCGGCCTGATCGGCCAGTTCGGCGTCGGCTTCTATTCCGCCTTCATGGTCGCCGAGAAGATCGACGTGGTCAGCCGCCGCGCCGGTGAGAGTGACGTCTGGACCTGGACGTCCTCCGGCGGCTCCGGATTCGAGATCGCCCGCGCCAGCGACGAGGACGCGGCGCGCGTGACGCGCGGCACCGAGATCGTCCTGCACCTGAAGGACGACGCCAAGAAATATCTCGAGACCTACGAGATCGAGCGCATCGTCGGTGCCTATTCCGACAACATCCTGTTTCCCATCGAGCTCGTGCCTGGCGAAGGCGAGCCGCGCCAGATCAATTCGGCAAGCGCGCTGTGGCAACGCTCGAAATCCGAGCTGACGGCAGACGACTACAAGAAAGCCTATCAGCAGATCGCCTCCGCCTTCGACGATCCCGCGATGACGCTGCACTACCGCGCCGAGGGCCGCTATTCCTACGCAGTGCTGCTGTTCGCACCGTCGACGAAGCCGTTCGATCTGTTCGAGCCGAACCGCAAGGGCCGCGTCAAGCTCTACGTCCGCCGGGTCTTCATCACCGATGATGCCGATCTGCTGCCGGGCTACCTCCGCTTCATCCGTGGCGTCATCGACAGCGAGGATCTCCCGCTCAATATCTCTCGCGAGATGCTCCAGAACAATCCGCAGCTCGCGCAGATCCGTAAAGCCGTGGCGACCCGCGTCGTGTCCGAGCTCGAAAGCCTCGCCGACAAGGACGCGGAGAATTTTGCCAAGATCTGGGACGCCTTCGGCGCGGTGCTGAAGGAAGGCATCTACGAGGATTTCGAGCGTCGCGAAAAGCTCCTGGCGCTGTCGCGCTTCACCACGACGTCGGGTGAAAAGCGGTCGCTGAGGCAGGTTATCGCCGATTTCAAGCCGAACCAGACCGAGATCTATTATCTCGTCGGCGACAGCATCGAGCGACTGAAGTCCAATCCGCGGCTCGAGGCCGCGACTGCGCGCGGCATCGAGGTGCTGCTGCTGTCCGATCCGGTCGACGCCTTCTGGACCTCGATGCCCTCGGAGTTCGACGGCAAGCCGCTGAAATCGCTGAGCCAAGGCGATCTCAACCTCGACCTGATCCCGCGCCTCGACGACAAGGACGAGGCGAAGAAGGATGAGCCTGAGGCGGATGAAGCCGCCACCATCGCGGTGATCAAGGCCGCGCTCGGCGAGCGCGTCAGCGATGTCAAGGCCTCGACGCGCCTCACCAGCTCGGCCTCCTGCCTGGTTGCCGACAGCCAGGGGCCGAGCCGCGAGCTGGAGCGCATTCTGGCGCAGCAGAACCGGGGCATGAAGACCAAGCCGATCCTCGAGATCAATCTGCGCCATCCGCTGGTGACTGCGATCACCAAGGCGCAGGCCGGCTCCAAGGACGTCGACGATCTCAGCCTGCTGCTGCTCGAACAGGCCCAGATCCTGGACGGCGAATTGCCGGAAGATCCGGCGGCGTTTGCGGCGAGGCTGAACCGGCTGGTGTTGCAGGGACTGGGCTGACGCTCGCCCAACGTCGTTGCGATGGGGAAGCAGCTCGCCACGCACGCAGACCTCGTAGGGTGGGCAAAGCGACTTGTCCGCCATAGCTCGAAGAGCGACGGCGGAAGCGTGCCCTCCACATGCGCAGCGTGACCGGAATGGTGGGCACGGCGCTTTGCGCCTTTGCCCACCCTTGTAATAGCGCAATCAGATATTGTCGGCGTGTTCCGTGAGGAATGGCCTGCCGCGGCTGCAACCCGCGGCAGGCCGCTGGCGATCGGATCGCGCCCACCCTGAGCAGTTTGTGGCTGCCCCGTAGCAGGATCGCGCCAGCACCTTCATCGGACCCGGATGGTTGCCGGAACAATCAGGTTCGCTTCACAAGGCAGGGTCGACGAAGATGGCACAGACTAGCACGACGACAGCGGGAATCGATACGTCCAAGGCGAAGCTCGACATTGTAGTTCATGGTCGAGACGAGGGTTGGGAGGTCGCCAACGACCTTCCCGGTTGGCGGAAGCTGGTGCAGCTGCTGACCAAAGCTGGCGTCAAGCGAGTCGGGATCGAAGCGACCGGCGGTTACGAGCGTGGGGTAGTGGAGCATTTGCGTGCGGCCGGCGTCATCGTGCTGGTGCTGCAGCCGATCCAGGTCAAGGCGTTCGGCCGCTCCCGATTGCGTCGCGCCAAGAACGATACGCTGGATGCCGCGCTGATTGCTGCCTGCGCGGCATCGCTCGAAGAGGTGAGGAGTGCGCCGGATCCGCGCTTGGCGGAGCTCGCCGAGCAGCTCACCTTCCTCGAGCAGATCGAGGACGACATCAAGCGCTTCAAGACCCGGCTCGAGCATCTCGAGAAGCCTGGGCTACGCCGCATCGTGCTGGATGACATTGCCCGGTTGAAGGCAAGGCGGCTCTCCCAAATCCGTCACCTCGCCAAGCAACTACGTGCTCACCACGATCTCGCTGTCCGCCTTGACCTGGTGATGAGCATTCCCGGGATCGGTGAGCGCACGGCACTGGCCCTCCTGGTCCGCATGCCTGAACTCGGCCGTGTCAGCCGGGAGGAAGTCGCAGCCCTTGCCGGGCTGGCTCCCTTCGACAACGATAGCGGGCAGTACAAGGGCCAACGCCGTATCGCCGGCGGCCGCGCTCGCCTGCGTCGCTCTCTGTTTGCGGCAGCCCTGCCTGCGGCCTTCCGCTGGAACAAGGCCGTCATGGCCCTCTATGCCCGCCTGACTGCGGCCGGAAAGGCTCACAATGCCGCTCTCATCGCATGCGCGCGCAAGCTGCTCATCTATGCCAACACCGTCGTGCAACGCGGAACGCCGTGGACTGAAAAACTCCTCGGCGTTTAATGGTTGCTACGACACCTGCAAGAGCGAAGCTGTTGCCTCATACTCCGTCATTGCGAGGAGCCCTCGCGACGAAGCAATCCAGAATCTCTCCGCGGAAAGACTCTGGATTGCTTCGCTGCGCTCGCAATGACGGAGGTCGTGGTTCGGCTCACTCCGCCGCATCCTTCTGCTTGTCCCTAGCTGCCTCCGCATCTGGCTTCCCCTCCATCCAGCGCGAAAGCAGGTTGGAGAATCGGTCGAGGTAGAGATAGACGATGGGGGTCGTGAACAGCGTCAGGGCCTGGCTCACCAGAAGGCCGCCGACCATGGCGTAGCCGAGCGGCTGGCGGATCTCGGCGCCGGTGCCGTGGCCGAGCATCAGCGGCACGCCGCCGAGCAGGGCCGCCATTGTCGTCATCATGATCGGGCGGAAGCGCAGCAGCGCGGCCTGGCGGATCGACTGCTCAGGCGTCAAATGCTGCTCGCGCTCGGCGACGATGGCAAAGTCCACCATCATGATCCCGTTCTTCTTGACGATGCCGATCAGGAGGATGACGCCGATCAGGGCGATGAGGCTGAAGTCGAAGCCGAAGATCATCAGGATCGCGATCGCGCCGACGCCGGCCGACGGCAGCGTGGACAGGATGGTCAGCGGGTGGATGTAGCTCTCGTAGAGCACGCCCAGCACGAGATACACCACGACGAGCGCCGCGAGGATCAGCATCGGCACGGTGCCGAGCGATTGCTGGAACGCCTGCGCGGTGCCCTGGAAGCTCGTCGATAGCGTCGGCGGCGCGCCCATCGCGCTGACCGCGCGCAGCACGGCATCGGTCGCCTGTCCTAAGGCCACGCCTTCGGCAAGGTTGAAGCTGATCGTGACCGCCGGAAACTGGCCCTGATGCGCGATCGCAAGCGGCCGCACCGGCACGTTGGTCCAGTTGCAGATCACCGAGAGCGGCACCTGCTCGCCGGTGAGCGGCGATTTGATGTAGAGCTTCTCGAGCGTATCGAGCTGCCCCTGCAGCGCCGGCGTGATCTCGAGCACGACGTGATAGCTGTTGGTCTGGGTGAAATACTGCGCGACCTGGCGCTGGCCGAAGGCGTCGTAGAGCGTGTCGTCGATCAATTGCGGCTGGATGCCGTAGCGTGCGGCGGTGTCGCGATTGATCCTAAGCTGCAGCGTCGTGCCCTCCGTCTGCTGGTCGGTGGCGACGTCGCGCAGTTGCGGCAGGCCCCTCATGCCGGCCAGGATCTTTGGCGCCCATTCGTTCAGCTCGGCGAGATTGGCGTCCTGGAGCGTGAACTCGAACTGGGTGCGGGTGGCGCGCCCTCCGAGCCGCACGTCCTGCGAGGCCTGCATATAGAGGCGTGCGCCCTCGACTTCGGCGAGTTTTGGCCGCAGCCTCGCGATAATTTGCTGTGCGCTGGCATCGCGCTCACCGATCGGCTTCAGAGTGACATACATGCGCCCCGAATTCAGCGCCGTGCCGCCGCCGCCGATGAACATCGCAATGGAATCGACGGCAGGGTCGGCCTGCACGATGGCGTTGAGCTCCTCCTGCCGGCGCTTCATCTCGGCGAAGGAGATGTCCTGGGGCATCTCGGACACCGCGGTGAGGAAGCCGTTATCCTGCTGCGGGAAGAAGCCCTTCGGGATCACGATGAACAGCAGTGCCGAGAGCGCGACGGTGCCGAAGAAGATGAGAAGCGTGACGAAGCTGTGCCGCAGCGCGAGGTCCAGCCCGCGCTCGTAGGCGCCGAGCAGGCGCTCGAACATCCGCTCGCTCCACTGGTAGAAGCGGCCGCGCCGCGCCTCATGGTCGGCGCGCAGGAAGCGCGAGGCCATCATCGGCGTCAGGGTCAGCGACACCACGAGCGAGACGAAGATCGCCATCGATAGCGTCACCGCGAATTCGCGGAACAGCCGGCCGATGATGCCACCCATCAGCAGCAGCGGGATCAGCACGGCGACCAGCGAGACGCTGATGGAAACGATGGTGAAGCCGATCTCGGCGGCGCCCTTGTACGCCGCGGCGAGTGGGCTCTCGCCCCGCTCGACATAGCGCGTGATGTTCTCCAGCATCACGATGGCATCGTCGACCACGAAGCCGACCGCAATGGTCAGCGCCATCAGCGAGAGATTGTCCAGCGAATAGCCGAACACCCACATCAGCGAGCAGGCGCCGAGCAGAGCCAGCGGAACCGTGATGCTCGGGATGATCGTGGCCCAGAAGCTGCGCAGGAAAATGAAGATCACCATCACCACGAGCGCGATGGTGATCATGAGCGTGATCTGCACGTCGTCGACCGCCGCGCGGATGGTGATGGTGCGGTCGCTGATGATCTTGATCTTGATCGCGGGCGGGATCGCCGCGATCAGCCGCGGCAGTTTCTCCTTGATGCGGTCGACGGTCTCGATGACGTTAGCGCCGGGTTGCTTGAAGATGACCAGGAACACGCCGCGCTTGCCGTCGGCCCAGGCCGCGGTCTTCATGTCCTCCGGCCCGGACACGGCCTCGCCGATGTCGCGGATCCGTAAAGGCGCGCCGTTGCGGTAGGCGACGATCACGTCCTTCCAGTGCGAGGCCTCGAGCAGCTGGTCGTTGGCGTAGATGGTATAGGAGCGGCGCGTGCCGTCGATGTTGCCCTTCGGGCTGTCCGCGGTGGCGGCCGCGATCTGGCTGCGAACGTCCTCGAGCGACAATCCCTTGGCGACGAGCTTGGTCGGATCGATCTGGATGCGCACCGAGGGTTTTTGCTGCCCGCCGACGAACACCTGCGCCACGCCGGGGATCTGGCTGATCTGCTGGGCGAGCTGTGCGTCGGTGCGGTCGCTGACCGTGGTCAGCGGCAGCGTATCGGAGGTCGCCGACAGGATCATGATCGGCGAGTCCGCCGGGTTGACCTTGCGATAGGTCGGCGGCGAGGGCAGATTCTTCGGCAATTGTCCGCTCGCCGCGTTGATCGCGGCCTGCACGTCATTGGCGGCGGCGTCGATCAGGCGGTTGAGATCGAACTGGATGGTGATCGACGCCGAGCCCAGCGAGCTCGTCGAGGTCATCTGCGTGATGCCGGGGATCTGCGCGAGCTGGCGTTCGAGCGGCTGTGCCACCGAGGAGGCCATGGTTTCGGGACTGCCGCCCGGAAGTGACGCGGAAACCTGGATGGTCGGAAAGTCGACCTGGGGCAGCGGTGCAACCGGCAGCAGAGGATAGGCCACGAGGCCTACGAACAAGATGCCCGCCATCAGCAGCGAGGTGCCGATCGGATAGCGGATGAACGGAGACGAAAAGCTCTCTTGCATGCCCTGAGCCTGCAGACCGGCCGGCGCATCTTTCCCCGCGCAGGGCGGAGCCGCGCTCGAGAGCCCCGAGCGCGAATGTGCGTTTCCTTCAGCCCCTATGTCTATTGATTGCCCTGGAACGTCGTTGGTCCGGGGCCAGTGTTGTAACCGAAAGAGTAATCCGTTCGCTGCAGCCTGCGAACGGATTCCTGCTCCGGATGCTTGCGACCTTTGTCGAAGGAATGCTGTCGCGAGATATGCGTCCTGTGCAGGCCCGAAACGGAGCTCTTTTCCGCTTTTGCGTCGTTGCAGTGCCGTGTCTCATCCGTTTCGGCGCGTGTCACAAGCGGGAGAGGTATGAACAGGAACAATCGCTTCTTCCGCGCTGTTGTGCCATATCGAAATGAAATAACGCGTGCCGTTGCCACGATTCGAGGACTGCCCGATGCGCCTGCCGATCCTGACCCTCACCGCCATTGCCACGCTTTTCATGGCGGCAGATGCCAGCGCCCAGACCTACGATCCGCGCTACCCGGTATGCATGCATGTCTACACGCCCGGCGGCTTCGCCGGTGGCGGCGGCGATTATTACGACTGCTCCTTCACTTCGCTGCCGCAATGCCGTGCCACGGCGTCAGGCCGCTCGGCCAGCTGCGACGTCAATCCCTATTACGCTTTCGATGAACCGCCGCCGCCGCGCCGGCGCTACAAGAAGGTGCACTAGCGCTTCCGCGATGCGACTTCCGAGGACCGATTTCATGCGCCACTCATTCGGCCTGATCGCGACTTTCGGTGCCTTACTGGTAGCCGCGCCCTCACATGCGCAGACCTTTGATCCGCGCTACCCCGTCTGCATGCACGTCTATTCCGGCTCAAACGGCGGCGGCGGGGACTGGTACGAGTGCTCCTTTGTCTCGGTACCGCAGTGCCGCGCCACTGCGTCGGGCCGCGCCGCAACTTGCGATCTCAATCCATACTTTGCCGTCAACGTCCCGGCATCGCGCCCGCGTTATAGGCGAAATGGTTAGCATCGGGCGGATTGCCGCGCGGTCTCGCCTGGGGCCTGCCGCTACCCCTTCCTGATCCCCGACAACTCCACCTTGTGCCAGCGATCGTCTCGGCCGGCAGCATGCCGCCGAACTCGCCCGCTTGGTAAAGGATCGCTAGCGTTAATCCCGCCCTAACCGGGTTTTAGCCTGTCTCTTAACATCTGGGCAGGCTCGCAGGTCTAAGCTGCCGGATCAGCAGACACGTCCCGAAAGAATGAACGGCATGACCACCGGTGTCCTCGAGCAACAGAAAGCCGCGCGCGCCCCCTCGGCTTCGAAAATCTGGCTGAAGGCAATCGAGCTCACCGCGCGGATCGAGACGCTGCCGGGACGTCTGTTTGCGGACGTCGTCGACGATTGGGCGCAGCGCCAGCCCGATCGCGCAGCGCTGGTGACCGACGATGCCACTCTCGATTACGAAGGTCTGTCGAAGAGGATCAACCGCTATGCGCGCTGGGCTCGGTCGGCTGGCGTTGCCAAGGGCGACACCGTTGCTCTGATCATGCCGAATGGCATCGACTATGTCGCGGCCTGGCTCGGCATCAGCCGTATCGGCGGCGTGGCTGCGCTGATCAACACCAAGCTCATTGGGCAATCGCTCGCACATTGTGTCGACGTCGCAAAGCCGTCGCATGTCATCGTTGCGCATGAGCTGATGGAGATGTGGGACAGCGCAGCGCCGTACCTGAAGACGGACGCAAAAGTCTGGACCCATGGCGATGCCCGCGGCGAACGCGCGATCGACGTGGCGCTGGCCGCGCTCGAAGATGGAGCGCTCTCGCCGGACGAACATGGCGACGTCACCATCGATGACCGCGCGCTGCTGATCTACACCTCGGGCACCACCGGCTTGCCGAAGGCCGCCAGCATCAGTCACCGCCGCATCCTCAATTGGGGCTTTTGGTTCGCCGGCCTCACCGGCGCGACGCCGCAGGACCGGCTCTACGATTGCCTGCCGCTGTTCCACTCGGTCGGTGGCATCGTCGCGCCCTGCAGCATGCTGGCTGCCGGCGGCTCGGTAGTGATTGCGGAGAAATTTTCGGCCTCGCATTTCTGGTCCGACATCGTCCGGCATGATTGCACGCTGTTCCAGTATATCGGCGAGCTCTGCCGTTATCTGCTCAAGGCGCCGCCGTCGGAATATGAGAACCGGCATCGTCTGCGGCTCGTCTGCGGCAACGGCCTGCGTGGCGACATCTGGGAAGACTTTCAGGCGCGCTTTTCCATTCCGGGCATCCTCGAGTTCTATGCTGCAACCGAGGGTAATTTCTCGCTGTTCAACGTCGAGGGCCAGCCGGGCGCGATCGGCCGCATCCCGCCGCTGCTCGCGCATCGCTTTCCCGCAAGCCTCGTCAAGCTCGATCCCGATACCGGCGCGCCGCTGCGCAACGAAGAAGGCTTTTGCATCGCCTGCGCCCGCGGTGAGGCCGGGGAAGCGATCGGCCGCATCGGCACCGCGGACCAGGGCGGCGGCCGTTTCGAGGGCTATACCGACGCTGGCGAGACCGAGAAGAAGATCCTGCGCGACGTCTTTGCCAGGGACGATGCCTGGTTTCGCACCGGCGACCTGATGCGGGTCGACGACAAGGGCTTCTTCCATTTCGTCGACCGCATCGGCGACACCTTCCGCTGGAAGGGCGAGAACGTCGCGACGTCGGAAGTGAACGATGCCGTGCGGGATTTCACCGGCGTGATCGATGCCACCACCTACGGCGTCAGCATCCCCGGTACCGACGGCCGCGCCGGCATGAGCGCGCTTGTTGTGAATGAGGGCTTTGAGATCGCCGCACTGCCTGCGCATCTGGCGCAGCGCCTGCCGGCCTATGCCCGTCCCGTTTTCATTCGCATCTCTTGCGAGATCGATGCGACCGAGACCTTCAAGCAGAAGAAAGGCGACCTCGCGCGCGAAGGCTTCGATCCAGAGGCGATAACGGATCCGCTGTTCATGGTTGACCCGAAATCCGGCGCCTATGTCGCGCTTGACGCTGAGGCCTATGCGCAGATCGTGGACGGCGCGATCAGGTTGTAACGCTGCGAAAAATCCGCAGATAGGTCCAATTTTATCTGAATTGTCCAAGAAGCCATTTACTTCTGTCGGGTAAACAGGCGGCCATGGGGAGGCGGTCAGCAAGAGCCGCCGCAACGCGAACGATCGATAACAACAAGCGAGCCAGCCATGTCGGTAAGGTCTAAGGTCATTGAAGCGATCCAGCAGATCGCCAAGGAACAGCACGTCACGCTTCCTGCACTCTCGGACGATCTGTCCCTGCACGAGACGGGCTTCGACTCGCTCGCCTTCGCGATCCTGGTCGCGCGTCTTGAGGACGAGACCGGCGTCGACCCCTTCACCATTTCCGAGGACGCAGCGTTCCCCGCCACCGTGGGCGATTTCGTGCGGGCCTACGAAAATGTCCCCGCGTGAGATCTTTGCGCTTCGCGACCATCTCGGCGCGGAGCTGAAGGGCCGCACGCTGTCAGATGCGCAGACGAGCGTGTCGCTGACGGACATCCTGTCGCAGACGGTCCTCGGCGGCCGCCTGCGCGAATTGTCCGGCCGCTGTGTGCTGCTCAGGCTGTCCGACCAGCTCCGGTCGGGCCTTGCCATGATCGAGCTCGACGGCATCGCGCGTCGCATGCTGCTGTGCCCGCCCGATCTCAACCCGGCGCATCTCGATGCGTTGATCGCGGATGCCGGGATCGATGCCGTCGTGACTGACGAGCCGGATCGCTGGGCCAACACCGGCGTCGCGCTCATTGTCACTGCAGACCTGCCGCTCGAAGCGGCCGCGCCGGCGAAGACCGAACGTGCCACGGAATGGCTGATGCTGACTTCGGGTACGTCGGGCGTGCCCAAGATCGCCGGGCACACGCTGGAAGCACTCACCGGCGCAATCGTCGCCGAAGGCCCCGCGCGCGGACCTGCGCCGGTGTGGGCCACGTTCTACGACATCCGCCGCTATGGCGGGCTGCAAATCTTCCTCCGCGCCATCCTTTCCGCCGGCTCGATGGTGCTGTCGGACCCGCATGAGGCGCTGGCCGATCACGTCGCGCGGCTGAATGCGCGCGGCGTCTCGCATATCTCCGGCACGCCCTCGCACTGGCGCAAGCTCCTGATGAGCGGCTCGGCGGCACAGTTCGCGCCGGGTTACGTCCGTCTCTCCGGCGAGATCGCCGATCAGGCGGTGCTGGACGGCTTGAAAGCGGCATTCCCCAAGGCCTCCGTCGGTCACGCCTATGCCTCGACCGAGGCCGGCGTCGGCTTCGCTGTCAATGACGGGCTGGAGGGTTTTCCGGCCGACTATCTCGGTAACCGCAATGGTGTCGAGATGAAGGTGGTCGACGGCTCGCTGCGCATCCGCTCGACGCGCACCGCGCACGCTTACATTGGCCGCAACGCTGCCGCGCTCACCGATGCGGACGGCTTTGTCGATAGCGGCGACATCGTCGAGCTGCGCGGCGATCGCTATTATTTCGTCGGCCGCCGCGGCGGCATCATCAATATCGGCGGGCTGAAGGTTCACCCCGAGGAGATCGAGGCGGTGATCAACCGCCATCCCGACGTGCGGATGTCACGGGCCAAATCCCGCCGCAGCCCGATCACCGGCGGCATCGTCGTCGCCGACGTGATCCTCGCCGACGGCTCCGATCCCGCGCGCGCGAAAGAGATCCGCGACCAGATCCTTGACCAGTGCCGCGCCCAGCTCGCCTCGCACAAGGTGCCGGCGGTGATCCGTTTCGTCGAGGCGCTCGACGTCACTCCGGCCGGCAAACTGGCGCGCACCGATGCATAATGTTCTCGTCACCGGCGGCAGCCGCGGCATTGGCCTTGCGATCGCAAGGCGCCTCGCCGGCGCTGGCTTCAACGTGATTGCCGCCGCACGGCGCGAGAGCGAGGAGCTCAAGGCCGCAATCGCCGCGTCTGAGGGACGCCTGCATTTCCGCGCCTGCGATCTCGCCGTGATCGACGCGATCCCCGCTTTCGCAAAGCTCGTCCGCGACGAATTCGGCCCGATCTACGGCCTCGTCAACAATGCCGGCCTCGGCACCGAAGGCCTGCTCGCCACCATGCACAATTCCGAGATCGAGGCGCTGGTGCAGCTCAACGTGCTGTCGCCGATCATCCTCACCAAATATGTCGCGCGGCAGATGATGGCCGATGGCGCCGGCCGCATCATCAACATCTCCTCGATCATCGCGACCACCGGCTATAATGGCCTCTCCGTCTACGGCGCCACCAAGGCGGCCGCGACCGGCTTCACCCGCTCGCTGGCGCGCGAGGTCGGCAAGCTCGGTATCACCGTGAATGCGATCGCGCCGGGATTCATCGACACCGAGCTGACGCACAATCTCTCCGACGAGGGACGCAAACGCATCGCCGGCCGCAGCGCACTGCGCCGCCTGCCGGAGACAGAGGACGTCGCGCGCATGGTGGAATATCTGCTCGGTGAGGGCGGCCGCAACGTCACCGGCACCGTCTTCACGATCGACGCGGGGAATACGGCGTAGCGGAACTCTGTCGCCGCAATAGATTTGATCCGGCTCAATTTGAATTCACCGGATTTGGTCGTATGATGCCCCGCAATCGGTTGGGTTACGTCAATCGATCTGCCCTAATCGACAGGGAGCAGTCCATGACCGCTTCGAATCTGGGCCGGGCGTCAGCAGAGCAGTCTTGCTCGAGGCCGGACGATGTCCATTGCCAGCCGATGTCGCATCAGAATTCCGGTGATCACGGCCACGAAATGTATCCGCAGCAATTCGTGCGGCTGGTCGGCTGTCACGATGTCCCCGCGTCAACGGTGCGCAAGCGTCAGGACGAGAAGCTGCACTAACCACTCACCTCTGATGCTTCGGCAAGTCAATTCGTTCATGTGAGAACTCCGGCGGCCCCTCGGTGAGGCGGCGGATGCGGCGCTCGCGTTCGTCTGCCGGCAATGCGGGATCAAGCAGTGCGTCGATCTCGTGCACGGCGATGTATTCAATCTGCGTGGCGTCCGATGTGATCGCGTGCGCTGATGCCGGTTCGGCAGGCGCGATCTTCAGCGCCAGTTCGACGAGCTTGCAGATTGCATCCGAGCGGGTCAGCTGATGGGCTTCAGCCCAGGCATCGACGGCGGCGGTCAGCCGTTCCGGCATCTTCACCGCGCTGATTGCGTCGAGGCCCGTGCGCCGGCGTACGGGTGAGGTCGAGTCCTTGTTGCCGATGTCGGACACTTCGATGATCCCGGGCATTCATTTTCGATAAATCAAGAGTAAACGCCTTTTGCGGTGTGTCGTTTGATGTCGATCAATGACAAACTGCAGCACTGCATCGCGGTGCGAGCTTGTTGTCCGGCTCCATTTCGGCCAATGATCGGGACGTCGCGGAGAGGCCGGCCGGCGAACCCGGATCGATCCTGCCACGTATCTACTTTTCGCAACGCGCCATCCCAACCGTCCGGCATCACCCGATGACATCAGGCGAATCCTTCTACAGCGGCATTCCGGTCTTCCGTGGTTTCACCAGCCTGATGGACCCGGTGCTGTATGCGCCGCTGCCGGACGACTGGAGCGTCGGCGTTGCCGACATCGTCGATTCGACCAAGGCTATCGCGGCGCAGCGCTACAAGGCGGTGAACATGGCCGGCGCCGCCGTGATCGCGGCGGTGACCAACGCGTTGGAGGGGCGCGAATTCCCCTTCGTGTTCGGCGGCGACGGTGCCAGCTTTGCGGTCGCGCCTCACGATCTCGAACTGGCCCGCGACGCGCTGGCGGCGACCGCGACCTGGGTGCGTGAGGATCTTGATCTGAAGATGCGCGTCGCCCTGGTGCCGGTCAGCGCCATCCGTGCGCAGGGCCTCGACGTACGCGTCGCACGCTTCGGTCCGTCGGCGAACCTGTCCTATGCGATGTTCTCCGGCGGCGGCCTCGCCTGGGCCGACGCCGCGATGAAGCGCGGCGAGTTCGCGGTGACCGAGGCGCCGGACGGCACGCAGCCCGATCTCTCCGGCCTGTCCTGCCGCTTCGAGGTGATGCCGGCGTCACGCGGATTGATCCTGTCGGTGCTGGTGATGCCGGCGCGTGGCGCTGACCCGCTGGCTTTCCGCAAGGTGATCGAGGACATCATCCATCTCGTCGAGCGCAGTCCGGATGGCGGCCGCCCGGTGCCGGCGCAGGGGCCGCCGCTGAAATGGCCGCCGCAGGGGCTGGATTATGAAGCCCGCAGCAGGCGCGGCGGCCCGCTGCTTGCCCGCCGGGCCGCCGTCCTGGCCTACACGTTGTTCGCCTATCTGATCATGCGCTTCGACATCAAGGTCGGCGGCTTCGTGCCAAACGTCTACAAGCGTCAGGTGGTCGAGAACTCGGACTTCAGGAAATATGACGACGGATTGCGCATGATCCTCGACTGTACGAACGAGCTCGAACGCGCGCTGAGCGATCGTCTCGCTGCGGCCGCGCGCGAGGGCATCGTGCGCTACGGCCTCTATCAGCAGGACGCTGCGATGATGACCTGCTTCACGCCCTCGGCGCTGCGCAGCGACCACGTCCATTTCATCGACGGCGCGCGGGGCGGCTATGCCTCGGCTGCGACGGCGTTGAAGGCAATGACGACGTGAGCGGCGGCTATCGCCCCGCGCGCGTCCAGGTCTCGCCGCCGCAGAGGGCGCCGACGCAGCCCTCGACGCGCAGCGAATCCGCGCCCGTCACGCTGATACTGCTCGCATAGGTGCTGCCGTCGTCGGCATTGTAGATCTGGCCCGACCATTTGTTCGGAGCTGACGGCTGCATGCCGCTGAACAATGGCAGGCCGATCATCGGACGCCTGGCGAGCGCGGGATTGGGATTCTTGGTGTCGGTCGCGGGCTGACCGGTCGCGGTGTCCATGGGTTCGCGCAGCCAGACGATGTGGCCGCAGATGCCGCCGCCGCATTTGCTGATCTTCACGCGCGCATCACCTGCCTGGGTGAGCCAGGTCCCGTCGGCGCTCTGCGCATGGGCGCTCGTCGCGCCAAGCAGCGCAGCCAGGACGACGAAGGGAATCGCGAATCTTCTGAACATGGAGAGAGCCCCGAAAATGAAAGGCGCCTCCATAGCAGTCCGGCAGGATAGTGCAACGCTGGATGGAATCACATTCCTGCGCTTACTGTCTGCGCTTGTTCGCCTGCGCTCATTTGCCCCAGTGCACGAAGGCGACCGAGACGGCGGTCGAGAGCCCGAACAGGACCATGGCGCCGCCGACCAGAGCGAACAAGGTCCAGGCCGGCGCCTGCATCGTCATGAGGCCGACGCCGCCGATCGCGACGATCAGGAGCCGCACTGTGGAGGCAAGCACGGGCCCGCCGACGCGCGCCGCGCCTTGTGAGGAGAAGTACAACGATACGCCCATGCCGAAAAACACGAAGGCCGGACCTGCCCAGTGGAAATAGCTGTACGCGGCGGCGGTAACGCCCGGATCCCGCGTGAACAGCGCGACCCACAGCGACGGATCGAGCGCGATCGCGAGGCCGATCAGGCCGACCGTGAGTCCGGAGGCGGCGGCCGCGGTCCAGGCCACGCGCCGCGCGCGCTTCCGATGTCCGGCGCCGATCGCCATGCCGACCATCGGCACCGATGCGATGCCGAAGGCGAAGGTGATCGGGATCAGCAAGAATTCCAGCCGCGAGCCGATGCCGTAGCCGGCCAGCATCTCGGTGCCGAAGGTCGCGAGGATTTTTGTGAAGATCAGAATGGTGAGCACGGTCTGGAGCGGCGACAGGCAGGCCACCGCGCCCACTTTCAGAATGTCCACGAACATCGCGCGCTCGAAATGGAAGGCGCGGAAGTCGAGCGGCAGCCTGCTGCGGCCGGACAAGAGGTACCAGAGCAAGAAGATCGCGGCACAGCTGAACGCGATCAGCTGGCCGCTCGCGACGCCGGGCATGCCGAATTGCTTCACGCCGAACAGGCCAAGCCCCAGCGTGCCGCCGAGTGCGACCTGGAGCAGGCTCGCCCCGATCAACGTCATCGAAGGCAGACGCATGTCGCCGGTGCCGCGGATCACCGAGGCCAGCGTATTGACGAGCCAGATCGCGACCGCGCCGGAGAACAGCACCTGCGAGTAGCCGCTGGCCTCCTCCAGCACGCGCTCGCGGCCGCCGAGCAGCGCGAAGAACGAGCGGCCGAAGATGAGCATCATCACCGTGAAGAACAGGCCGCCGCAGAGGCCGATGATGGCGGCATGCAGCGCCAGCGTCGCGGCGCGGTCGCGATCTCCTGCGCCGAGCGCGCGGCTGATCGCGGAGGAGACGCCGCCGCCCATCGCGCCCGCGCTCATCATCTGCGTCAGCATCGCGAACGGAAACACCAGCGCGATCGCGGCGAGCGGGATGGTGCCGAGCCGACCGATATAGGACGTCTCTGCGATCGCAACCAGCGTGCTGCCGACCATCGCGATCATGTTTGGGATCGCGAGCCGCAGCAATGTCGGCAGAATCGGCGCCGTCAGCAGGTTGGCGATGGGGGAGGCGACCGGCGCAAGCGGCGGGACGGCGTCTGCAGGGGCGTCGATCGTCATGTTCACCGGGCGGAATATTAAATGATGGTCGACATATTATAGGGTGTGAGGCGGCCGGCGCAGCCCTCCGCTCACGCAGGGCTCACCAGGGCAGGCCGCATAGGTCGATGGTGCCTAGCGTCGGCGCCCGGACGATGTCGAAGACGTAGGGTGCCATGTAGTCGAAGCGGATTCGTCCCTCCGGCTGCTCGCAATAGACCTCGCCCTTGAAGGGCTGCCATCGGCGCGCCTCGTAGAACGCGAAATTGTGCGGCTCGCAGAACAACAGCGCGAAGCGCACCGCCTCGTTGGCGCGCATAGTGTGCACCGCCGCGTCGATCGCCATGGTTGCATAGCCGCGACCGCGCCGGTCCTCGCGGGTACAGACGCCTCCGATGCCGCCGACATGGACCTTCTGTCCGTTCCAGGTGACGGTCCGGAAGTAGACGCCGACATGGCAGACGAGGCCGTCGTCGGGCGTGTCGAGCAGCACGCGAAGATGAGCGTTATCCCATTTGACGTGAGCCCAAGGCTTATCCGCAACCATGTGTGGGCCCCAGATTGCCTGGTGCAGCGGCTCTGCGATCGGCCACGAGGCGTCGCCGTTCAAAATGTCGATCTCGATGCTCATGGCTCTGTCTTTCGCAAGGTCGGTCCGTGGTGCATTCGTTCTGCCATAAGCGCCTCAAAGGCAATGATATTTTGCATCACGCCACCAAGGCCGCGCGAATGTCCGCGTGCTGCGACGATTTTATGCAATCGTGCCAAGCGTTCGCATCACGCATTTTCGCAAATTGGCGGTATTTAACGACGCAGGAACCTTCTATAAGGGGTGACCGTTAGAACTCGTTCCCCACCAGTTGCGGACAAGAAGCCATGACCTTTACGCTGCCCCCTCTCCCTTACGCCTATGACGCCCTCGGCCAGTATATGTCGAAGGAGACGCTGGAATATCATCACGACAAGCATCATCAGGCCTACGTCACCAACGGCAACAACGCGCTCAAGGGGACCGAATGGGAAGGCAAATCCCTTGAAGAGATCGTCAAGGGCTCGTTCGGCAAGAACCCCGCGGTGTTCAACAATGCCGGCCAGCACTACAACCACATCCACTTCTGGAGCTGGATGAAGCCCAATGGCGGCGGCACCAAGCTGCCCGGCAAGCTCGAGAAGAAGATCAACGAGGACCTCGGCGGCTTCGATAAATTCAAGACCGACTTCCAGGCGGCCGGCGTCGGCCAGTTCGGCTCCGGCTGGTGCTGGCTCCAGGTCAAGAACGGCAAGCTCGAGATCTCCAAGACCCCGAACGGCGAGAATCCGCTGGTGCACGGCGCCACCCCGATCCTCGGCTGCGACGTCTGGGAGCACTCCTACTACATCGACTATCGCAACCGCCGTCCGGACTATCTCAAGGCGTTCGTCGAGAACCTCGTGAACTGGGAATACGTCGAGTCTCTGTTCGAGAAGGCGTAGGCATTTGGAGTCATTCCGGGGCGCGCCAAGCGCGCGCCCGGAATCCATTTGTCCACTCGGGATGACGCCCGATGGATTCCGGGTTCGGCGCTGACGCGCCGCCCCGGAATGACAGAGTAGAGAAGGGCGGTCGCATGCGCGGCCGCCTTTTTGCTGTGCGGAATTGCCCTGCGCGGTGCGCGTATCGGCCTGTGATCGTTCCGTTTGCATCGCATGGGCAGCCCCCTTAAGCAGGATGGGCATCACCCTCGATCCGACCGAGCCCGTTGTCAGAACCTTCCCCGAAAGACCCGGCGTCTGCCGAGGACGCGGACTCCGAGCCGCGGCCGGGGCGTGCGCGCAAGCCGATCGGCTGGTCGACCATCATCATCGCGGCCCTGGTGGCGGTGAGCGCGGGTCTGGTCTGGCGGCGTGACGGCACCGATGGTGTTCTCGACATTCTCACCCACGACCTCTCGCTGTTCGGCGGTATCCTGCCGCGCGTGCTCGCCGGTTGCCTGCTTGGTGCGTTCATCTCGGAAATCCTGCCGCACGAAAAAGTCTCGCGCTCGCTCGGGCCGAAATCCGGCCTGATGGGGCTTCTGATCGGCACCGCCTTCGGCGCGATCCTGCCCGGCGGTCCCTTCACCGCCTATCCGGTGGCGAGCGCGCTGCTCGCGGTCGGTGCCGATTTCGGCGCCACCATCGCCATGGTCGTGAGCTGGACCCTGATCGGCTACGGCCGGGCGGTGGCCTGGGAAATCCCGATCATGGGCACCGATTTCACGCTGTGGCGGATCGTGATCTCGCTGCCGCTGCCGGTGCTCGCCGGCGCGCTCGGCCGCTCCGTCTATGTCCGGCTCTATCCGAAGCCGATCCCGAAGGGCGACGAGACGTGAGCGCCGCGCTCCTGATCGACATCCTGTTGTGGGGCTCGGTGTTCGGCGTCGGCCTGATCGCCTTCCGCCGCAGCCCTGCCGTGTTCAAGGCTTCTCTGCGCGAAGGCTCGATGGACTTCATCAACATCGTGCCGCGGATCGCGCTGGGGGTGATCGGCTCCGGCTACATCGCCGCCATCATCCCGCAAGAGGTGATCACCGGCTGGCTCGGGCCGGACAGCGGCTGGCTTGGGGTCGCGTCTGCCGTGGTCGCCGGCGCCGCCACGCCGGGCGGGCCTGTGATCGGCTTCTCTATCGGCACGGTGGCGCTGAAGTCCGGCGGCGGGGTGCCTCAGGTGGTTGCCTATGTCGTCGCCTGGGCCCTGTTCGCGTTCCAGCGGGTGATCCTGTGGGAGATCCCGTTCATGCCGGCCCGTTTCGTCTGGTTCCGCTGCGCGGTGTCGGTGCCGTTCCCGTTCGTAGCGGCCGCCATCGCCATGCTGATCGACCGGCCCTGAGCCCGGCGTGGACAGGCGCAATGTTATAATATAACGTCTCGGGATGGTTCCTGCCGCGTCTCACGCCCATCATCACGACCATTCCCACGACCACGCCCATTCGCACGGGCACGACCACACTCATGCCCATGTCCATGACGCGGCTTCGCCGCATCCGGCCCAGGCGGCGCCGTGGTCGATCCTGCGCATGACCATGGCGGGGCGCCTCGCGGCCGCGCTCGCTGTCTGCGCCGTGCTCTGGGGCATGGTCTTCCTGGCGATGAGGTGACCATGGCACAGCTAGCCTTCCATAACGTCACGCTCGGCTATGACCGGCATCCGGCCGTGCATCATCTCAATGGCGAGGTCGCACCCGGTGCACTGGTCGCCGTGATTGGCCCGAACGGCGCCGGCAAATCGACGTTGCTGCGCGGCATCGTCGGCATCCTCAAGCCGCTCGACGGCAGCATACATCTCGGAGGCCGCGACAGCAGGGACATCGCCTACCTGCCGCAAAGCGCGGAGATCGACCGCAGCTTTCCGATCTCGGTGTTCGATTTCGTCGGCACCGGGCTGTGGCGCGGGACCGGCCTGTTCGGCGGCATAGGCAAGGCTGCGCGGCAAAAAATCCTGCGCGCGATCGCCGCCGTTGGTCTCAACGGGTTCGAGAACCGCCCGATCGGCACGCTCTCCGGCGGCCAGATGCAGCGCGTGCTGTTCGCGCGGGTGCTGCTCCAGGACGCGACCTTGATCGTGCTCGACGAGCCCTTCAACGCCATCGACAGCAAGACCACGGCCGATCTGCTCGCGCTGGTGAAGGAGTGGCACACCGAGGGCCGCACCGTGCTGGCCGCGTTGCATGACATGGAGATGGTGCGCATCCATTTCAGCGAGACGCTGGTGCTGGCGCGCGGCCCCGTGGCGTGGGGACCGACGGCCGAGGTGCTGACGCCGGAGAATTTGATGGTCGCGATGCGGATGTGCGAGGCCTTCGACGACAGTGCGGCGGCCTGCGCGGCCGACTACGGGCGTTCGCAGGCGGCGTGATCGCAAATGGCCTATGATGCGCTGATCGGTCCGTTCACCGAATTCGAGTTCATGCGGCGGGCACTCGCCGCCGTGATCGCGCTGTCGCTGGCGGGCGCGCCGATCGGCGTGTTCCTGATGCTGCGGCGGATGAGTCTCGTCGGCGATGCCATGGCGCATGCGATCCTGCCGGGCGCCGCCATCGGCTTCCTGCTCTCCGGGCTCAACCTGTTCGCGATGACCGCCGGCGGCCTGATCGCCGGCTTTGCGGTCGCGATCCTCGCCGGTGTGGTCGCACGCTCGACCGGGCTGAAGGAGGACGCTTCGCTGGCCACCTTCTATCTGGCCTCGCTCGCGCTCGGCGTCACCATCGTTTCGATCAAGGGCACCAATATCGATCTGTTGCATGTGCTGTTCGGCAACATCCTCGCGATGGACGACCAGACGCTGCTGGTGGTGGCCTTCAACGCCACGGTGACGCTGCTCGTGCTCGCCGTGATCTACCGCCCGCTGGTGGTCGAGAGCGTCGATCCCTTGTTCCTGCGCACGGTGAGCCGCGCCGGGGGGCCTGCGCATCTCGCTTTCCTCGCGCTCGTCGTGATCAACCTCGTCAACGGCTTTCAGGCACTCGGCACGCTGCTTGCGGTCGGCCTCATGATCCTGCCGGCCGGCATTGCGCGGTTCTGGTCGCGCGATCTCACCGCCATGATCTGCATCGCGGTCGTCGCTGCCGCCGTCTCGGGCTATGCCGGCCTCGTGCTGTCGTTCCAGACCCGCGTGCCGTCGGGCCCTGCGATCATTCTCGTGGCGACGGCGCTCTACGTGGCTTCCGTCCTGTTCGGCCGCGTCGGCGGTATCGTCCGGCAATTGTTTCCCGGCCGGCATCTGGAAGCGTGACGATGCGGCTCATCCTGCTTTGTGCGCTGTTGCTGATCGCCCCGCCACTGCACGCCACAGAGCGGCTCAACGTGGTCGCGAGCTTCTCGATCCTCGCCGATTTCGTCCGCAATGTCGGTGGTAGCAGGATCAATCTGACCACGCTGGTCGGCGCCGACAGCGATGTCCACGTCTACACGCCTGCACCGAGCGATGCGAAGCGAATCGCGGATGCAAATCTCGTCATCGTCAACGGGCTCGGCCTCGAGGGGTGGCTGCCGCGGCTCGTGCAGTCCTCGGGCAGCAAGGCGACGGTCGTGACTGCGAGCACCGGTATCACGCCCCTGAAATTGGGTTCGGCCGCCGATCCCCACGCCTGGCAGTCCATCCCCAACGCCAAGGTCTATGTCACCGACATCGCCAATGCACTCGCCGCGGCCGCCCCGGATGACGCGGAGTTCTTCCGCGCCCAGGCCAAAGCCTATTTGGAAAAGCTCGAAACCCTGGACCGCGAGGTCCGCGAGGCCGTGGCCAAGATCCCACTGGAGCGGCGCAAGGTGATCTCCACCCACGACGCCTTCGGCTATTTTTCCGCCGAATACGGTATCCAGTTCATCGCCCCCTTGGGTGTCTCCACGGAGACCGAACCCAGCGCGCGCGACATCGCCGCGATCATCGGCCAGATCAAGGCCCAGAAAATCCCGGCCGTGTTCCTGGAAAATATCAGCGACGACCGGCTGATCCGGCGGATCGCGGCCGAGACCGGGGCAAAGGTCGGCGGGACCTTGATTTCCGACGGTTTGACCGGCGAAAAGGGGCCTGCACCCACTTACATTGACATGGTCAGGCACAATATAAAGGCCCTGACCAGCGCGCTTGACCACTAGGGCAGGGGCCACCCCGCCTCGCGTCGCGCGAAAAGCCTTAAAGTCCGGAGTTGTTATGTCTGAAGCGACTGCCCCAAAAATTCCCGTGACCGTACTGACCGGCTATCTCGGCGCCGGCAAGACCACGCTTTTGAACCGCATCCTGTCGGAGAACCACGGCAAGAAATACGCCGTCATCGTCAACGAATTCGGCGAAATCGGCATCGACAACGACCTCATCATCGGCGCCGATGAGGAAGTGTTCGAGATGAACAACGGCTGCATCTGCTGCACCGTGCGCGGCGACCTCGTGCGCATCATGGACGGCTTGATGAAGCGCAAGGGCAAGTTCGACGCCATCATCGTCGAGACCACCGGCCTTGCCGATCCGGCGCCGGTCGCCCAGACCTTCTTCGTCGACGAGGACGTGCAGAAGAACGCGCGGCTCGATGCGGTTGTAACTGTGGCGGACGCAAAGTGGTTGTCCGACCGGCTCAAGGACGCGCCCGAGGCCAAGAACCAGATCGCCTTTGCCGACGTGATCGTGCTGAACAAGACCGACCTTGTCAACAAGGGCGAGCTCGCCGAGGTCGAGGCCCGCATCCGCGGCATCAACCCCTATGCGAAGCTGCATCGCACCGAGCGCTGCTCGGTGGCGCTGGCCGACGTGCTCGATCGCGGCGCGTTCGACCTCGACCGCATCCTCGACATCGAGCCTGATTTCCTTGAGGCCGACGATCATGACCACGACCATGATCATCATCACCATGGCCACGACCATCACAACCACCATGATCACGGCCATGGCCTGAAGCACTATCACGACGAGGACATGCAATCGCTAGCGCTCAAGACCGACAAGCCGCTCGATCCCAACGTGTTCATGCCCTGGCTCCAGAACCTGGTGCAGATCGAGGGCGGCAAGATCCTGCGCTCCAAGGGCATCCTCGCCTTCCACGACGATGACGACCGCTACGTCTTCCAGGGCGTCCACATGATGCTGGAGGGCGACCACCAGCGGAAGTGGAAGGAGGGCGAGCCGCGCGAGAGCCGCCTCATCTTCATCGGCCGCGAACTGCCGGAAGAAGCCATCCGCAAGGGTTTTGAGAGCTGCATCGTCTCGTGATGAAAGAGTTTACGCCGGCTCCCGACTCCGCCTCGATCGTCTCCGTCACCGACCGCGTCAAGCCGGTCGCGCTCGGCATGGCCGTGACCTCAGTGCATTTCCTCGCCGATCGGGCCGCCTTCGTCGGCGGCGAGGAGAATGTCGCGTTGGTCGATGCCAAGGGCGAGATCAGCAAGGTCGCCGTGCACAGCGGCGGCATCCTCTCGACCGCCTCCGACGGCAAGCGCCTCGTCATGGGCGGCGACGACGGCAAGGTCGTGTCGCTCGACGCCAAGGGCGAGGTGACCCTGCTCGCCACCGATCCGAAGCGGCGCTGGATCGACGCGGTGGCGCTGCATCCAGATGGCGCCTTCGCCTGGTCGGCCGGCAAGACGGCGACCGTCAAGAGCGGCAAGACCGAGGAGAAGTCGATCGAGGTGCCCTCGACCGTCGGTGGGCTTGCCTTCGCACCAAAAGGCCTCCGGCTCGCGATCGCGCATTACAACGGCGCGACGCTGTGGTTTCCCAACATGGCTGCCACAGCCGAATTCCTGCCCTGGGCCGGCTCGCATCTCGGCGTCACTTTCAGCCCGGACAACAAGTTCCTGGTCACTGCGATGCACGAGGCGGCGCTGCATGGCTGGCGGCTCGCCGACAACAGGCACATGCGCATGACCGGTTATCCCGGCCGCGTCCGCTCGATGTCCTGGAGCGCCGGCGGCAAGGCGCTGGCGACCTCGGGCGCCGACACCGTGATCCTGTGGCCGTTCGCCGGCAAGGACGGTCCGATGGGCAAGGAGCCCGCGATGCTCGCGCCGCTGCAAGCGCGCGTCGCGGTGGTGGCCTGCCACCCCAAGAACGACATCCTCGCCGCCGGCTACAGCGACGGCACCGTGCTGATGGTGCGGCTGGAGGACGGCGCGGAGATCCTGGTCCGCCGCAACGGCACCCCGCCGGTCGCCGGACTCGCCTGGAACGCCAAGGGCACGCTGCTGGCGTTCGCGGATGAAAATGGGGACGGCGGCCTGCTGGAGCTTTAATCTGTCATGGTTCCCGCCGTATAGGGGGCCATGCGGTTTCTGACGACCTTCCAGCTTGCCGATTTTGCGGACACGCTGATCAGCCTATTGACGGCCTTCGTGCTGGGGACGCTGATCGGCGCCGAGCGACAGTACCGCCAGCGCACGGCGGGCCTGCGTACCAATGTGCTGGTCGCGGTCGGCGCCGCCGCCTTTGTCGATCTCGCCATGCATCTGACCGGCGCCGACGGCGCGGTGCGGGTGATCTCCTATGTCGTCTCCGGCATCGGCTTCCTCGGCGCCGGTGTCATCATGAAGCAGGGCATGGACGTGCGCGGGCTCAATACGGCCGCGACGCTATGGGCCTCGGCCGCGGTCGGCTCCTGTGCCGGCGCCGACATGGTCGCGCAGGCGGCGGCGCTGACCGTGTTCGTCATTGCCGGCAACACGCTGCTGCGCCCGCTGGTCAATGCCATCAACCGCATTCCGCTGAATGAGCGTGCACTGGAGGCGACCTACTATTTCAAGCTGGCGGTCGCGGCCGACGCTCTGCCTGACATGCGCGACCGCCTCGTCGAGAGGTTGGAAGCCGCGAAATATTCGGTCGCTGATATCGATGTGGCCGAGATCGGCGACGACATCCTGGAGATCGTCGCAAAGCTGGTTGCGACCGCGGTCGATCCGAACGAGCTGAACGCGGTGGCGACGGATCTCCAGCATCTTCCAGGCGTGCGCCACGCCACCTGGGAAGTCAGCACCACGGATTGAGCGCGGCGTTCTGGCGCGCCGGCGTGCGGTTCCCACCTTGCCAGGCTCGGAACCCGCGCGCGGCCATTTCGTTGATTCCGCGGACAAATGCGGTGATCGACATGACAGGCTATGACAAGCGCAGACTGAGACTCGACCTGATAATCGCCTCTTCGCTGTTCGCAGCGGGCGTCGTGGTATCGGGCCTGTCGCTGGCGCAGATTCGCGCCGAGAGCCGGATGCAGATGGCGCAGGCAACGCCACCGCTCCAGGGCACCCCGTCCGACGATCAGAGCAAGACGCCCGCGGAGTCCAAGCCCGGCGGTGATCGCCCGACTACGCCGGCCCCCGAGCCCGCACGGCCCGATTCCCAGACGCAGGGCGCGGCGACCAAGCCCACGCTGCCGCCCGCTCCAGCCGAGAAGGTCGCGCCGCCGATTGAGAAGAAGTAGCTGTGCGGCCGTGCTGATCGTCACATACTCGGTGTCATCCCCCGCGAAGGCGGGGGATCCAGTATTCCAGAGAAGGAGCGTGGATACGGAGAGGCCGCGGCGTACTGGATGCCCCGGCCAAGCCGGGGCATGACAGTGTACTCAGGGCGAACCGCCCTCACCGCACCAGAATATTCCGGAACTGCCAGGGATCGCTCGTATCGATATCTTCCGGGAACAGTCCCGGGCGATCCGTCAGCGGCGTCCAGTCGGTGTACAAACCCTTCACCGGGCCGAGATAGGGCAGCTGGATTTCCAAGAGACGATCGAAATCCATCTCGTCGGCTTCGACGATGCCTTCGTTCGGGTTCTCCAGCGCCCACACCATGCCGCCGAGCACGGCGGAGGTCACTTGCAGGCCGGTGGCGTTCTGGTAGGGCGCGAGCTTGCGGGTCTCTTCGATGGAGAGCTGCGAGCCGTACCAGTAGGCATTGTTGTCGTGGCCGAACAGCAGCACGCCGAGCTCGTCGATGCCATCGACGATTTCGTTCTCATCGAGGATGTGGTGCTTGTCCTGCATCTTCGCCGCGCGGCCGAACATTTCATGCAGCGACAGCACAGCATCGTCGGCCGGGTGATAGGCATAATGGCAGGTCGGCCGGTAGATCGCCGTGCCCGATGCGTCACGCACCGTGAAGTAATCGGCAATCGAGATCGACTCGTTGTGGGTAACGAGGAAACCATATTGCGCGCCGCGGGTCGGGCACCAGGTGCGCACGCGCGTGTTGGCGCCGGGCTGCATCAGATAGATGGCGGCGCCGCAGCCGGCTTCGTGGGTCCGCGCATTCTCGGGCATCCACTTTTCATGGGTGCCCCAACCGAGTTCTGAGGGCTGCACGCCTTCCGACAGGAAGCCTTCCACCGACCAGGTGTTGACGAAGACGTCGGGCTCCTTCGGCTTCTTGGAGCGCTGGGTGTCGCGTTCGGCGATGTGGATGCCCTTGACGCCGGCCTGCCGCATCAGGTCCGCCCATTCGGCTTTGGTCTTCGGCTTGGGGGCATTGAGCTTCAGATCAGCGGCGACGTTGAGCAGCGCCTGCTTGACGAAAAAGGAGACCATGCCGGGATTGGCGCCACAGCAGGAGACGGCCGTCGTCGAGCCCTTAGGCCGCGCCTTCTTGGCGGCCAGCGTCACTTCGCGAAGAGCGTAGTTGGAGCGCGCTTCCGGGCCCTTCGAAGCGTCGAAATAGAAGCCGAGCCAGGGCTCGTTGACCGTGTCGATGTAGAGCGCGCCAAGTTCGTTGCAGAGCTCCATGATGTCGGTGGAGCCGGTATCGACCGAGAGATTGACGCAAAAGCCCTGGCCGCCGCCTTCGGTGAGCAGCGGGGTCAGCAAGTCCCGATAATTGTCCTTGGTCACGCCCTTCTGGATGAAGCGGACATTGTGCTTCTCGCAATGCGCCTTGCGGCCCTCATCCTTGGGATCGATCACGGTGACGCGCGACTTGTCGTAATCGAGATGCCGCTCGATCAGCGGCAACGTGCCTTTGCCGATGGAGCCGAAGCCGACCATGACGATGGGACCGGTGATCTTCGCGTAGATCTGCGAGGCGGGACTCATGGGATGGTTTCTCCGGAACGTGCTGGCAGACAATGGGTGAGGGGTGGATCAGACGCTACGCCGCTTGGCGGTGACTTCGATCTCGACCTTCATCTCGGGCTTGTAGAGCGCCGAGACGACGAGAAGCGTTGCAGCCGGGCGGATGTCGCCGAGGACTTCGCCGCAGACAGCGAAATGCGCGTCGGCATCTTTGACGTCGGTGAGGTAGTAGGTCACGCGGACGATGTCGGCCATCTCGAAGCCGCCCTCCTTCAGGGCGGCTTCGATGGTCTTGAAGCAGTTGCGTGACTGGCTCGTGACATCGGCCGGCATTGTCATGGTGGTGTAGTCATAGCCCGTGGTTCCCGCGACGAAGGCGAACTCGCCGTCGATCACGGCGCGGCTGTAGCCGGCGGTCTTCTCGAACGGGGAGCCAGTGGAAATCAGGCGACGGGACATGCTCTCGGACCTCGACTGAAGGGGGATGTTTTGCGGGGTTAAAGGGGGTTTCTCGGGCTCGCGCAACCCCAAAGGAACAGGCATCAAGTCAGGCGCAGCCTGGTATGGCCGCTGGATGCGGCTTCGGTCGTTGCCATCATGGCAATCTCTTAGGCCGCGTGCGCCTGGAGAGCGCGAACCGCCCTCCGTTTGGACAGAGCCGCTCCGGTCGGAACGATCATCCCTTCGGCGCGGTCGAGCGCGCCTTCCGCGAACTCGATCGCCAGCAGCCGGTCGCGCTCGAATGGGCCGGGCAGCGACAGCGCACCGGTCTTGTCGGCCGAGAAGCCGAAGCGGGCGTAATAGGGGGCATCGCCGAGCAGGATCACCGCAGCATGCCCGCGCGCCCGGGCGGCGGCCAGCGCTTGATGCATCAGCGCGGCGCCGATCCCGAGCTCGCGGCTGGCAGGGTCGACCGCCAGCGGTCCGAGAACCAGAGCGGGCCTGCCTCCGGCGCTGACGTGCCACAGCCGCACGGTTCCCACGAGCTGTCCCTCGCGCACGGCCGACAGGGCAAGGCCTGCGGCAGGCGCGCGTCCGTCGCGCAGACGCTGGCAGGTCCGGCCATGGCGGTTCTCGCCAAAGCAGGCATCGAGCAGCGCTTCACGCATCGCGACGTCGCCAGCGCGCTCGCTGCGGATCGCAAACGGAGCGGCTTTCGAGGTGAGGGCGATCTGTGGCTTCCGAGGAGCAGTCATGGCGCGTCAGTCCCCGCTTGAACCGACGTGAGCGAGCGCGCCGGTCCAAGACGTCGTCAGAAATCGAAATGTGAGGGAGGAGCCGGCTCGGCCGGCTCCCGGGTTCGTCAGGCCTCGAAAGAGAGGCGGATCAGATGTGGTAGGTCTTCAGCGGCGGGATGCCGTTGAACGCCACCGACGAGTAGGTCGACGTATAGGCCCCGGTGCCCTCGATCAGCACCTTGTCGCCGATCTCGAGCGTCACGGGGAGCGGATACGGGGTCTTCTCGTACAGCACGTCGGCGCTGTCGCAGGTCGGCCCTGCAAGCACGCACGGCGTCATGTCCGCGCCGTCGTGACAGGTGCGGATGGCGTACCGGATCGACTCGTCCATGGTCTCGGCGAGGCCGCCGAACTTGCCGATGTCCAGGTACACCCAGCGCACTTCGTCCTCGTCGCTCTTCTTCGAGATGAGCACGACCTCGGATTCGATGATGCCGGCGTTGCCCACCATGCCGCGGCCCGGCTCGATGATGGTCTCCGGGATCTGGTTGCCGAAGTGCTTGCGCAGCGCGCGGAAGATCGACCGGCCATAGGTGACGACCGGCGGCACGTCCTTCAGGTACTTGGTCGGGAAGCCGCCGCCCATGTTGACCATGGACAGGTTGATGCCGCGCTCGGCACAGTCGCGGAACACCTGCGAGGCCATCGCCAGCGCACGGTCCCACGCCTTCACCTTGCGCTGCTGCGAGCCGACATGGAAGGAGATGCCGTACGGCTCCAAGCGAAGGCGCTTGGCGAGGTCGAGCACCTCGACCGCCATCTCCGGATCGCAGCCGAACTTGCGCGACAGCGGCCATTCGGCGCCGGCGCAGTCATAGAGGATGCGGCAAAACACCTTTGCGCCGGGGGCGGCACGGGCGACCTTCTCGACCTCGGCGGCGCAGTCCACGGCGAACAGCCGAATGCCGAGCGCGAAGGCGCGCGCGATGTCGCGCTCCTTCTTGATCGTGTTGCCGAAGGAGATGCGATCCGGCGCCGCACCCGCGGCCAGCGCCATCTCGATCTCGGCGACCGTCGCGGTGTCGAAGCAGGAGCCCATGGAGGCGAGCAGGGCCAGCACTTCCGGCGCCGGGTTCGCCTTGACGGCGTAGAACACGCGGCTGTCGGGCAGCGCCTTGGCGAAGCTCTGGTAATTGTCGCGCACGACCTCGAGGTCGACGACGAGGCACGGCTCGGTGTCGAGGCCATCCTTGCGGCGATTGCGCAGGAATTCCTGGATACGTTCGGTCATAGCACTCTCCAACGGTCCCAGCGACGGGAGCCGTATCAACGTGACGTCTGATGAGAGTGCTTCGGCCACATCGCGCGATGGAGGCGCGTTGAGGCCAAACGACTCAAACCAGACTGTGCTGCCGTGGATTGGTTGGGAGAGATTCCCACCCGCTCACCTGGCAATGAAGGACAAGCCTTTTCAGTAGCCCGCGCCGGCGTTGGACTGCCGGTAGAGACCAAAAAAGCCCGATCCGTCGTTGCTTTAAGTCGCGTCCCCCGTTGAGAGCGGGGTGCGCCGGTTCGCCTCCGGCTGCCAGTCACGGTTGCAAAGAGCGAAGTCACCTTCGACATGGCATCTCTTTGAGAGAGATGCTGGGCGCTCCGGGTTTGCTTCGGTCGCTCGACTTTTCAGTCCTCGACTTCCGCACTTCCGAAGAGCCCCTCGGCTTCTTCACCCCTTGGCGGCTGTCCGGCCTCTTGTCCGGATACCTACCGACTGACACACGACCACAGGCACGTGCGAAATTGGGCAAATCCGCACATAAGCGTTTTGACTCTGCTTCGCAAGAATTTTTTTAGGCTGAGAACAGAATTGCCTAACACCTGCTTGCGCAGTGTTGCGCGAGCGACGCGGAAGATGAACGCGCGTTAAGTTTTCTGCGCAGCGCGCGTGCCTCGCGCGCGACGACGCGTCAGCGGCGCTTCGTGAATGGCTCGACGCGCTGAGCTCCGCGGATGAACGCGGTCATCACCAGCACGCCGAGTGTGAACAGCACGGCCTGAAGGATGTGCGCGCCCTGATCGCCGAGCCCGAACAGGATCGCGAGCGCCCAGCCGCCGGCAAACGCCGCGCCGAACACCTCCGCGCCAATCAGGATGGCGGCGCTGATGACGGTGATGACGCTCGGCCAGGCGATCTGGCGGGAAGAGGAGGCA
This sequence comes from Bradyrhizobium zhanjiangense, assembly GCF_004114935.1. NCBI lineage: Bacteria > Pseudomonadati > Pseudomonadota > Alphaproteobacteria > Hyphomicrobiales > Nitrobacteraceae > Bradyrhizobium > Bradyrhizobium zhanjiangense. The sequence goes on from NZ_CP022221.1 coordinate 1,439,110, forward strand.
GGCGCGTTCATGAGCTCAGGGATCCCGTGTCTTCGAGGGCCGCAATCTCCCCGAAAAGGCGGCCGGGAGCAAGGGCAAACGGCCCAAAAAAGCCCCATCGCGTGCTATAGCTGGCTGCAACAAATCGGCTCAAAAATCGGGACTTGTGATGTCAGAACTGCGCCAAACTACGGACGCCGAGACCAACCCGCTGCTGAGGGCCTGGGTGACGCCGTTCGCGACCCCGCCTTTCGACGAGATCAAGCCGGAGCACTTCCTCCCGGCCTACGAGCAGGCCTTCGCCGATCACTCCGCCGAGATCGCGGCGATCACCAACGATCCGGCCGCGCCCGACTTCGCCAACACCATCACGGCACTGGAGCGCTCGGGCAAGCTCTTGAGCAAGGTCGCGGCGGTCTTCTACGACCTCGTCTCGGCGCATTCCAACCCGGCCATCCTGGAGATTGACAAGGAGGTCTCCTTGCGGATGGCACGGCACTGGAATCCGATCATGATGAACGCCGTGCTGTTTGGCCGCATCGCCCAGCTGCACGAGAACCGCGCCAATCTCGGTCTCACGCCCGAGCAGCTGCGCCTGTTAGAGCGCACCTACACCCGCTTCCACCGTTCCGGTGCCGGCCTCTCCGACGAGGCCAAGACGCGGATGGCGGAGATCAACGAGAGGCTCGCCCAGCTCGGCACCAGCTTCAGCCATCACCTGCTCGGCGACGAGCAGGACTGGGTCCTGGAGCTCGGGGAGGCCGACCGCCAGGGCCTGCCGGAGAGCTTCGTCGCCGGTGCCAAGGCTGCGGCAGAAGAGCGCGGCATGGAAGGTAAGGCCATCGTCACGCTGTCGCGCTCCTCGGTCGAACAGTTCCTGAAGAGCTCGGCGCGGCGCGACCTGCGCGAGAAGGTCTACAAGGCCTTCACCGCGCGGGGCGACAACGGCAACGCCAATGACAACAACGCAACCATCGTCGAGATCCTGAAGCTGCGGGAGGAAAGCGCCAAGCTCCTGGGCTACCCGACCTTCGCCGCCTACCGGCTCGAAGATTCCATGGCCAAGACGCCGGAAGCGGTGCGTGGCCTTTTGGAACGGGTCTGGAAGCCGGCGAGGGCGCGCGCGCTCGCCGACCGCGACGACATGCAGGCGCTGATCACGGCCGAGGGCGGCAATTTCAAGCTCGCCCCATGGGATTGGCGCTTCTACGCCGAGAAGCTGCGCCTTCAGCGTGCCAATTTCGACGACGCGGCGATCAAGCCGTATCTTTCGCTCGACCACATGATCGCCGCCGCCTTCGACTGCGCCACGCGCCTGTTCGGCATCACTTTCGAGGAGCGCAAGGACGTTCCGGTCTGGCACCCGGACGTCCGGGTCTGGGAGGTGAAGGGCGGGGACGGCAAGCACAAGGCGCTGTTCTATGGCGACTACTTCGCCCGGCCCTCGAAGCGGTCCGGCGCCTGGATGACCTCGCTGCGCGACCAGCAGAAGCTCGACGGCGACGTCGCGCCGCTGGTTCTCAATATCTGCAATTTTGCCAAGGGAGCCGGGGGCGAGCCTTCGCTGCTGTCGCCCGACGACGCACGCACCCTGTTCCACGAGTTCGGCCACGGCCTGCACGGCATGCTCTCCAACGTCACCTATCCCTCGCTGTCGGGTACCTCCGTGTTCACCGACTTCGTCGAGCTGCCGTCCCAGCTCTACGAGCACTGGCAGGAGCGGCCCGAGGTGCTGCAAAAGTTCGCCCGCCACTACCAGACCGGCGAGCCCCTGCCGGACGACCTCCTGCAACGCTTCCTTGCCGCGCGAAAATTCAACCAGGGTTTTGCCACGGTCGAGTTCGTCTCCTCGGCGCTGGTCGATCTCGAATTCCACACCCAGCCGGCTTCCGCCGCGCAGGACGTGCGCGCCTTCGAGAGACAAGAGCTGGAGAAGATCGGCATGCCCGAGGAAATTTCGCTACGTCACCGTCCCACGCAATTTGGCCACATCTTCACCGGCGATCATTATGCTGCCGGCTACTACAGCTACATGTGGTCGGAGGTGATGGACGCCGACGCCTTCGGCGCGTTCGAGGAGGCCGGCGACATCTTCGATCCTGCGGTCGCCAAGCGCCTGCACGACGACATCTACGCCTCGGGCGGATCGGTCGATCCGGAGGCCGCCTATGAGGCCTTCCGCGGCCGCCCCCCGGAGCCCGACGCGCTGCTGCGCCGCCGCGGGCTGCTCGACGACGCCAAGGCGGCCTGATGCGTATGCGCGCCCTGTTCGGATGGCTGCTCGCCGCCGCGATGACGCTGGCAGCGGGCGCGGCGAGCGCGCATCCGCATGTCTGGATCACCGCGACCAGCGAGCTGCTCTATGCCGCCGACGGCAGCATCACCGGCGTGCGTCACGCCTGGACGTTCGACGACATGTTCTCGGCCTATGCGGTGCAGGGGCTCGAGAGCAAGACCAAGGGCGCCTATACGCGCGAGGAGCTCGGGCCGCTGGCGCAGACCAATGTCGAGTCGCTCAGGGAATACGCCTACTTCACCTTTGCGCGAGCCGACGGCAAGAAGGAGCGTTTCCAGGAGCCGGTCGACTACTTCCTTGATTACAAGGATACGGTGCTGACCCTCCACTTCACGCTGCCGCTGAAGGCCCCGGTCAAGCCCAAGCAGCTGGTGCTCGAAGTGTTCGACCGCTCCTTCTTCATCGACTTCCAGATGGCCAAGGACAATCCGGTGAAGCTGGTCGGCGCTCCCGCGGGCTGCCAGATGAAGCTCGAGCGGCCGAACGACGGCACCGCGAGCGCGCAGAAGCTCAATGAGCAGACCTTCCTGAATGGCGAAAATTCGAATTTCGGCATGATGTTCGCCAACAAGATCGCGGTGGATTGCCCTTGAAACCGCAACTCTCCCAGTTCGCGCGCGGGCTTCTCACCTGCGTTGCCGCTCTGCTGGTCGTGTCCGTGGCCGACGCCGCGCCCCACGATCTTCTCGCGCAAAACCCGTTCGGCGCGCCGCGGCCGGTGCAGGCCGCCGAACCGGAGGCCAGCGGCCTCATCGGCTGGCTGCTGAGTAAACAGTCGGAATTCTATCGCCAGATGTCGGCGACCATCCGCGCCGCCAAGTCGGACGGATCGGCGGTGTGGACGCTGCTGTTCATCTCCTTTGCCTATGGCATCTTCCACGCCGCTGGCCCCGGCCATGGCAAGGCGGTGATCGCCTCCTATCTCGTTGCCAACCGCGAAACCGCGCGGCGCGGCATTGTGCTGTCGTTCGCTTCGGCGCTGATGCAGTCGCTGGTGGCGATCCTGATCGTCGGCGTGTCGGCCTGGCTGCTGAATGCGACCGCCAAGACCATGTGCAAGGCGGAAGGCGCGATCGAGATCGCGAGCTATGGCCTGATTGGACTGTTCGGGCTGAGGCTGGTCTGGGTCAAGGGCGGTGCGTTCATCCGCGCGCTGCAGGCCGCCCACCCGGTGCCGGCGATCGCCGGCGTGCCGCACGACCACCATGATCACGATCATCACCATCATCATGATGCCCACGACCATCATGGCCACGCTCATCACCACCACGATCACGGTCACGCCCATCACCATGGGCACGACCACGTCCATGACGAGCATTGCGGCCATTCCCATGGTCCCACCCCGAGCGAGCTCGCCGGCCCCGGCGGCTGGCGGCGCGGGTTCGCCGCGATCCTGACCGTCGGCATCCGCCCCTGCTCGGGCGCGATCCTGGTCTTGGTGTTCGCGCTGGCGCAGGGCCTGCTCTGGGCCGGCATCGCCGCGACCTTCCTGATGGGATTGGGCACCGCGATCACGGTCGCCGCGATCGCAATCGTTGCCGTCTCCGCCAAGGACATCGCCGCCCGCCTGAGCGGAGCGCGCGACGGCAGTGGCGCGTTGTTCATGCGCGGCATCGAATTCGGCGCCGCCGGCCTGGTACTGCTGTTCGGTGTCGGCCTGCTGTTCGGCTACATCGCCGCCGAACGGACGACGTGCTTTTGAGCTTTTTCCCCCTCTCCCCTTGCGGGAGAGGGTGGCTCGCCGCGTAGCGGCGAGACGGGTGAGGGGTCTGTCTCCTCACGAGCAGTCTTGCGAATGGGATAGAACCCCTCATCCGGCGCTTCGCGCCACCTTCTCCCGCAAGGGAGAAGGATGAAAGTCACACCGGCAGAAACCGCTTCAAGGCCGGCATGAAGAAGATCCCGAGATTGATCGCAAAGCCGATGCTCCAGAGGATCGAGCGCAGCGTCGGCCGGTTGCCGAGATAGGTCAGCACATAGGCGATCCGCACGATCAGGAACAGCGCCGCGAGCTCATCGATCAGCCGCTGCGGCGAGTCCCTGTATTCGGCGAGCAGCACCGCGAAGGCGAAGAACGGAAAGGTCTCGATGCCGTTCTGGTGCGCACCGAGCGCACGCTGCGCGATGGCATCCGCATAGAAGGCGGGGTCGCGCGGCCGGGAATTGTCGAACGTGCGAAACCTGATCCATTTGATCGAGGCGATCGTCGAGAGATAAAGCAGCAGCGCTCCCAGGACGCACCATTCCGCGAGTGTCATCTTCCCTCCCGTGGGTAGCGACCCTAGCGAAACCGGCCTCATCTTGACAAGTTCAGACCAACGCGCGAGGCACAGAGCCATGACCAGCGTCGTCCCCGTCGAAAGCGCGAAACCGGCCGCCCAATCCGCCCTGCCGCGCGTCGGCGTACTCCTGATCAATCTCGGCACGCCCGACACGGCCGATGCGCCCGGCGTGCGGGTCTATCTGAAGGAGTTCCTCTCGGATGCCCGCGTCATCGAGGACCAGGGCCTGCTCTGGAAGCTGGTGCTGAACGGGATCATCCTGCGCAGCCGTCCCCGCACCAAGGCGCTGGACTACCGCAAGATCTGGAACAATGAGCGCAACGAGTCGCCGCTGAAGACCATCACGCGCTCGCAAGCCGACAAGCTCGCGGTCGCGCTGTCGGATCGCGGTCATGTGGTCGTGGACTGGGCGATGCGCTACGGCAATCCCTCGATCAAAGCGGGCATCGATGCGCTGATCGCGAAGGGCTGCGAGCGCATCCTCGCCGTGCCGCTCTATCCGCAATATTCCGCCTCGACCTCGGCGACCGTCTGCGACGAGGTGTTCCGCGTGCTCGCCCGCCTACGTAACCAGCCGACGTTGCGGGTGACGCCGCCTTATTACGAGGATGCGACCTATATCGAGGCGCTCGCGACCTCGATCGAGACGCATCTGGCGAGCCTGCCGTTCAAGCCGGAGTTGATCGTCGCCTCCTTCCACGGCATGCCGAAATCCTATGTCGACAAGGGCGATCCTTATCAGCAGCACTGTATCGCCACGACGGAGGCGCTGCGCCGCCGGCTCGGCATGGACGAGACAAAGCTGCTGCTGACCTTCCAGTCTCGTTTCGGCAATGACGAGTGGCTTCAGCCGTATACGGACAAAACCATGGAGCGTCTGGCGAAAGACGGCGTGCGCCGCATCGCGGTGGTGACGCCGGGCTTTTCCGCCGACTGCCTGGAGACGCTGGAGGAGATCGCGCAGGAGAACGCCGAGATCTTCAAGCACAATGGCGGTGAGCAGTTTTCCGCGATCCCCTGCCTCAACAATAGCGAGCCTGGCATGGACGTGATCCGCGCTCTCGTGCTGCGCGAGCTTCAGGGCTGGATTTGATGGTGTGCCCCATGAATCGCCGCGAGCTCCTGGCGCTTCTTGGGATGATCGCGGCACTGCCGGCCTCAGTGCAAGCGCAGCAGCCGGATGCGACGCGCCGGCTCGGCGTGCTCTCGGTCACCGCCGCCGAGGATGCGATCGGGCAGGCGCGCAGCACCATCCTGGTCGAGGCACTCGCCGGCCATGGCTGGAAGGAGCGCGATAATCTGCGGATCGACTGGCGCAGCGGCGGCGGCGACCGGGCGCGGATTGCGCGCCTTGCGGACGAGCTGGTCGCACTCAAGCCCGACATCCTGCTCGCGGTCGGCACGCCCTCGGTGGAGGAGCTGCGCCAGCGCACCGCGACGATCCCCATCGTGTTCGCCGTCGTCACCGATCCCGTCAGTCAGGGTTTTGTCAAAAACCTCGCGCATCCCGGCGGCAACGTCACCGGCTTCACCGATTATGACGGCCCGCTCGCCGGCAAATGGCTGGAGATGCTGACGCAGATCACGCCGCCCGTCCACCGCGTCTTCGTCGTCTACAATCCCGCCACCGCGCCGTTCGCGCCCCTGATGCTGCGCACCATTGAAGAGGCGGCGCGGACACTTCACGTGACCATCGAGCCCGCGCCGGTGAACGACGCCGGCTCGATCGCCGCACTGGCCTCGCGGAAGGACGGCGGCCTCTTGGTCCTGCCGGACTTCTTCACCATGGCCAACCGCGCAGATCTGCTTGCGGCGATCGCGGAGGCGCGCGTGCCCGCGGTGTTCTGGAGCCGCACCTTCGTCGAGGAGGGCGGGCTGATGTCCTACAGCACCGACAGCGCCGAGCAGCTGCGCCGCGCCGCTTCCTATATCGATCGTATCCTCAAGGGAGCGCCGGCGGCCGATCTGCCGGTCCAGAATCCCACCAAGTTCGAGCTGACGATCAATCTGAACACGGCCAAAGCGCTTGGCGTCACGCTTCCGGCCGGCCTGCTCGCAATCGCGGACGACGTCATCGAGTGAAGCCGTCCGCGGCGGATGGCATGGCCGGATGTGTTAATATTTGTCGGTAGGTCTGCGCCGCTCGCTTTCAAGAGCCTTCCGCAAATACATATCGTGAGCATTCCCTCTCCGCGTGTCTTGTGCAGAATCGCGCTGATGCCGACGTTACTCGCGACCGCTGAACCGGTGGGGTCGCGATCCCGACCAATGACAGCGCGGGGAAAGGCTTTTTTCCCGGCTTGGAGGACATATGAGCGGTTTCGATATTTTCGCGATTGTTCTGGTTTTGCTCGTCATCGTCACGCTGGTAGCCGGCGTGAAGACGGTGCCGCAGGGTTATGACTGGACCATCGAACGGTTCGGCAAATACACCCAGACCTTGAGCCCCGGGCTCAATCTGATCGTGCCCTATTTCGACCGCGTCGGGCGCAAGATCAACATGATGGAGCAGGTGATCGACATTCCCGAGCAGGAGGTGATCACCAAGGACAACGCCACCGTGACGGTGGACGGCGTCGCCTTCTACCAGGTGTTCGATGCCGCCAAGGCGAGCTACGAAGTCGCCAACCTCAACCAGGCGATCACGGTCCTGACCATGACCAACATCCGCTCCGTGATGGGCTCGATGGATCTCGACCAGGTGTTGTCGCATCGCGACGAGATCAACGAGCGCCTGCTCCGCGTCGTCGACGCCGCGGTCTCGCCCTGGGGCGTCAAGGTCAACCGCATCGAGATCAAGGACATCGTGCCGCCGGCCGATCTCGTCGAAGCCATGGGCCGGCAGATGAAGGCCGAGCGCGTCAAGCGCGCCGACATCCTCGCCGCCGAAGGCCAGCGCCAATCGGAAATCCTGCGCGCCGAGGGTGCCAAGCAGGGCCAGATCCTGCAGGCCGAGGGCCGGCGCGAGGCCGCCTTCCGCGATGCCGAGGCGCGCGAGCGTCTGGCCGAAGCCGAGGCCAAGGCGACGCAGGCGGTGTCGGAAGCCATCTCCAAGGGCGACGTTGCCGCGTTGAACTATTTCATCGCCGACAAATATATCAAGGCGTTCGGCCAGTTCGCGGAGGCGCCGAACCAGAAGATCATTATGCTGCCGGTGGAAGCCACCAGCATGCTGGGCTCGCTCGCCGGCATCGGCGAGATCGCCAAGGCGACGTTCGGCGAGAGTGCCGCGTCCGCCGCCGCCGCTCGCCGTCCCGGCTCAGTGCCGCCGACCGGCGGCACGCCGCCGGCGGTGCCCCCGCGGCAGGGGTAAAGCGCATGCCTCGGAAAAGTGGACACCGGTTTTCCGACAAGGGCATGCGCCAAAATAAAGAGGTCGTGTCATGACCAACATGTTCGCATCGCTCGGCACCTGGAATTGGCTGATCTTCGGCTTCATCCTGATGGCACTGGAGGTGCTGGCGCCCGGCGTGTTTCTGTTTTGGCTTGGCCTCGCCGCGCTGCTGGTCGGCCTGATCTCATTCGCTGTCGCCGTGTCCTGGCAGATCCAGCTCGTGATGTTCGCGGTCTTCGCTGTCGCCACCGTACCGTTGTGGCGCCGCCTCGCCCGGCCGAAGCCGGACGCAAGCACGAGCCCGTTCCTGAACAAGCGCACCGAGGCGCTGTTAGGGCGCGAGTTCACGCTGGAGAAGCCGATCATCGACGGCAGCGGCACCGTGCGTATCGGTGACACGGTGTGGCGTGTTGCCGGCCCGGATACACCGGCGGGGACAAGGGTGAAGGTGGTGCAGGTGGACGGCGCGAATTTGACGGTGGCAGCGGCGTGAGATTCTTTGCCTCTCCCCGGGGAGAGGCCGGATTGCATCGCAGATGCAATCCGGGTGAGGGGGAGCCTCCGCGAGTCTTCACTGCTTCCGTCCGCGCGGAGGCTCCCCCTCACCCCGACCCTCTCCCCGCAAGCGGGGAGAGGGAGAAGAGCCTTTCCACCTCTCCGCAAACCGGTGCAGCGGCATGAACGTCTCGCACAATTCTCGCCCCAGCGGCGTCAGCCCGTAGCCTCCGGCCTCGCCCAACTCCACGAATCCTGCCTCGCGCAGCTCCGTTAGCCGCGCCTGCAGCACCGTCGGCGAAGCTTCGTCGCAGGCGGAGCGCAAGCCGCGGGAGGTGAGGGGCTCGCCGCGCAACTCCCACAGGATCCGCAGGCTCCAGCGCCGCCCCAGGAGGTCGAGCAGCGCCATGATCGGCCGCCCGGTGCGCGAGCCGCGCACGCTGCGCGATCTGGTAGTGGCCTGCTTCGACATCGTCGCCTCTTGCGTCATGCTACAGATAATGTAGCTTATCGCTACAATAATTGTAGCAAACGAGATGGCCCATGTCCCAGCCGATGCCGCGTATCGCGCCGCTCGATCCGCCTTATCCCCAGGAGATCCAGGCGCAGTTCGATCGCATCATGCGCGGCGCGCCCCCGCTGCTGCTGTTCCGGGTGATGGCGGGCTGCGCTCGCGCCTGGGACAAGTTTCGCGCCGGCGGCCTGCTCGATCCCGGCCCGCTCTCGCTGCGCCAACGCGAGATCGTCATCGACCGCACCTGCGCGCTGAACCAATGCGAGTACGAATGGGGCGTGCATGTTGCGATCTTTGCGGGGCCCGCAAAGCTCACCGAGGATGAATTACGCGCGACCGTGTTCGGCGATGCGACGTCGCCGTGCTGGTCGGTGGCTGAGCAGGCGCTGATCGCGGCCGTCGACGCGCTGCATCACCGTGCGATGTTGAGTGACGCCGAGTTTGCCGCGCTGTCCGCGCATTACGATGAGGCGCAGATCCTGGAGATCATGCTGTTGTGCGGCTTCTACCGCACGGTGTCGTATCTGGCGAACGGCTTGAGGCTGCCGTTGGAGGAGAGCGCGGCGCGGTTTCCGGCACCGCTCTAACCGCCGTCATTGCGAGCGCAGCGAAGCAATCCAGAGTCTTTCCGCACTGCAGTCTGGATTGCTTCGCTGCGCTCGCAATGACGGAGGAGAGAGAGGAGCACTACACTCTCACTGTCATTCCGGGGCGCGACGTAGTCGCGAGCCCGGAATCCATTGGGCAGCGACTCGGAGTGGAATGGATTCCGGGCTCGCGCCCAAGCGGGCGCGCCCCGGAATGACGATGTGGAGGCAGCGGCCCTACGCCACGCCCGCCCGCAACAGATCGTGCAGATGCACGATGCCGACCACCTTGTTTGCCTCGGTGACGACCAGCGTGGTGATCTTGCGGGTGTTCAGCACCTCGATCATCTCGGTCGCGAGCATCGAGGGCGGCACCGTCTTCGGCTCCCTCGTCATGATCTCGTCGACCGTCGCGGTCAGCAGGTCGGGGCGCATGTGGCGGCGCAGGTCGCCGTCGGTGATGATGCCTGCGATGGCGCCGGCGTCGTCGATGATGCAGACGCAGCCCAGCCCCTTGGCCGACATCTCGACCACGGCGTCCGACATCTTGGTGCCGAGCGGCTTGACCGGAATTTCCGCGCCCGTGCGCATGTAGTCGCGGACGAATTTCAGCATCGCCCCGAGCTTGCCGCCGGGATGGAAATGCGCGAACTCCAGCGCAGTGAAGCCGCGGCCTTCGAGCAGCGCGATCGCGATGGCGTCGCCGATCGCGGCCTGCATCAGCGTCGAGGTGGTCGGCGCCAGATTGTGCGGGCAGGCTTCGCGCGCCTTCGGCAGCTCGATCACGAGATCGGCGGCTTGTCCCAGCGAGGACGCCGCGTTCGAGGTCACCGCGATCATGGGAATCGCGAACCGCGCCGAATAATTCACGAGGTTCTTCATCTCCGGCTGCTCGCCGGACCAGGACAGCGCCATGATGACATCGTCGGGCGTGATCATGCCGAGATCGCCATGGCCGGCTTCGGCCGTGTGCACGAAGAAGGCGGGCGTGCCGGTCGAGGCCAGCGTCGCCGCGATCTTGCGGCCCATATGGCCTGACTTGCCGAGCCCGGTGACGATGACGCGGCCCTTGGCGTTGCGGATCAGGTCGACCGCTCTCGCAAATGCCGCACCCAGCGGGCCGCGCAGGGCGGTGGCAAGCGCGTTGATGCCGCCGCTCTCCGTCTCCAGCGTGCGGAGCGCGGATTCGACGCTATCAGGGATGGTGCCGGATGATGTGGTCATCAGCGGTTTCGAACTCGGCATGTTCAGGTCCAGGGAGGAGGGGCGTTCGCCCGTTGGCGCTTGCTTAGCACGCCGCGGCCGTGGAGGCGACGCGGCCCCCGAACCCCCTCAACGGGTCATTAACCATAATTGTTTTAACTCCATTAACGATGGTTCCCGCCAACCGATGGGAGGCCGTCGTGAAAGTGTTTGATTTCGTTGGAGTTCTTCCATCGTGGGGTCGTCTCCAGGCATCGGCCGGAGCAAACGCGCGCATTTCCTGCGCGCCGCTTTGCCGTGCCTCATGCTGACGGCCTTCGAGGGCGCGCCGGCGGGCGCCCAGAGCCTCACGCCTGACCTGTTCAATCCCAACCGCGGCGGCTTCGCCTCGCCCGAGACGCTGCCGACGCGCCGCACCGCCGGCGTGCCGCAGGCGCCATCGGATGCGCTGCCGACGCTGCCCGATCCCAACGATCCGCGCAGGCGCCAGCAGCCGCCGGCAGCTCCGCGCGCCGGCCAAGGCTCGACCAATCCGGTCCCGACCTACGGCCTGCCCGCCGCCAACGGCGCGAGCGGCTCCGGCTACGACTCGCTCAACCGCAAACGGCAGCAGCCGAAGCTCTATCCCGGACAGCCGAAGCCGAAGCGCCCGGTCGGCCCCGGCTCAAAGGTAGCGCCGGCAACGCCGGAGAGGACGCTCGCCCCGCCGCGCATCGCGCCGCCGCCGTCCGAGACCGCGCACAGGACGCCGGTGCCGCCCGCGATGGCGGGCAACGTGCCCGGCCAGCCACTGCGCCGACGCCTCAAGCTGGATGAGGATCCGTTCGGCGCGGTCGGCGACTATGCCGGCAGCTTCCTGATCAAGGGCGGGCTCGAGCTCTCGACCGGCTACGACACCAACCCCGCGCGCCTGAACAAGCCGGTCGGCTCGCCGGCCTACGTGGTCGCGCCCGATCTCCTTGTGGTGTCCGACTGGGAGCGCCACGCGCTGGTTGCCGATCTGCGCGGCTCGTTCTCGGGCTACACCAACAACATGCCGGCGACGATCAACGGTTTCCCTTCGCCGTCGCCGGTCGAGGTTGACCGCCCCGATTTCACCGGCCATGTCGACGGCCGCGTCGACGTCACCCGCGATTTCAAGCTGACCTCGCAACTCCGCCTGCGGCTCGCCACCGACAATCCCGGCAGCCCGAACGTGCAGGCCGGCCTGCAGAAATACCCTGTCTACGCCGCCTACGGCGCCACCGTCGGCTTCGACCAGACTTTCAATCGCTTCCAGGTCGCGGCCGGCGCCACCGTCGATCGCACCGCCTACACCGATTCAAAGCTCACCGACGGCTCGACCTCTGCCAATACCGATCGCGACTTCAATCAGTATGGCGGCGTGGGGCGATTCTCCTACGACCTGAAGCCGGGCCTCAAGCCGTTCGTGGAAATCCAGGGCGACACCCGCGTGCACGATCAGGCCGCCGACCGCAACGGCTACTTCCGCGATTCAAACGGCGGCTATGCCAAGGTCGGCTCGTCCTTCGAGTTCTCGCGCATCCTCACCGGCGAAATCTCGGTCGGCTATTCCGCGCGCAATTATGTCGACCCGCGTCTCAGCCAGCTCTCTGGCTTCCTCACCACGGGCTCGCTGATCTGGAATGCGAGCGGCCTCACCACGGTGAAGTTCTTCACCGACACGCAGATCGCCGAGACCACGATTCCCGGCTCTTCCGGCGTCCTGGTGCGCACCTATTCGGCCGAAGTCGACCACGACTTCCGCCGCTGGCTCACCGCCGTCGGCAAGTTCACTTACGGCACGCTCGACTACCAGAACCAGAATCGCAACGACAAGACCTACTCGCTCGAGAGCAATCTGATCTACAAGCTCAACCGCAACATCTGGATCAAGGGCACGCTGCGCCACGACATCCTGGATTCGAACGTCGCGGGGGCGAGCTCGTCGGGGACGGTGGTGGTGCTGGGGGTGAGGCTGCAGAATTAGCTGCGCGTGGCCCGGTGGTCATCGGCGCTGCCAAGCTCTCAGTCGTCGCCCTGGCGAAAGCCAGGACCCATTACCCCAAGGAGTGGTTTGGCGACGACTGGTCGTTCGGGATGAGTACCGTCTGCCCTGGATAGATTCCGCGGTATGGGTCCTGGCTTTCGCCAGGACGACAGCTGCTACCGCGGCAAATCCGTCTTCCCCATCAAGAACGTATCGATCGACCGGGCACACAGCCGCCCCTCGCGGATGGCCCACACCACCAGCGACTGGCCGCGGCGCATGTCGCCGGCGGAGAACACGTTCGGGCGCGAGGTCTGGTAATCGAGCGTGTTGGCCTTGACGTTGCCGCGCGGGTCGAGGTCGACCGCGAGCATCTTCAAGAGGCCCTCGTGCACGGGGTGGACGAAGCCCATGGCGAGCAGGACGAGCTCGGCGCCGAGCTCGAACTCGGTGCCGGCAATCGGCTTGAACTTGTCGTCGACGCGCACGCAGTGCAGCTTCTTGACCTTGCCGTTCTCGCCGGAAAATTTCTGCGTCAGCACGGCGTATTCGCGGATCGCGCCTTCTGCCTGGCTGGAGGACGTCCGCATCTTGAGCGGCCAGTTCGGCCAGGTCAGGCCCTTGTTCTCGCGCTCAGGGGGAGCGGGCATGATCTCGAGCTGGGTCACAGACAGCGCGCCCTGGCGCAGCGAGGTGCCGATGCAGTCAGATCCGGTGTCGCCGCCGCCGATGACGACGACATGCTTGCCGCCGGCCAAGATCTCCTGGACGCCGCCGAGCGGCTCCTCGGAGACGCGGCGGTTCTGCTGCGGCAGGAAATCCATGGCGTAGTGAATGCCTTGGAGATCGCGGCCGGGGATCGGCAGGTCGCGCGGAGCTTCCGCGCCGCCGGTCAGGGCGACGGCGTCGTACTCGTTCAGCATCTCGCGCGGATCGACATTGCCGTCAGCGCCGACATGGCTGTTGTAGTGGAAGGTGACGCCCTCGGCTTCCATCTGCTTGACGCGGCGATCGATGATGCCCTTCTCCATCTTGAAGTCGGGGATGCCGTAGCGCAGCAGGCCACCGGCCTTGGCGTACTTCTCGAACAAATGCACGTCGTGGCCGGCGCGCGCGAGCTGCTGCGCGCAGGCCATGCCGGCCGGACCCGAGCCGATCACGGCGACCTTCTTGCCGGTCTTCTCAGTCGGCACTTCCGGCTTCAGCCAGCCATTGTCCCAGGCGCGGTCGACGATCGCGCATTCGATGGTCTTGATGGTGACGGGGTTGTCGTCGATGTTGAGCGTGCAGGACGCTTCGCACGGCGCCGGGCAGATGCGTCCCGTGAACTCCGGGAAATTGTTGGTCGAGTGCAGGTTGCGCGAGGCTTCTTGCCAGTTGTCCTGATAGACGAGATCGTTCCAGTCCGGGATCTGGTTGTTGACCGGGCAGCCGGGCGTGCCAGGCGCGACCGAGCCGGTACCGTGGCAATAGGGAATGCCGCAATTCATGCAGCGCGCGGCCTGGTCGCGCACCTCCCTCTCGGAAAGGGGAACGACGAACTCCTTGTAATGCTTCACGCGCTCGGCGACCGGGGTGTACTTGCGGTCATGCCGTTCGATTTCGAGAAAACCCGTGATCTTGCCCATTAAACCCGTAGTCCCTGCCGGCTAATTCGTCTGTTGTTTCCTCAACCGTCATTGCGAGGAGCGAAGCGACGAAGCAATCCAGTCTGCATCAAGGAAGAAAGTCTGGATTGCTTCGCTTCGCTCGCAATGACGGGGTGTGTTGCCTTACGCCCCGATCGCGATCTTCGGCTCGGCGTCCGCGTTGGCGGCCATTTCGCGCAGCGCGCGCCGGTACTCGACCGGCATCACCTTGCGGAATTTGGGCAGCCAGTCCTTCCAATTGGCCAGGATGTCGGCGGCGCGCTTGGAGCCGGTCGCCTTGGCATGGCGCGAGATCAGCACGTGCAGCCGCTCGACGTCGGAGGCGAGCAGGTTCTTGAACACGTCGACCCGGCCATGCGCCTCGAGGTCACCGAACTGGTTGTAGGCGCTCTGGGCGATCATCTCTTCCGACAGCACCGGCTCGAGCTCGACCATCGACAGGTTGCACAGCCGGTCGAAATCGCCGGCCTCGTCCAGCACATAGGCGATGCCGCCGGACATGCCGGCCGCGAAGTTGCGCCCGGTCTTGCCGAGCACGACCACGATGCCGCCGGTCATGTATTCGCAGCAATGATCACCCGCGCCCTCGACCACCGCCACGGCACCCGAGTTACGCACGGCGAAGCGCTCGCCGGCGATGCCGCGGAAGTAGCACTCACCCTCGATCGCGCCGTACATCACGGTGTTGCCGACGATGATGCTCTCTTCCGGCACGATTGCAGAGTTCTTCGGCGGCTTGACGATGATCTTGCCGCCCGAGAGGCCCTTGCCGACATAGTCGTTGCCTTCACCCTCGAGCTCGAAGGTGACGCCGTGGGCGAGCCAGGCGCCGAACGCCTGGCCGGCGGTGCCCTTGAGGCTGACATGGATGGTGTCGTGCGGCAGACCGGCATGGCCGTAGATCTTGGCGACCGCACCCGACAGCATGGCGCCGGCGGAACGGTTGGTGCTGTTGATCGCAGCTTCGATTTTGACCGGCGCACCGCGGTCGAGCGCAGGCGTCGCCTTCTCGATCAGCGTGCGGTCGAGTACCGCCTCCAGATGATGGTTCTGACGCTCGGAGTGATAGATCTTCTGGCCCTTCTCTTCCTTCTGCTTGACGAACAGCTTTGAGAAGTCGAGGCCCTTGGCCTTCCAATGCGCGACCAGCCTGGTTTGGTCGAGCAGCTGCACCTGGCCGACCATCTCGTTGAAGGTGCGGAAGCCGAGCGAAGCCATGATCTCGCGGACTTCCTCCGCGACGAAGAAGAAGTAGTTGATCACGTGCTCGGGCTGGCCGGTGAAGCGCTTGCGCAGCACCGGATCCTGCGTCGCGACGCCGACCGGGCAGGTGTTGAGATGACACTTGCGCATCATGATGCAGCCGGCCGCGATCAAGGGCGCAGTGGCGAAGCCGAACTCGTCGGCGCCGAGCAGCGCGCCGATCACGACGTCACGTCCGGTGCGGAAGCCGCCGTCGACCTGGACCACGATGCGGCTGCGCAGCCGCTCGCGCACAAGCGTCTGATGGGTCTCGGCGAGGCCGATCTCCCAGGGTGAGCCGGCATGCTTGATCGAGGTCAGCGGCGAAGCGCCGGTGCCGCCCTCGAAGCCCGCTATGGTGACGTGGTCGGCGCGCGCCTTGGCGACGCCCGCAGCCACGGTGCCGACGCCGATCTCGGAGACGAGCTTGACCGAGACGTCGCCCGTCGGGTTGACGTTCTTGAGGTCGTAGATGAGCTGCGCCAGATCCTCGATCGAATAGATGTCGTGGTGCGGCGGCGGTGAGATCAGGCCGACGCCCGGCGTCGAGTGCCGGACCTTTGCGATGGTGGCGTCGACCTTGTGGCCGGGCAGCTGGCCGCCTTCGCCGGGCTTGGCGCCCTGCGCCATCTTGATCTGCATCATGTCGGAGTTGACGAGATACTCCGTGGTGACGCCGAAGCGGCCCGAGGCGACCTGCTTGATCGCCGAGCGCATGGAATCGCCGCTCGGCATCGGCTTGAAGCGGTCGGCTTCCTCGCCGCCTTCGCCGGTGTTGGACTTGCCGCCGATCCGGTTCATGGCGATCGCGAGCGTAGTGTGCGCCTCGCGCGAGATCGAGCCGAAGCTCATCGCACCCGTGGCGAAGCGCTTGACGATCTCCTTGGCCGGCTCGACCTGGTCGAGCGGGATCGGCTTGCGCTTCTCCTCCTCCGCGTTCTTGATCCGGAACAGGCCGCGCAGCGTCAACAGGCGCTCCGACTGCTCGTTGAGGATTTTTGCGAAGGCGCGGTAGCGCTCCTGCGAATTGCCGCGCGCGGCGTGCTGGAGCAGCGACACCGACTCGGCGGTCCAGGCATGGTCCTCGCCGCGGCTGCGATAGGCATATTCGCCGCCGACGTCGAGCGCGCTCTTGTAGACCTGAGCCTCGCCGAACGCGTCGGCATGACGGCGCACCGCCTCTTCCGCGATCTCGGCAAGACCGACGCCCTCGACGCGGGTGTGCGTGCCGGCGAAGAACTTTGCGACGAAATCCGCTTTGAGGCCGACCGCGTCAAAGATCTGCGCGCCGCAATAGGATTGGTAGGTCGAGATGCCCATCTTGGACATCACCTTGAGCAGGCCCTTGCCGATCGACTTGATGTAGCGCTTGACGATCTCGTAATCGTCGAGCGAGCCGGGCAGCCGGTCCTTCATCGCGATGATGGTCTCGAACGCGAGGTAGGGATTGATCGCTTCAGCACCGTAGCCGGCAAGGCAGGCGAAGTGATGCACTTCGCGCGGCTCGCCGGATTCGACGACGAGGCCGACCGAGGTGCGCAGGCCGGTGCGGATCAGGTGATGATGCACGGCGGCGCAGGCCAGCAGCGACGGGATCGGCACCCGGTCGGTGCCGACCATGCGGTCAGACAGGATGATGATGTTGACGCCCTCGCGCACTGCGCTTTCGGCGCGCGCGCAGAGTTCGTCGAGCACCTGGTCCATGCCGGCCGCGCCGAGACCGGCGTGGAAGGTGGTGTCGAGCGTGCGCGACTTAAAGTGCGTGTCGGCCACCTCCGAGATCGAGCGGATCTTTTCCAGATCCGCGTCCGTCAGGATCGGCTGGCGCACTTCGAGGCGCTTGGTCGTGGCCATTCCTTGCAGATCGAACAGGTTCGGTCGCGGCCCGATGATCGAGACCAGGCTCATCACCAGCTCCTCGCGGATCGGATCGATCGGCGGGTTGGTGACCTGCGCGAAGTTCTGCTTGAAGTAGGTGAACAGCGGCTTGGCCTTGTGCGACAGCGCCGAGATCGGCGTGTCGTTGCCCATCGAGCCCGCGGCTTCCTCGCCCGTGGCCGCCATCGGCGTCATCAGGATGGTGATGTCTTCCTGGCTGTAGCCGAACGCCTGCTGGCGATCGAGCAGGGACAGGTTGGAGCGCACGCCGGTGGTCGGCACCTTCGGCAGCTCTTCCAGCACGATCTGGGTCCGCTCCAGCCATTCCTTGTAGGGATGGCTCTTGGCGAGCTCGGCCTTGATCTCGTCGTCCGGGATCAGGCGGCCCTGCTCGAGATCGACCAGCAGCATCTTGCCAGGCTGCAAGCGCCACTTGGTGATGATCTGGTCCTCAGGGATCGTCAGCACGCCCATCTCGGACGCCATCACGATGCGGTCGTCCTTGGTGACGAGATAGCGCGCGGGCCGCAGGCCATTGCGGTCGAGCGTGGCGCCGATCTGGCGGCCGTCGGTAAAGGCGATCGCGGCCGGGCCGTCCCACGGCTCCATCAGCGCGGCATGATACTCGTAGAAGGCGCGGCGCTTCTCATCCATCAAGGGATTGCCGGCCCACGCCTCCGGAATCATCATCATGACGGCGTGCGGCAGCGAGTAGCCGCCCTGCACCAGAAATTCGAGCGCGTTGTCGAAGCAGGCGGTGTCCGACTGTCCCTCGTAGGAGATCGGCCAGAGCCGGTTGATGTCCTTGCCGTAGAGCTCGGAGCTCACCGAAGCCTGGCGCGCCGCCATCCAGTTGGTGTTACCGCGCAGCGTGTTGATCTCGCCGTTATGCGCGATCATGCGATAGGGATGCGCCAGCGACCAGGCCGGGAAGGTGTTGGTCGAGAAGCGCTGGTGAACGAGTGCGAGCGCGCTCTCAAAGTCCTTTTCGTGCAGGTCCGGATAGTACTTGCCGAGCTGGTCGGCCAGGAACATGCCCTTGTAGATCACGGTGCGGCAGGACATCGAGCACGGATAGTAGCCCGCAAGGCCGCGGTCGCGGCGCAGGTAGATCGCCTGCGAGATCGACTTGCGCAGGATGTAGAGCCGGCGCTCGAACTCGTCCTCGGTCTTGGCGGTGCCGTTGCGGCCGATGAACACCTGCATGCAGGCGGGCTCGGTCGGCTTCACGGTGACGCCGAGAGAGGAGTTGTCGGTCGGCACGTCGCGCCAGCCCAGCAGGGTCAGGCCCTCTTCCTTGATCTGGTCGGCGATGATACTCTTGATGACGTTGCGCCAGGCGGTGTCGCGCGGCATGAACAGCGCGCCGACGGCGTATTCGCCGGGCGCCGGCAGCTTGAAGCCGAGCTCCCCGGCCTTGCGGCTGAAGAAGGCGTGCGGGATCTGCACCAGGATGCCGGCACCGTCACCAGCGCGCGGGTCGGCGCCGACCGCACCGCGATGCTCGAGATTGCAGAGGATGCTGAGCGCGTCCGAGACGATCTCGCGCGACTTCTTGCCTTTGATGTTGGCGATGAAGCCGACGCCGCAGGAATCCTTCTCGAGGGCGGGATCGTAAAGGCCTTCGGCTTTGGGGCGCGAATTGTGCTCCTGAATCGGATCGGTCGTTTTCGAGGCGACCGTCGCCGACAGCTGTTCTGCCACGATGTTTGCGCGCTCGAATTGCGACCCGTTCATTGTCCTGTCCTCTCCATGCGGCAAGGTGCCTCACCGCCATCTTCGGCGCACCTTGGGCGTTCCGCGGCACCCGCCTCTGGGTCACCGCTCGTCCGCTGCGAGCCGCATTTTCTTAAATTCAGGCCTAGGCGTTCTTCGTCCCCGAGAACGGCTTTGCCTGGTACCTTCCCGGCGCTCGAGAGCACCAGTTCTCGCTGCAATCCCTGTGCCGGAACCGCAAGCAAAATTGAGACAGTCTTCCTGTCCTAACCATCACCTTGCCAAATTTTTGTCTAGCACACAAGCGCGCGGAAGTCCCGATTCCCGATCTGTCAATCAATCGCTTTCCAAAAGTTGCGCAGCCCCGGTTTTGAAGCAAACGCGCCCTGATCCGGCCCCGCGGGCGCCGAAATCCCCAATGAAGCTTCGGATCAACCCTTCGGAAGGCGCGCCATGCCGCGAGAAGCGAAAGAGGGCGGCCATCGGAGGGCCTGACAGGAGCGTCTCGACCATGAAGTTTTTCACAGGATGTGTGGCCGCTGCCGCGCTGGCGCTGGCCGCAAGCGCGGCGCACGCGCAGGTTCCCGCGAACGGTATCGCGAGAGGGGCCGTTATCGCAGCGTCGGATTTCGACGGGCCCTACGCGCCGCCGGAGGCCGCGCCGCTCCCGCCGCCGCGTTACGGCTATGGCTATGGCTACGAGGAGCGCGGTGCGGCCCCGGGGCTGCTGCCGTCGACCGAAGTCTACGCGGTGCTGCGCGAAAACGGCTTCTCGCCGCTCGGCATCCCGCGCCTGCGCGGCACCGTCTACACCATCGCGGTGATCGACCATCGTGGCGACGATGGCCGGCTGGTGATCGACGCCCGCGACGGGCGGATCATCCGCTTCATGCCCGCCGCTGACGCCTACGGCATGGCGCCCGCCTATGATGAGCGCGCGGTCGCGCCTTACGGCCCGCAAAGCGCGCTGCCGCCGCCGACCGTGATTCGCAGCGGCCCGCCGCGCCCGCCGGCTTCGATCCCGCATGTGGCAAGCCGCACCGTGCCGTTGCCCAAGGCCGCCCCGCCGCGCGGGGCTGTGCCGGTGGCAGCGGCGAAGCTGGCCGAACCCGCGCCGCAGCAGGCTCAGGCGCCGCAGGCACAGCCGCAGCCCGCGCAGCAAACCGCGGCCATCCAGGCCAAGCCCGCCGAAGCTACTGCTTCAACCGTCCAGGCCAAGCCGGCGGCAACGATCCTGCCGACGCAGGAGATGCCGGCGGCGCAGGGGCTGGACTAGGCTCCTGAGCTCCCGGTGTCGTCCCGGCGAAGGCCGGGACCCATAACGGCCTGCGCCGGGACGACATCGGAGAGTTTAGCAAAACGAAAAAAACGCCCCGGGGCACCGGGGCGTTTTCGCAACTCGGAAGTGGCGTGTGTGCGTTAGGCGGCTTGCGCCGAGTTCTCGATCACCTGCGCCTTCGGGGCGCTGGTGTTGATCGCGATCTGGCGCGGCTTCTTGGCCTCGGGAATCTCGCGTACGAGGTCGACGTGAAGCAGGCCGTTCTCGAGCGAAGCGTCCTTCACCTGCACGAAATCGGCAAGCTGGAAGGCACGCTCGAAGGCGCGCGCGGCGATGCCGCGATAGAGCACTTCGGACTTCGAGTTCTCGTTGGCGACTTTCTCGCCCTTGATCGTCAGCGTGTTTTCCTTCGCGACGATGGAGAGCTCGTCCTTGGCGAAGCCGGAGACCGCAACGGTGATGCGGTAGGCATTCTCGCCGATGCGCTCGATGTTGTAGGGGGGATAACCGGGGCTGCCGTCCGAGCCGGCCTGGTCGAGCAGGCTGAAGAGGCGGTCGAAGCCGACGGTGGAACGATAGAATGGGGTGAGATCATAGCTACGCATGGTCAAGTCCTCCATTGAGCGACTGTTTGGGTAACCCGCCCGCCAATCGGGCCGGGCTTTCGTCTGTGTGCAGCCTGATGTTCCGGTTCCGAAACACTGGTAGCGGCCTGCACGAAAATGATATGGGTGGAACGAGACGGCGTTCAAGAGGGCGGCATTTGCGCCTTTTCGGCGCTTTAGCCCCTTGATTTGCAGTACTTGCCGCCTATGACGCTGGTCTCGATCCCGTCCAATCCCGTCCCCGAAAACGTCGTCAGTGGCACCATCAAGACCCCCGATGGCGCCGAGCTGCGCTTTGCGCGCTGGGCGCCGCCGGCGGGCCGCAAGGGTACGGTCTGCGTCTTCACCGGACGCAGCGAGCAGATCGAGAAATATTTCGAGACCGTGCGCGACCTGCGCGACCGCGGCTTTGCGGTGGCGATGATCGATTGGCGCGGGCAGGGCCATTCCTCGCGTCGCCTGCGCGATCCGCGCAAGGGCTATGTGCGCGACTTCGCCGATTTCGAGATCGACGTCGAGACCTTCGTGCAGCAGGTGGTGCTGCCGGATTGTCCGCCGCCGTTCTTCGCGCTCGCCCATTCCATGGGCGGCACGGTGCTATTGCGGGTCGCGCATGCGGGCAAGCGCTGGTTCGACCGCATGGTGCTGTCGGCGCCGATGATCGACCTGCCTGGCCGCACCACGTCGTTTCCGGCCCGCGCGCTGCTCAAGACGATGCGCCTGTTCGGGCAGGGCGGCCGTTATGTCCCCGGCGGCAGCAGCCGCATCACCGGGCTCGATCCCTTCATCAACAATCCCCTCACCAGCGACCCGGTGCGCTATGCGCGCAATGCCGCGATCCTGGAGGAGGATCCGACGCTGGGGCTGGCGTCACCGACGGTGGCCTGGGCCGACGCGGCCTTCAGCGCGATGCAAACCTTCAAGCGCCTGAAATATCCGTCAGAGATCCGCCAGCCGATCCTGATGCTGGCGGCCTCCAGCGACACCGTGGTCTCGACCGCTGCGATCGAGGAGTTCGCCTATCATTTGCGCGCCGGCTCGCATCTCGTCATCGCGGGCTCGAAGCACGAGATCCTCCAGGAGCAGGACCGTTACCGCTCCCAGTTCTGGGCCGCCTTCGACGCCTTCGTGCCGGGCACGCCGCTGTTCAAGTGAGGACGGTGCCCCCCCTCGCCCCGCTTGCGGGGAGGGGGTGGGGGGGAGTCTCCGCAAGGATGATGAGAGTTGAGTTCGCGGAGAGTTCTTCATTCTCCGTCATTGCGAGGAGGTCGCGACAAAATTGCGTAGCAATTTTGCGCTGATGCGACGAAGCAATCCAGGCTGCCTGCGCGGAGACAGTCTGGATTGCTTCGCTTCGCTCGCAATGACGGTGCTCACAGCGTCTTCAAATACTCGATCAGGTCGTAGCGCTCTTGCTCCTTGAGCACGCGGCCGATGGTGCCGTCCTTGCCCGGCCCTGGCGTGCCGTCGAACGAGTGGCCGGCATTGCTGTTGCCAAACAACTCGGTGCCGTCAGACGCCCGCGTCGAGAAGCGCGACTGCCCGGTCTTGCAGCTCTCGCCGTCGGCGACCGCGAAGCCGACCTGCTTCGGATCGTAGTCGCGACCACCACCCATGCAGAACGATTTCGGGCGCTCGGCCGCGGGGCTCAGCATCCAGTAGAGCGAGGGCACCGATCCGTTGTGCAGGTAAGGCGCGGTGGCCCAGACGCCGTTGAGCGGACGCGCGCGATACCAGGGCCCCCGCTCCTCTTTATCGGGCGGCTGCGGACCGGGATTGGGACAGTTCCTGCGCTTACCCCACCAGGCTTGCTGAACCTTCGGCTCGATCTTGGCATCGTCCATCGCCTTGCGGGCGACGATGTCCACGAGCACCATCAGGCCGAGCGAGTATGGCATGTCGGTCGAAGAAATATCCGGCAGATTGCAGCTCCACCAGGCATTGAGCTTCTGAGTGGGATCGAGCTGTAGGAAACCCGGCACCTGAACCGTGCGCGTCGCCAGCACGCTGGCCTGAGCCGGGTCGGTCCCCATGCCTTTGGCGCTCTTCTGAACCTCGTTCAGGAATTTGTCAGCGCCGATGGTTTCCCACCGCGACGAGGACCAGATGCTCTGGGCCGGAAATTCGGTGTCGAACACGGGATCGTTGACCGGCCCGAGATGGCATTCGACGCAGATCTCCGCGTAGAGCTTGCGGCCACGTTTGACGCGGTCGCCATCGATCCTCCAGGCATCATCGCCGAAGATGTCCGACGGCCATTTCGGCGATGTCAGTCCGGAGAGCTGCTTTTTCGGATAGGGCGCCGACCCCTTCAGCAGATCCTCGATCCAGTTCAGATTCTTGATGTCCATCGACGAGCGGAACAGCCTGTCTTTGGGCGTAGTGTCGGACAGATTCAGCAGCGCGGTCACGCCCAGCGCTTCGCCGGCGTTGCGGATCAGCGGCTGCTCGATGGACGCGTCATATTGCGCGAATTTGAGCCAGGGCACGGTCCAGATCGGCGGGAAGCTGACCGGCGCATCCTTGGCATGCAGATTCTTCTCGAAGCCGCTGAGGCCGCTGAGCGTCATGTCCTGCGCGAACACCTGATTGCCGATGCGGTTGAGCGCGTCGAGGCGGCCGTATCCTTCCTCGGTGTCCTGCTGTGGCTCTTGCCGCTTCGTCTTCTCGTTGAACCTCGTCTTGCCGTCGATGGTTTTCGCGTAGGTCTTCTCCCAGTCGATCAGGAACGTGCTGATCGCGCGCAGCTTCTGCTTTAGCGCATCGCGGTCCACATCGCTGGCGGAGGCGCCGAGCACACGGTCGGCGAAGCGCGTAAAGCGGCCCGGCACGAACAGCGTATAGGCGATCGACAGGCCGGTCGTGACCTCGAGCCTTCTCAGGTCGGTCATCGCGGGGCCGCCGTCGAAACGGATGTCGATGCCCTTGTAGCGGATCTGGCCGGTGTGGCAGGCAGCGCAGGTCAGGCCGATCCGGTCCTCGCCGATCTGCCCGGTCGCAGGATCGGGGACGCCGGTCATGCGTGCGAAGCCGACGGGCAGGCCGTCGACGTTTTCGGCCTGAGCACCCCAGTTCACCGGCGGATCCCAGAGCCGCGCCGGCACCGGCTTCGTCTTGTCGTAGACGTTGGCATAGCCGAACCGGCGCAGCGTGGCGTCGTCGGTGTTGATCGTCTGCGGGCTCGGGATGAAGCCGAAGCGCTGCAGATGGTCGCTGTCATGCAGCATGCCGGGCTTTGCGAAGAAATGAAGCCGCGGCTGCTCGAGCGCCATGAACCAGCGGTAGGGCACCGGGAAGGTCGCGGTGCCCTGGCTGGCGTGATGAAACCAGTGCCGGTCCTCCAGCGCCCAGTTCTGCTCGAGCCAATACGCGGCCCGCGGTTCGACGTGCTCGGGCAATGGCGGCGCCACCAGATCCCCGAGAATGCCGGGCAGCATGGGCTGGAATTGATCCGGAAAACGCAGCGCCACGATGCCAAAGACGAGGAGCGCGGCGACGAGTCCGCCGGCAGCGCGCAAGATCAGTGAGGGCGGGGTGACGGGCTGGCTGACAACTCGCTGGGTGATCCTGTCAGGGAATTTGCGCTCGTTGAACAATGTACTCACCTCGGCCACGCTGAGATAGCGGTCATCACCCTGACCCTTGCCCATGATCTTGAGCAGGATCGGCCATTCGAACTTCATCAGGATCGGGTAGTACCAGCGCGATTGATTGCCGGCGCGCTTGAGGTTGTCCTTCATGAAGGTCTGGATTTGCGAGGCGTTGAGCCCGGTCTCGGTGCCGCCGCCATCGGGATCGGTATAGGTGCCGCCGAAACTGGCGAGCCGCGAGATCTCTTCCTCGTTGACGCGACCGTCGACGCCGAGGATGCGCGAGCCGGCACCGAGCTTGTCGAGCGGGCCGCCGCGCAACATATTGAGCTGCGCGCCCCAAAAGATGCTTTGCAGGATGCGACAGGCGCCGTTGGCGATCAGCGCGACGCCACGGACCTGGATGCGGGCCGAAACCTTCTTCACCCCCGTCTCGCCGCTTGCATTCGCGATGGTCTGTGACAGCGTCCGGAGCGGGACGGTCCCGCCATCGACGAAGCCTTCGCCGACGAGGCCGCGCAGGAATGGACAGGGATTGTTCGGCGAGACCTGGATCGAGGGGTCGAAGGGCGGCTTCGAAGCGCGGTCATGCATGGCCCAAATCCTGAAAGCAGCGAATCGCAAAAAAAGACGCGCCGATCAAGCGCGGAAAGTCCTAACAAACCGACAGCAGACCATACTACTTCAGCGTGTGATGAAGTGTGGCTGATTTCACTGTCCTGTCAACAACAGCGGGCGCGAGCAGCTTTTCGCGAAGGGCGGTACCGCGGCAGGCCCGTCAGGACTCGGCGGCGCGTTTGACGTCGCTCTGCACCAGGGTCAGCTTGCCAAGCGGCACGCCGGCCTTCAGCAGACCCTCGCGGTAATGGGCGATGTCCTCGGGCCGCTTCCAATGGAAGTTGCGCAAGTGCCTGTCGACATTCAGAGTTGGATAGTTTCCCATCAGCACGCTAGCGGCCTCGCTCGCCTCGCCGCTCCGTCCCATTTGGGCCAATGCCGCGGCGCGGATCGCCAGCGCCTGCATGTGGTTCGGGTTGATGTAGAGCTGCTCGCGCGCCCATGACAGGGTCGCGTCATATTGGCGCAACAGGTAGTGACTGAAGGCGTTCAGCGCCGCCCATTGGTAGCGCGGGTCGCTGTTGTCGCGCTGCGCCGCCATCGAGAACAGCTCGATCGCCTCGCGGTGCTCGCCGATAACGAAATGGCAGATGCCGAGCACGCCGCGTGCGCCGTTGTCATAGGGGTTGAGTGCGACCGCGCGCTTGGCGGCGTCCATCGCGGCCTCGTAATGCCCTTCCATCGCATGGGCCCAGGACAGGATCGAGAACGCGAAGGAGGAACGCGGGTCGAGCCTGACGCTGGTCTCGGCGAGGTTCATCGCCTCGGCCCACATCTCCCGCGTGCCCTTGACCCAGCCGAACTGGATGCTCTGGATCTGGATCGTGGCGAGATAGGCGTGCGCGATCGACAGCTTGGGATCGAGCCGGATGGCCTCGCGGAACAGGTCGACGGCGGTGGCCAAATCCTCCTTGGTCTGCCGGTAGTAGTGCGACAGCCCCTTGAGGAAGCGGTCCCAGGCGCTCACGTCGGTCGAGAGCCGCGCCGGCGCTGAGGCCTCGGCCCGTACGATCTCGGTGGCAATGGCGGCGGACAGGTTGGTGGTGATCTCGTCCTGCATCGCGAACAGGTCGCCGATGTCGCGGTCGTAGCGGCCGGTCCAGAGCTGCTCGCCGGTCTCCGGCGCGATCAGCTCGGCGGTGACGCGGATCTTGGCGCCGGCGCGCCGCACCGAGCCCTGGATCAGATAGGTGGCGTCGATCTCGCGCGCGATCAGCCGTGTGCTGATGTTCCTGCCCTTGAAGGCGAAGGTCGAGTTGCGGCTCAGCACGCGATAGAAGGATTGCAGCGACAGCGCGTGGATCAAATCCTCGGTCAGGCCGTCGGAGAAATATTCGTCCTGGGCATCGCTGAGATTGGCGAAGGGCAGCACGCCGACGATCGCGGTGCGATACTGCTGCGAGAGGGCGGACGCCTCCCTCAGCTCGGGCGCAAGCGCCGGCGCGCCCTCGGGCGTCCAGGTCCAGACCCCGACCGCGTCCTTGATGTTCTTGAAGCGATGGTTGCCGGCGTCGGTGAGCGGCACGGTGAGATGCTTGCTCGCCTCGCGATAGGCCTTCGCCGAGATGGCGAAGCCGCCGGGGCTCGCCACCGATTCCAGGCGGACGGCGATGTTGACATCGTCACCGAACACTTCGTCCTCGTCGGCGATGACGTCGCCCATGTGGATGCCGAGCCGGAACTGCATGGCGCGGTCCGCCGGCAGATGCCGGTTGCGCTCCGCCATCAGCGTCTGCATCGCCATCGCGGCTTCGGTGGCGCCGACGATCGAGGCAAACTCGAGCAGGAAGCCGTCGCCAGTGTTCTTCACGACGCGGCCGCCGTGATTGAGGATGATGGGGTGGATCGCGCTGCGATGGGCCTTGAAGGCGGCATGGGTGCCGGCCTCGTCGCTGCCCATCATGCGCGAATAGCCGGCGACATCGGCGCAGACGATGGCAGCCAGACGTCTTTCCATATCCCAGGAGCTCCAACGGATCTGCGACCGGCCACGGCGTGGCCGTCGCCTCGAATCCCGCATTTCAAGAACCCTGCCTTTATAGAGCAGATAAGGCGGCGCGAAAGTATGATCCGCATTGCAAATTCGAGGTAAATCCCACGCAATTGCGGCAGTGGACGGGGAAGGGCGAACCGAATATGCCGCCTCAAGGCCGACGCGGGGACCTCACATGCTGGGCATTCACGAAATCTGGCTTTTCATCCTGTCGGGCGTGCTGCTCAACATCACGCCGGGCCCTGATACCGTCTATGTGATCGGACGCAGCATGCAGATGGGCTGGCGGGGCGGGGCCGCCGCTGCGCTCGGCATCAGTTGCGGCTGCTTTTTCCACGTCACGGCCGCTGCGATCGGCCTTTCGGCCCTGCTGATGGCCTCATCGACCGCGTTTTCGATCCTGAAGCTGGTCGGCGCGGCCTATCTCCTCGTCACAGGACTTCAGATGCTGTGGTCGCGCCCGGCGCTGGCCTCGGCCATCGACGAACCCGTGCGGAGCTCGCTGCGGCGGGTCTTCCTCCAGGGCGTCTTCACCAATGCGCTCAATCCCAAGGTCGCCCTGTTCTTCCTGGCCTTCCTGCCGCAATTCGTCGCAGCCGATTCAGCCCACAAGCCGCTCGCCTTCCTGACGCTCGGCCTGATCTTCATCTGCACGGGCACGCTGTGGTGCCTGGTGCTGGCCGCGTTCGCGGCGAGGGCCGCCCATCGCTTGCGGCGCTCCGAGGGCGTGATCGCCTGGGTCAACCGCGCGCTCGGCGGCCTCTTCATCTATCTCGGCATCCGCGTCGCCATGCTGGAGACGCGGTGAGCGCACCTCTCCCTACGGGAGAGGTGAACGAGCGTCACAGCCTATATCGATTTCGTTAGCTCTCAGGCGAATTCCTTCAGCAGCGCGCTGCCGGCGAGATAGAGGCCCAGCAAAATCATCGCGATCAGGAACCAGCGGCGAAACGCTTCCGCCGGCATCCGCGCCCGCACCGACTGGCCGATGAACATGCCGGCAAAGGCCATGGCAAGGCCGACGGCGCCGGGCACGGCATTGGCCGGCGTCAGCAGTCCGCCGGCGGTCAGGTTGAAGGCGAGCGCCAGCGTCGCCGTCGTGAAGAACACGCCGAGCGCCTGCACCAGCTCGTCCTTCTCCATGCCGATCGCCTGCATGAAGGGCATGGAGGGGATCACCTGCACGCCGGTCGAGGCCGAGATCACGCCGGTGACGACACCGACCACGCCGCCGACCCATTTTTCGTTCTCAGGCGCGACGCGGAAGTGGAATTTGTTCAGGCCGATCACGGCGTAGATGACAAGCAGGGCGCCGAGCACGATCGTGCCGTAGCGCGCATGGGGGCCGGTCAGCGCGCCGGCATTGAGCCAGCATCCGATCACGGTGCCGATCATCAGCGGCCACAGCCGCCTCAGGATGTCGCGCAAGTGAGGGCCGACGAAGGTCTGCCAGATGTTGGTGACGATGGCGGGCACGATCACGATGGCGATCGCGCGGCTGGGCGCCATGCTCACCGCGAGCAGGCCGATGGACACGGTCGGCAGGCCGAGCCCGACCACGCCCTTGACGAACCCGGCGACCAGGAAGACGGCGGCGATGACAATGAGGAGGGGGTCGATCATATCTGCACATTGACCGAAGCCGCGAGCCGGCACAATCTGGAGGTTACGGAGACAGCCTTCGTTCTGAACGAAGGCTAGAGCGATCGGACCCGGAGGGCCGCTTTAGCGCAAAGTGCGCAGCGGTTTTCCGACAAGATCATGCTCAAACAATAAGGTTGAGAGAAAACCGTCATGCGCTTCGATCTCGTCGACCTCCAGCTCTTCATCGCGGTCGCCGACCAGCGCAGCATCACCCGCGGCGCGGAGCGCTCGCACTTGGCGCTGGCCTCGGCCAGTGCGCGCATCAAGGGCCTCGAGGACGCGCTCGGCGTCGCACTGCTCAAGCGCGGCCGCCGCGGCGTCGAATTGACCGCGGCCGGCGAGAGCCTGCTCGATCACGCGCGCCTCGTCATCCACCAGATCGACGCCATGCGCGGCGATCTCGCCGGCTTCGCCAGCGGCGTGCGCGCCAGCGTACATTTCCTCGCCAACACCTCAGGGCTCTCGGAACACCTGCCGAAGGCACTGGCCGGCTTTCTGC
Source organism: Bradyrhizobium zhanjiangense (assembly GCF_004114935.1). Lineage (NCBI taxonomy): Bacteria > Pseudomonadati > Pseudomonadota > Alphaproteobacteria > Hyphomicrobiales > Nitrobacteraceae > Bradyrhizobium > Bradyrhizobium zhanjiangense. The sequence goes on from NZ_CP022221.1 coordinate 1,468,506, forward strand.
GCGAGCATCGCGACGTCGCCATCGACATTGAGGAGCGCGAGAGCACCGACATCGCGGCGGCGATCACCGCGGGCGCTGCCGATCTCGGCTTTGCCGCCGAGCACGCGCTGCCCGAGCATATCGAGCGCTTCCGCTTCAGCGAGGATCGGTTGACGCTGGTGACGTCGCGCCGCGGCCCGTTCGCCGGCCGTCGCCAGATCGACTTCCAGGAGGCGGGGGCCTGCGACTTCGTCGGCCTGACCAGCGCCACCGCGCTTCAAATGCACATCTCGAAGCACGCGGCCCGGCTCGGCATGCGCCCACATTTCCGCGCGCGCCTGCGCGATTTCGACGCGATCTGCCAGATGGTCGCCGCCGATGTCGGCGTGGCGCTCATGCCCGAAGCCGCCGCCCGCCGCTGCGCCAAGACCATGCCGCTCGCCATGGTCCGCCTGCGCGATGCTTTCGCCAACCGAAAGCTCGTGATCTGCGCGCGCAGCTTCAAGACGCTGCCAAGGCCGGCCAAGATGCTGGTGGAACATTTAAGGGCGGCGGCGGTGTGAAGGGGCACTTAAGGTGCTCCGCAGCGATGGTGCGCTCCCTCTCCCGCTTGCGGGAGAGGGGTGGGGAGAGGGTGTCTACGCCAGGGAGATTCCCCGAGAGGAGAGAGCCCTCACCCGGCGCTTCGCGCCGACCTCTCCCGCAAGCGGGAGAGGTAGAAACCGGCGCTACTTCGCCGTCTCGATCCCAGCGTCTTTGATCACCTTCGCCCACTTCTTGGTCTCGTCGGCGATGAAGCTGCGAAAATGTTCGGGCTCATCGCCGATCAGCGTCGCGCCTTGGGCGGCGAGCTTCTCCTTCACCGCCGGATCTGCCATCGCCTTCGTTGCCAGGCCATGCAGCGCAGCGATGATCTCCTTCGGCGTGCCCATGCCGTACCAGTTCTCGATGCGCAGCTGCGGAAACCCCGCTTCCGCCGTGGTCGGCACCTCCGGCGCGGTCGGTGCACGCTCGGCCGAGCCGACCGCGATCGGCCGCAACGCGCCGGCCTTGACCTGCGGCAGCAGCACCGGCAGATCGAGGAACGTCATCTGGACCTGCTGGCCCAACAGATCATTCACCGCGGGCGCAGCACCGCGATAGGGCACGTGCACGATGTCGATCTTCGCCGTCAGCTTGAACAATTCGCCGGCGAGATGCGGCAGGCTGCCGGGGCCGGAGGAGGCGAAGTTGAGCTTTCCCGGCTGCGCCTTGGCGAGCGCAATCAGCTCGCCGATGTCCTTGACGGGGACATTGGTCGCGACCACGAGCATTTCCGGCACGGTCGCAACCAGCGTCACCGGCGTGAGGTCGGTCAGTGTGTCATAGGCTACCTTCTCCATGCTCGGGCCGATCGCGAGCGCGCCGGCTGAGGAGATCGCGATGGTGTAGCCGTCGGGCGCGACCTTGGAGACGGCATCCGTGCCGAGCACGCCGCCCTGGCCGCCGCGATTGTCGATCACCACCGGCTGTCCTGACAACTCGGACATGCGCTGGCCGATCACCCGCGCGATGATGTCGTTGGGCCCGCCGGCCGGGAACGGCACGATCAGCTTGATCGGCTTGGCCGGGAAATTCTGCGCCGACGCCAATGACGGCAGCAGCAGGAACAATCCCAAGAACAATTCAACGAGCAGCCTGCGTGAGACGGTCATGCAAGCCCTCCGCTCGCGTTGTTATTGGTTCAAAAGCTTGAGTGCTTCTTCGTGGACCCTGGGGTCGCCGGCCGCGATGATGCGGCCGCCCCCCTGGGCCGGCTTGCCTTCCCAGGTGGTGACGACGCCGCCAGCGCCGGTCACGATCGGGATCAGCGCCGCGATATCGTAGGGTTTCAGCTCGGTCTCGACCACGAGGTCGACATGGCCGGCGGCGAGCATGCAATAGGAGTAGCAGTCGCCGCCATAGCGCGACAGCCGCGCGCCCTGCTCGATGCGACCGAAGATGGCGCGGTCGCTCTCGTTCATCAACAGCGGGCTGGTGGTGTAGGTCGTGGCTTCCGACAGCGAGGCGCAGCGCCGGACCTGGAGCCGGCGTTCGCCAGAGGGGCCCTTGTAATTGGCCGAGCCGTTGTCGCCGGAGAAGCGTTCGCCGATGAAGGGCTGGTGCATCATGCCGAACACCGGCGCGCCCTTGTGCAGCAGCGCGATCAGCGTGCCCCAGATCGGAAACCCGCCGATGAAGGATTTGGTGCCGTCGATGGGATCGAGCACCCAGACATAGTCAGCGTCGTCGCGCTCATTGCCGAACTCCTCGCCGACGATGCCGTGCTGGGGGAAGCTGGCCTTGATCAGCCGCCGCATCACGGCCTCCGCGGCGCGGTCGGCCTCCGTCACGGGATCGAAATCCTTGGTCTTGCTCTTGTCGTCGACCGACAGCGAGGTGCGGAAGAATGGCAGGATGGTTTCGCCGGAGGCGGTGGCGAGCCGTCCGATGAAGGCGGAGAAGTCGATCACCGTCACGGCGTGTCCTCAAAAGCGAAAGTCGGATGAAGCTCGCTTCTGCCTAGCTCAAATCCGCAGAATCTTGCAGCGCTGTCTTGATTTGCTCCCTGGTATTTTGAATGCCGCAACCGGCTGCCTCATCTCAGTCATCTCCTGGCCAAATATCGATCACAGTGTTGAAAACTTAGTTCCGACCATGCCTCGTTTGTATGCAAACACTTATCAACTCATTGAATTTCCTTATCAAAGAAACTGAATCTGGGTTTCCATGGAAGCAACTGAGCCATGTCCTATTGCATGGGAAACGACTGAAAAGCCCTTGCACTTTGTGCGGCGCGGTCGCATATTGTTGCGGTGCGGTAGCGCTTGGCGTTACCGCTGCCCTCCTTGGGCGTTTCCTCCCTAGACTTGGGCCGCTTCTTCATCAGAAGCGGCCCTTTTTTCTTTGGGCCTCTGTTTTCATTTCAGAGCGCGCAAACTTGCGAAGCGAAAACGCGTTCGCGCCGTTGGCTCGCGGCACTCTCGTCCGAGAGTAAGAGGCGACTATTCCGCTGCGGCCTGGAACGAGCCGAGATCGCCGAACGGGATCGTGGTCGCCAGCACGTCGGCGAGGATGCCGAAGTCGCTTGCGACTTGCGCAAAGCGCGGACTGCGCTCGCGCCGCCGTTCGTCCATATAGATCGCGCGATTGAGCTCGAGCTGCACCGCGTGCAGGCCGCTCGCGGGATTGCCGTAATGCTCGGTGATGAAGCCGCCGGCATAGGGCTTGTTGCGGCCGATCGAATAGCCGAGGCCCGTCATGGTTTCCTCGACGCGGTCGGGAAGCAGCGGCGTGCAGCTCGTGCCGTAGCGATCGCCGATCACGATATCGGGCCGGCGCGGCTCGTCTCTGCTGACGCCGACCGAGGGCATCGAGTGGCAGTCGACCAGCACCACGGTGCCGAACAACTGGTGCACCTTGTTGATCAGCCGACGCAGCGCGCGGTGGTAGGGCTTGTACAGCGTCTCGATCCGTCCCAGCGCGTCGTCGACCAGGATGCGGTCGCGGTAGATTTCCTGTCCGTCACCGACCACGCGCGGAATGGTGCCGAGACCGCCGGCGACCCGCATCGAGCGGGTATTGGCAAAGCTCGGCAGGCGGCCGGTGAACATGCGGGGATCGAGCTCATAGGGCTCGCGGTTGACGTCGACATAGGAGCGGGGAAAGTTGACCCGCACGGTCGGAAAGCCGCGATCGCTCAAATGGCCGATCAGCTCGTCCATGAACGAATCTTCGGACCGCCGCAGCGTCGGCAGGTCGATCCTGGATGCGATGAGGAATTCGTCCGGATAGGTCGAGCCGGAATGGGGCGAGTTGAAGATGACCGGGGCACGCCATTGCGCGGGCTCCACGATCTCGAAGGCTGGCGACGTTTCGCCGTCAAACCGGGTCATCTTCTCAGGCTTCGTCCCTTCGCGCCGGGATCTGGCATGGTCCAGATCGCATTGATTCGGCCGATCGAGCGGCTCTTATGTGACGTCATTGTCCGGAATCGCAACCATTCTGCCAAGCGAAAAGATGTGACGGGCACTGGAACACGTCTTAACCCTGCGGGCAGCGGGGTGGGGATCTCCGCGCGCGGCTCGATTGATTCGAGCTGCGTTCAGGTTCACAAAGGGCCGGCAGCAGCAGCCGTCTCAGGGTTAAGATTTTCACCCCAAATTTACCCTCTGTCGGGCTTAGTGACCTCTGCTGATATCCTCTGGGGATTCGACGTTTCCTGCCATGCCAAAGATCCTGCTCGCCGAAGACGACAACGACATGCGCCGCTTCCTGGTCAAGGCGCTGGAAAACGCCGGTTTTCAGGTCTCGTCCCATGACAACGGCATGGCCGCCTATCAGCGGTTGCGGGAAGAGCCGTTCGAGATGCTGCTGACCGACATCGTGATGCCGGAGATGGACGGTATCGAGCTCGCCCGCCGCGCCTCGGAACTCGACCCCGACATCAAGATCATGTTCATCACCGGCTTCGCCGCGGTGGCCCTGAACTCGGATTCGGACGCCCCCAAGAACGCCAAGGTGCTATCCAAGCCCGTCCACTTGCGCGAATTGGTCAGCGAAGTGAACAAGATGCTGGCGGCCTGAATCGGCCCCCTTCCGTCCTTGCGCCGGCTCCCCTGAGCCGTTATAGGGACCCCACCCGATCTAGACGACCTCTAGGGCACGTAGCTCAGCGGGAGAGCACTACCTTGACATGGTAGGGGTCACAGGTTCGATCCCTGTCGTGCCCACCATCCTTCGCTCGCGAAGCGAGTGAAGGATGCCGCGCCGTAGCCCAACGGGCGCAGGCGGGCTGCCGCCGCGAGCTACGGCTCGGCAAGCCACCAATCTCACTGCGAAACATGTCCGGCGTAGCTCGAAGAGCGTAGACGGACTGGCACGGCTTGCTCGGTCTTCGGGAACACCCCACCGGCTCCGGCATTGTTCCGCCATGCCAAAAATCTTCAAGCGCGGCGACCACGTCAGCTGGAATTCCGAGGCCGGCCGGGTGCGCGGCCATATCCTGCGCGTGCACACCGAGGACGTCGACTACAAGGGCTACGTCCACCACGCCACGCCGGACGACCCGCAATACGAGATCAAGAGCGACAAGACCGACCACGTCGCCCTGCACAAGGGAAAGGCGTTGCGATTGTTGCGGAGTTGAACGTGAGGTGAGCAAGGCATCCCATGGCTCATCCCTTCTTCACCATCGGCCATGCCACGCATTCGATCGAGGGATTCATCGAGTTGTTGCAGGGCAGCTCGATCACATATCTGGCCGACGTTCGCACCGTGCCCCGCTCGCGCACCAACCCGCAGTACAATCGCGACACGCTGCCGCAGTCGCTCGCGGCCGTTTCGATCGGCTACGAACATATCGCCTCGCTCGGCGGCCTGCGCAGCCGCAAGCGCGAGGTGCCGCGCGAGACCAATGCTTTCTGGCAGAACGGCAGCTTCCACAATTATGCCGACTACGCCATGAGCGCGGCCTTTCACGAAGGTCTCGCTCATTTGCGCGATCTCGGGCAGACGCAGCGCTGCGCCATCATGTGCGCGGAAACATTGTGGTGGCGATGTCACCGCCGCATCATCACCGATTATCTGCTCGCCGCCGGCGAGACCGTGTTTCACATTCTGGGACCAGGGCAGGTCAAACAGGCCGAGATGAATCCGGCGGCGCGCGTCATGGCTGACGGCCGCTTGGTTTATCCTGCGCAAAGTTAGCCAATCGTCGCTGTTGCGGCTATGCTTGCCGCAGTCCATAGATCCTCTGGGTGAGTTGGTGGTCGCCGCCCGTCACCCATAGGATCTACGCTCCCCTTGATCCGCGTGATCCGCGACGTGAGTTTGCCATGAGCATATCCGTCATCGAACAAGCAAAAATTCAGGCGCAGGTGCTGGTGCCGCTGGTTAAGGCGCTGCAGGCCGAGCTCGGCGAGGCGCGCGCCAACGCGCTGGTGCGCAAGGCGCTCGGAGATCTCTATCGCGGCTTCGGCGAGGAATTCTGGAAAGCCAAGAGCCTAAACGAGAACGAGGCAGACCTCGGCCAGGCGGTCGCGTCCGCCTTCAAGACCTATGCCCGCGACGACGCGCTCGCCTATGACGTCATCGAGCAGTCGAAGGACGTCTTCGCATTCGACGTGAAGCGATGCGCTTATGCCGAGTTCTACAAGGCGCTGGGCGAGCCCGAGCTCGGCTTCCTCCTGGTCTGCACCGCCGACTTTGCCACCGCGGAAGGGTTCGGCCGCGACATCAGGCTCACGCGCACGCAAACCATCATGCAAGGCGCACCTCATTGCGATTTCCGCTACCGGCGCGATCCGGGCGGATCATCGTGAGAGCGTTTGCCGCTTCAGGCCTCGGTCGCGTCGGGATCAGCAGCTGACTTACCGTCCAAGCCGCCAGAACGCCGTCTGCAGCGGGAGCTGATGCTTGATCATCGTGACGCCGTCGACGACCTTCAGGCCGCGGCTCGCACAGGCTTCCATGAATTCGGTGCGGCGGGCGGCGATGATGTCGAATACCGCGCAATCCCCCGGCAGATTGGACGGATCCATCGGCAGCGCGTCGCTCGCGTGCAGGCCGAGCGATGTGGCGTTGACGCAGAGGCCGACGTCGTCGAAGCGCTCCTCGAGGCTGATATCGAGATCGGGGAATTGCCCGCGCAGCTTTGCTGCGAGCAACTCGACCGGAGCGGGCACCTCGTTGAGGATGCGCAGGCGCTTCAAGCCCGCTGCGGCGAGTGCGTGGCAGATCGCGCGGCCGGCGCCGCCCGCGCCGATCACGACAGTGCGGCGCTCGGGATCGAACATGTTGGCCTCGCGTGCGGCGTTCAGAAAACCGCCGCCATCAAAGGACTCCCCGACCAGCTTTCCGTCCGCTTCGATCCGGATCGTGTTGACCACACCCTCGAATGTCGCGGCAGGTCCCACATGGTCGCAGAGTTCGAACGCCGCCGGCTTGTGCGGCATGGTCAGGTTGAAGCCGGCGGTGCTCGGCGATTTCGCCAGCGTGCGGATTGTCCTGGCGAGATCGTCCGGGTGCACATCCATCGGCACCATGTGCCAGTCGAGGCCCCGCTCCTCGAAATAAGGCGTGTAGTATCTGGGCGCACCGACATGGCCGGCGGGATGGGCGAAGATGAAGACGACGCGCGAGGCGCCGGTCGGAAGCTTCATGGCATCATCCCTTGACCGCGCCGGCGGTCAGCCCGGAGACGAGATAACGGCGCACCGCGAGCGAGAAGATCAGCACCGGCGCCATCACCAGCGAGCCGCCGGCGGCGATCTTGCCCCATTCCCAGCCCTCGTAGTTCATGAAGTTGACGACGGCGACCGGCGCGGTGCGTGCATTGGTCCGGGTGAGGATCAGGGCGAAGAAGAAATCGTTCCAGGCGTAGAGGAAGCAGAGGATCGCGGTCGCGGCGATGCCGGGCGTCACCATCGGCAGCACGATTTTTGTGAACACCGTGCGCGTCCGCGCGCCGTCGACGAGGGCGGCTTCCTCCAGCGAAACCGGTATGGTGTCGAAGAACGGCTGCATCATCCAGATCACCAGGGGCAGGTTGAAGCTGGTGTAGACCAGCACCAGGCCGGTGACGGTGTCGAGCAGCCCGATCCAGCGATAGAACAGGAAGAAGGGAATGGTGAAGGCGATCGGCGGCGCCATGCGCGTCACCAGGATCGCAAAGGAGAGCGCATGCTTGCCGCGCCCGGCCCAGCGCGACAGCGCGTAGGCCGCAGGCACGCCGGACAGCAGTGCGAGCGCGGTCGAGAGCGAGGCGCTCAAGAGGCTGTTGACGAAGGAGGCCGAGAACGCGCTGTGCCAGAGCGAGACGTAGTTTTCCAGCGTCGGCGTGAAGATCAGCGGTGGCGGGAATTGCAGGATCTGGTCGTTGGACTTGAAGCTCATCTGCAGCAGCCACAGAAACGGCGAGAGCACGACGAGCAGCGTCATGGTGATCGCGACCAGCCGCCCAGGCGTCGCGCGGCGTCCGGAATGGTGGCTCATGCCATCGCCTCCCGCCGGCGCCCCATCCAGACCAGGGCAAGGCTGATGCCGGCGACGAGCAGCAGCATCACGACCGTGACCGCGCTGGAATAGCCGATCTCGTTGGTGTCGAAGGCAAGGAGATACGCATAGTAGTTCGTGACTTCCGTGACCGTGCCCGGACCGCCGCTGGTCAGCAGGAAGATCAACGGAAACGCCTTCACGCTGTCGATCAGGCGGAACATGCCGGAGATGACGAGGATCGGCGTGATGAAGGGCAGGGTGACGTACCAGAAGATCTGAAGCTTGCTGGCGCCGTCGACCAGGGCGGCCTCCGAATATTCGTCGGGGATGGTCTGGAGCGCCGCCAGCACCATCAGGAAGGTGAAGGGCAACCATTCCCAGGTGTCGGCGATGATGATGGCGGTCAGCGCGAAATCGACGCTGGAGGTCAGCGCAGGCATGGTGAAATTGAGGAGCTGCGCGGCGTAATAAAGCGGGCTGATGTCGGGCGTGTAGATCAGCTTCCAGATCACCGCGACGACGATCGGCGGCAGCACCATCGGGATCAGGAAGAAGGTGCGGGCGAACTCGACGAAGCGCGACGGCACGTTGAGGAGCAGCGCGAGCAGCATGCCGAGCAGGACCTGGAACAGCACACCCCAGCACGACAGTTTTGCCTGCACCCAGAGTGAATTGACGAAGCGGGGATCGCCGGGCAGCAGGCCGTAATTGCGCAGCGGCACGCTGAAATCGGTCGCCGAGCCCGGCGCCGTCAACTGGAACGGCGTCAGGCTGGTCACGACGAGATAGATCGCCGGAAGCACGGCGACCGCAAACAGCACGATCAGGCTCGGCGTGAGCGCGCAGGCGATGAAGCTGCGGCGCTCCGCGTCAATTCCACTCTCGCTCAAAGCTGCGTCCCGGCACGGCGGAGCGCGGCGATCGCCTGGTCCTGCGCGGCGTTCATCGCGTCCTTCGCGGGCAGCTGGCCGGTTGCGACCTGCTCGAACGCCTTGTTGAGCACGTCGCCGACGATCGGGAACTCCTTCACGGTACGATAGGCCATGTAGTTCTCGCCCTTGGCCGGCAGCTCCAGCACTTCCAGATAGAGCGCGCCGAGATCCTGGCCGTTGACGGTGTTGAGCTTGCGATAAGCTTCGCTGGTGATGATGGAGCGCCGGCAGACCGAGGAATGGCCGTGCTCCTTGACAAGCCGCATCGAGATGTCGGGGGAGAGCGCCCATTTGATGAATTCCCACGCCGCCTTCTTGTTCTTGGCGTTCTTGGGAATGCCGAGCCCCTGGCTGTTGGAGGCGGGGTGGTCATGCACGGGTCCCGCGGGCATCCGCACCACGCGCGCTGTCTCCTTCACCTTGCTCTCCTCGGACAGCAGGATCGGCGTCACCCAGGCGCTGGAATGGATGAAGATGTTGGCGCGTCCCGTGAGCACCGACTGCCGCGCCTGGTCTTCGGTGTAGGTCAGCACGCCCTTCGGCGCGCTCTTCAGGAGGTTCGCATAGAATTCGATGCCCTGGATGGTCTCGGGCGTGTTCAACGCCGGCATGATGTCGGAGGGCGGCTTGCGGAAGATGTTGCCGCCGAAGCCCTGGATGTAGGGCGGCAGATTCCAGTGATGCAGCTGGAACGAGGTGATGCCGCTGACGCCGTCGGTGCCGTTGATTTCGGCGCAGACCTGCTGGAGCTCGGCGAACGTCTTCGGGACCTTCAGCCCCTTCTTCTCCATCAGATCCATGCGCGACAGCCCCATCAGCATCGCGCCGCCTTCCCAGGAATAACCGTAAGTCGCGCCCTTGGCGTCGCGGTAGGGCACCTGCGCGCCTTCGACGAAGTCCTTGGGATTCCATTCGGCCGGGGTCAGATTGGCATCGCCGGTGAACTCGTCGAGATTGGCCAGCAATCCCGCCGCGACCCAGCGCGCGGCCAGGATGAAGGTGACGTTGACGAAATCATAGGCCGAGCCGCCGGAGGACAGTTCGAGATTGGCCTGTTGATTGTAGACCGGGAAGGCCGAGAGCTGGAGATCGACCTTCATCCCGGTTCTCTCCTCGAACTCGGGGATGTATTTCTGCAGCAGCGTGAAGAAGCGGTGCTGGAACGAGGCGCCGTGCAGCGTGACGCCGGCAAACGGTTTCGTCTGCGCGATCAGCGGCGCGGGAAATGCCGTAAGCGCCGCGGTCGCGGCGCTGGCCTGCAAGAGTTTACGGCGGGTGAGCGAACTTCCGCGCGATGCGTTCTTCATCATGTCCTCCCAATTATTGTTTGCCGGTTTCAACGCGCCCGTCTGGTGCGGGCGTTCTCGTCCTCGGCATCCTTCTTTCGCTGGCGCGACAGGGCCGAGACGATGTTCTGTTCGGTGAGATCCATGAGCTTGTGCATGGCCTGGCGCGCGCCGTCCGGATTGCGCGCCCAGATCTCGTCAAGCACCGCGCGATGATAGGGCAGGCTTTTCCGCGGTGCGCCCGGATTCGTCGTCGACAGGTTGAACGACATCCGCAAGGCTGCCGCGACCGTCGCGCCGAAGGCGATCAGAAAGTCGTTGCCCGTGGCGATCAGGATGCCGCGGTGAAACTGCAAGTCGGGCTCGGCATAGGCGAGCCGGTCCATGCCGGCAGCGTCCATGCCGCGATAAGCGCGTTCGATCCGGGCAAAATCCTCATCCGTGCCGCGCATCGCGCAGATCGCGCAGGCCTCGGGCTCGATGATGCGGCGGACCTCCATGATCTGCTTGGCGAACTCCTGCGTCGGCAGCGCCGACAGCGTCCAGTTCAGCAGCTCCTCGTCGAGCATGTTCCAGTCGAAGCGCGCGCGGACATGCGTGCCGGCTTTCTGTTTCGAGGCGATCAATCCCTTCGCCTTCAACAGCGATAGCGATTCGCGGATCGAGGCGCGGCTGACGCGGAAGCGCGAGGCCAGCTCGACTTCGCGCGGCAAGATCGTGCCCTCGCGCCACACCCCGGTCAGGATCAGTCGCGCCACCTCGCGGGCCACCTGGGCGCTCGCCTGCGGATTATCGCTGCTGTCGGTCTTGGCCACGGTGAACCCGGTTCCGTGAAGTCAAATGTCTGATTTATTGCAGATGCTGACGACGCGGCGGAAGAATTCCGGCCGTCCATATGCAAGATAATCTCATGGCGGCAGGTTTGACAAGAATTATTATGTCAGACATATCTCCTCCCGGATCAATGCCGCGCAGGACAAAACCATCGTGACAAAGCCCCACATCGTCCTGGTCATGACCGATCAGCAACGCTTCGACACGATCGCGGCGACAGGCCATCCCTACATGAAGACGCCGAATCTCGATCGGCTGGTGCGTGAGGGCGTCTATTTCGACAATTGCTTCATCAACGCGCCGAGCTGCGTTCCCTCGCGCGCGGCGCTGTTCTCCGGCCTCTATCCGCACGCCTCTGGCGTGCTGAAGAACGGGCAGCACTGGCAGAAGACGTGGGTCACCAATCTGGCGGAGGCTGGCTATCACTGCGTCAATGTCGGCAAGATGCACACGATCCCCTACGATGCGAAGGCCGGCTTCCACGAGCGTTTCGTCGTCGAGAACAAGGATCGCTTCTTCGAGGGCCGTTGGTTCGCCGACGAACTCGACAAGGCCTTTGCCGCCCACAAGCTGACAAAGCCGTCGCGCGCCGGCTACCGCAGCCTGCCGGACTATGGCGACCGCATGGGCGCTTTCACCTGGGAGATGCCGAAATCGCTGCATCCGGATATCTTCGTCGCGGAGACCGCGATGTGGTGGCTCGAGACCCGACCCAAGCCCGAGGCGCTGTTCATGCAGATCGGCCTGCCCGGACCGCACCCGCCCTATGATCCGCTGCCGGACTATCTGGAACATTACCTCGCGCGCAACGACCTTCCGGTGCCGCAGCCGACCGAGGCCGAGATCGAGGGGCTGCCGGCCTATCTGAAGGAGAAGCGCCGCCACGATACCGAAGTCGATCATGACGCGGTGTCATGGAAGCTCGCGCCGACGCACGACCAGATGCGGCGCCTGCGCGCGCATTATTATGCCAACGTCACCATGATCGACGAGCAGATCGGCCGTCTCCTGCAAACGCTGGAAGACAGGGGCTATCTCGACAATTGCGTCGTCATCTTCATGTCGGACCACGGCGACAATCTCGGCGAGCACGGCCTCAGTCAGAAATGGTCGATGTACGAGCCCGTCACCCGCATCCCGCTGCTGGTCTGGTCACCGGGACGGTTCACCGGCGGGCGCCGCATTGCCGGGAAGTGCCAGCTGTTCGATCTCGCCCCGACCATTCTGGATCTCGCCGGCGCACAGCATCCGAAGCCGTTCCAGGCCCGCAGCCTGCTTCCAGCCCTGAAGGGCGAAAAATGGGCCGGCCGTGGCTTCGTGTTCAGCGAGCAGGCCGGCGACGTCGCCATGACCGGCGCAAGGCTGATCACCATGGTGCGTGACGACAGGTGGAAGGTCGTGTTCATTCACGGCGCCGAGGACGGGCAGCTGTTCGATCTCGCGACCGATCCGCTCGAACGGCACAATCTCTTCGGCATGCCGGAGCACGCCGGAATCATCAGCCGTCTGAAGGACGCCTTCATCGACTGGCGGCAGAACAGCCTGCTGGAGACGATGGATCTGAACGCGGCCGCGCGCTGATGCCTATGAATCGTCGGCGTCACGGCCGTGCCATCTCAACGCCGGCGCCGAGACGTCGGGCAGGCCCAGCAGGTTGATCGCGCGGCAGGCGATCTGGTCGACGATGTCGGCCACCGACTGCGGCTTCAGGTAGAAGGCGGGCAGCGGTGGCGCAATGATTGCGCCGATCTCGGTCGCTTGGAGCATCGCGCGGAGATGTCCGAGATGCAGCGGGCTTTCTCGGACCAGGAGCACCAGACGCCGCCGCTCCTTGAGCTGCACGTCGGCCGCACGCACGAGGAGATTGTCTAGATGTCCCCAGGCGATGGCCGACAGCGTGCGGATCGAGCACGGCGCCACGATCATGCCGCTGACCGGAAACGAGCCGCTGGCGATGCTGGCGCCGATGTCGGCAGGATCATGGTCGCGGAAGGCGAGGGCGCGCAGCCGGGGCAGCGCGCCGGCACCGGCTTCCTCGGTGAGCGTGCGCTCGGCCGCCGGTAAGATTACGAGATGCACCGCGCAAAGCGGATTCTCCGCCAGCCGCTCGACGATGCGCATGCCGATGGCCGCGCCCGAGGCGCCGCTGACGCCGACGACCACGCCATGCCGCGCGCTCATGCGGTCTCGCGCTGTTGAGGTCCAGCCATTGCGCCGAGGCCGAGCGCCGGCCACATCCTGTCGACCCTGGCGATCACGGCTGGATCCATCATCAGGGGCTCGCCCCAGGCCCGCTCCGTCTCGGGCGGAATCTTGGTGGTGGCATCGATTCCGAGCTTGCCGCCGAGGCCGGATTTCGGCGAGGCGAAGTCGAGATAGTCGATCGGCGTATCCGAGAGCGTGACGAGGTCGCGCGAGCTGTCGCTGCGGGTCGCGACCGCCCACATCACGGCGCGCCAGTCGCGGATGTCGATATCGTCGTCGACCACGATCAACAGCTTGGTGTAGCTGAACTGCGGCAGCATCGACCACAAGCCGAGCATCAGCCGTCGCGCTTGGCCGGGATAGCGCTTCCTGATGGAAGCGATCGCGACCCGGTAGGAGCAGGCCTCGGGCGGCAGCCAGCAGTCGGTCACCTCGGGGAATTGCTGCCGGATCAGCGGCACGAACAGCCGGTTCAATGCTTCGCCGATCCGGGACGGCTCGTCCGGCGGGCGGCCGGTGAAGGTCGAGAGATAGATCGGCTGTCGGCGCGACGTGATGGCGGTGACCCGAAGCACGGGAAAGGCCTCGACCGAATTGTAGTAGCCGGTGTGATCGCCATAGGGGCCCTCGGCGGCCGTCTCGGTTGCCGAGACGAGGCCCTCGATGACGATCTCGGCCGCGGAGGGGACCGCGAGAGGAATCGTCAGGCACGGCGTCAGCTCGGGCCGCTCGCCGCGCAGGAGACCTGCGAAGCGCAGCTCGGACATCGTCTCCGGCAGCGGCAGCACGGCGGCGAGGATCGTCGCGGGGTCGGCTCCAATGACGATCGCGACCGGCATGTCGCGCCCGCGTGCCTTCCATTGCTGGTGATGCCGGGCGCCGCCGCGATGAGCGAGCCAGCGGATGATCGAGCGGTCGCGACCGAGGATCTGCATGCGGTAGACGCCGACATTCTCTTCCTGGTCCGCGACGGGCGACTCCGGCGGAGCGGTGATGACCAGCGGCCAGGTGATCAAGGGTGCGGGCTCGCCCGGCCAGCAGATCTGCGCCGGCAGTTTTGTTAGATCGATGTCCTCGCCCATCGCCACGCGATCCTGCACCGCCGCCGCAGGGCGCGATCGTGGCCGCGTGGCAAGCGCGGCGCGCGCCAGCGGCAGCTTGCGCCAGGCATCCCGGACGCCGTGCGGAGGACGCGGTGCGCGCAACTCGGCCAGCAAGACGCCGAGCTCTTCCAGCCGGTCCGGCGTGATGCCCATGCCCCACGCGGTTCGCTCCACCGTGCCGAACAGATTGGTCAGCAGCGGCATCTCGGAGGGAAGGCCGTCGGCCCTGACTGGGCGTTCGAACAATAGTGCAGGACCGTGTTCGCCGATCACGCGCCGGTGGATCTCGGTGATCTCATGGACCACGGAAACCGGTTCGCGAATGCGTCGCAGCTGCCCCTTGCCTTCGAGGAAGTGCAGGAAGTCGGATAATTCGCCGAAGCGCGGAACGTCACGTTGCAAGCGAACGGTCTCCTGAAAAAGCAGAAGCTAGCCGGCGAGATTTCGATCTTCATTGTTCCCGCTCAAATACATTTGCGCGCAATCGGCTCAGATGACGGAATGAGTCATTCGTCCGTCGCGTCCGGTTCGTTGCCGACAATCCCGCCGCTGCTCGCTCTGGCAATACGTCCCTTGCCGCTGCTGCCGCTGCAATTCGCGTTTCGTGGCTTCCTGTCGCGGATATTGAGGCGCAATCCCGGCCTGCTCGACCGGCTCGGACCACATCGCCGCGCACGGTTCGGGATCAAGCCGGTCGACCTGCCGTTCGCCTTCATCGTCGAGGCCGCGCCGCCGCTTCTGTCGGTGGTGCGCGAGCTGCCGCAAGGCCTGGAAGCCTATGTCTCCGCTTCGCTCGCAAACCTGCTGGCCCTGGTCGAGGGCAGGGTCGATGGCGACGCGCTGATGTTTTCGCGTCAGCTCGGAATCGAAGGCGACATGGAGGCTGTGCTGGCCTTGCGCAATGCGATCGACGATGCGCGGCTCGATCTCGCCGCGGAGCTGGCTTCCCTGTTCGGTCCGTTGGGCGAGCCGGTGAGGCGTTCCTTCGAGGCCGCGCGGGACAGGCTGACCGGCCCGCCGCAGGAGCAGAGGTGATGGAGCTGATCTGTCCCGCCGGCACGCCGGCCGCGCTGCGCAGCGCCATCGATGCCGGGGCTGACGCCGTCTATTGTGGCTTCAACGACGAGACCAATGCGCGCAATTTTCCGGGGCTGAACTTCAGCCGCGACGAGCTGCGTAAGGGAATCGCGTTCGCCCATGGACGCGGCGCGCGCATCCTGGTCGCCATCAATACCTTTCCGCGGGCGTCGTCCGTGACGCTCTGGCAGCGCGCCGTGGACGATGCCGTCGATGCCAGAGCCGACGCGCTGATCGTCGCCGATATCGGGCTCATGGATTACGTCGCCAAACGTCATCCGGGCCAGCGCCTTCATGTTTCGGTGCAGGCTGCCGCCGCAAATCCCGATGCCATCGCGTTCTACGTCGAGATGTTCGGGGCGCGCCGCGTCGTGTTGCCACGCGTGCTCAGCGTTGCGGAGATCGCCGAAATCACCCGCGAGACGGCGTGCGAGACCGAAGTGTTCGTGTTCGGCGGCCTTTGCGTGATGGCCGAGGGGCGCTGCTCGCTGTCGTCCTATGCGACCGGCAAATCGCCGAACATGCAGGGCGTCTGCTCGCCGGCGAGCCATGTGGCCTATGAGGAGACCGCGCAGGGAACGACGTCCCGGCTTGGTGGCTTCACCATCAACCGCTTCGCCCCGCAGGAGGCCGCGGGCTATCCGACCCTCTGCAAGGGGCGGTTTTCCACCGCGCATGGCGACGGCTACGTCGTCGAGGACCCTGTCAGCCTCGATGCCACGACGCTGCTCGGGGGATTGCGAAGCGCCGGCGTTGCCGCCCTGAAGATCGAGGGGCGTCAGCGCGGACGGGCCTATATCGAGAGCGTGGTCCGTCATTTCCGTCGCGCACTCGATACAATCGAGCAGGGGCGCGAAGCGGACATCGTGAGCCTGCGGCCCTTCACTGAAGGCCAGGCCTCTACGCTCGGCGCCTATCGCAAGACATGGCGATGATTAATGGCGATGATTGATGGCGATGATTGCAACCGATGGCGGCCGGCCATCAATGAGAGAAGCCCCGATGCAGCTGAGGCTCGGCCCCGTCCTCTACAATTGGGCGCCGGAGCGCTGGCGCGATTTCTACTTTCGGATTGCCGACGAGGCGCCGGTCGATGTCGTGTCCGTAGGCGAGGTCGTCTGCTCGAAACGCTCGCCGTTCTTCGCGGAGCACCTGCCTGACGTGATCGAACGGCTCCAGCGTGCCGGCAAGCAGGTCCTGCTGGGTTCGCTGATCCTGGTGTCGCTGCGGCGCGAACGGCGTCAGACCGAGGAGCTCTGTGCGGCTGACAGCGCATTGGTCGAGGTGAACGACCTGACCTGCCTCCGCCCGATCAAGGGCCGGCCGCATGCGATCGGTCCCTACGTCAACATCTACAACGAGACCAGCGCGGCCTTTCACGTCCGGCAAGGCGCAGCGCGCATCTGCCTGCCGCCGGAATTGCCGATCTCGTCAGCGGCGGTGATTGCCGCAGCGGTGCCCCAGGCCGTGATCGAGATTTTTGCCTTCGGCCGGGTGCCGCTGGCGATTTCCGCCCGTTGTTACCATGCGCGGCTTCACAAGCTGTCCAAGGACAATTGCCGCTTCGTCTGCGAAAAGGACCCGGACGGGCTCGCGTTGAAGACGCTGGACCAGCAGGAGTTCCTCACGATCAACGGCGTCCAGACCCTGTCGCATGCCTGCACCAATCTCGTTGGAGACGTTGCTGCATTGCGCGAGGCTGGGATCGGCTCGCTGCGCCTATCGCCGCAGGATTGCGACATGGTGGGTGTTGCCAGAACCTTTCGCGATGTGCTCGACGGACGCAACTCAGCCGAAAGCGCAAGCCGCCGCTTGTCCGATCTTTACCCGGGCGTCGCCTTTGCCAACGGCTTTTTTCGCGGCAAGCCCGGCTTTTCCTTCGCGTGCTCCTCGCAATGACGACGATGAGTAGTTGCGCGCACATCATCTCCCCCGGGTCGTCCTGGCGAAGGCCAGGACCCATACCGCGTGATCCCTCGATTGTGAGCGCTCGCAGTACCGAGCAGCCGGTCTTCGGCAAACTACTTCCCGGGGTAATGGGTCCTGGCCTTCGCCAGGACGACGGCGGCGCTGGCGGTCGGCGCCATTAGCTGACCAGATATTTGGCGACCGCCGCCTCGTCCCACGCAATCCCGTTGCCGGGCTCCTCGCTCGGCAGCGCAAAGCCATCCTTGATCTTTAGCCGCGTCGACAGCACCGCGTCGGCCCAGTCGACATATTCCAGCCAATGCGCGGTCGGCGTCACGCACAACAGATGCGCGCTGACCTCGGAAAACAGGTGCGTCGACATCTCGATGCCGGCGGCGTGCGCCAGCGCCGCGGCGCGCAGCCAGCCGGTGACGCCGCCGATGCGCTGGACATCAGGCATCACGTAGTCGCAGGCTTCCGCGGAGAGTGCCGCCTGCATCGAGAATGCGCTGTCGAAATTCTCGCCGATCTGCACCGGCGTGTGCAGCGCGTCCGCAATACGGGCGCTGCCCTCATAATCGTCGTGGCGGATCGGCTCCTCGATCCAGGTGAGGCCCTCGTCGTCGAGCATCTCGCCGCGGCGGATGGCTTCGGTGACCGTCAGCGCCTGATTGTAGTCGCACATCAGCGTCACCTGATCGCCGACGGCCTTGCGCACAGCGCGCACGACGGCGAGATCCTCCCGCGCATCGGGTCGGCCGACGCGGATCTTTGCCGCCCGAAAACCCTCGGCCAGCAGCTTGTGCGCCTCCTCGACTGCGGCGCTCGCGGGCATGATGCCGAGCCCCTTCGAATTGTAGGCCCTGACCGGCTTTGGCGCGCCGCCGAGCAGGCGCGCCAGCGGTAGGCCGCGTGCACGAGCGAGTGCGTCCCATGCCGCCATGTCGATGCCGGATTGCGCCAGCCGTTGCAGCCCGGCGAGGCCCAGCAGCGTGAAGCGCTGGGCGAGCTTGCGCTCGATCTCGAACGGCAGCAGCTCGTCGCCGACGACGAACTCCGACATTTCCGTGACCATGGCCGTCAGCGGCTTCAAGGCAGACGGCGTGATCGAGAACAGATAGGCGTGCCCGCGTACGCCCTGGTCGGTCTCGCAGTCGATCAGCACCAGCGGCGCTTTGGCGACCGCCCCGGTCGAGGTCTGGAGCGGCAGGTTCATCGGCACGATCACGGGCCGCGCCTGGAAGCGCTTGATGCGGATGGTCTCGGTCATGGGTCTCTCCCAGCGGAGCGGATGCAGGTCGGCGCCGATCTTAAACATCCGTGATGAAACGAAAAGGCGCCTGCTGCGACCACCATGAAATGGGGTTGCGCCACCGCGGTGGTGAAGTCCGGTAATCCAGCGCGAGTCCGCTCGCTGCCGGAAGCGCGCTGGCATCGCTCAAGCCGGTGTGAGGTCGATCAGCGTTGCCTGATTGAGCCTTCGTTGTGGCCGCGAGAAAGGTCTGCTCCCTCTCCTGCTTGCGGGAGAGGGCTGAGGAGAGGGTGTCTCCTCCTCAACGGGACGATCCCCAAGCGGAAAGAGCCCTCACCCGGCGCTTCGCGCCGACCTCTCCCGCAAGCAAGCGGGAGAGGTGATCCCGCGCGGCGCTCACACGCGCCCTGAGGCGTCTCACCGCGCCGCGCCTTCGGTGAAGGCGGTCTCGATCACCTCGCCAAAAGGCTGCCAGGAACGGCCGTCGAACTGGACGAGCCGCATCTGCTTGATCGGCAGATAGTTGCTGGGCGAGGTATTCATCCTGATGTTGGGCAGCGCGACGGAGGGGTGATAGCCCTTAAGCGAAGCCGCCTGACGCATGATGTTGTCACGCGAGAAGTCGTCGCCGCATTGCTTCAGCACCTGCGCCAGCGCTTCGGCCGCGGCGTAACCGTAGAGCGCGGCGCTGCTGTTGGTGCTTTCGGCCTGATGGTATTTGTCCATGAAGGCGAACCAGTCCTTCATGGCGGCATCGTCCTTCCATGCGGGATCGCTCGGATCCTTCAGAAAGGCCGCGGAGATCACGCCGGCGGAGTTCTCGAGGCCCGCGGGCGCCATCGCATTGGCGATCGAGGCGGAGGCATCGTTCACGATGAAGACCGGATGCCAATTGAGTGAGGCCGCCAGCTTGATCACCTTGGATGCCGTCGACGGCACGCCGAGAAAGACGAAGATGTCGGCGCCCGCGCGCTTGAGGATCGAGACGTGTCCGTCGAGATGTTCGTCGGCGATGTCGAAGGCGATGTCGACGAGGACATGACGGTTGAGGTCGCCAAGGCCTTCCTCGATGCCCTTGTAGAGCATGCGGCCGAACTGGTCGTTCTGCCAGAGCACCACGATCTTCTTCCGGGGATAATAGGCCTGGATGTAGTTGGCGTAGATGCGCCCCTCCGACCGGAACGACGGCTGCCAGCCCATGGTCCAGGGAAACGCGCTTGGCTGGCTCAGCTCCTCGTCGCCGGAGGCGACGAACAGCTGCGGGATCTTCTTCTCGTTCAGATACCAGCGCGTGGCGAGATTGCCGGGCGTGCCGAATGACCCGAACATCAGGTGCACGTCCTCGGTCTCGACCAGATTGCGCGTCAGCTCCAGCGCAGTCGCCGGATCGGAATTGTCGTCGCGCGTGATGAAGCGGACCTTGCGGCCGTTGATGCCGCCACGCGCGTTGATCATGTCGAAATAGGCGGCCTCCGCTTGGCCGATGGCGCCGAACTCCGAGAGCGGTCCCGAATACGGCATGACATTGCCGATGCGGATTTCCTTGTCGGTCGTGGCTTGCTCCGCGTGTTGCAGGGACATCGCCCCAAGCGAAGCCAAAGCGACGATCAAAACGAACAGCAGCCTGCCGGTGACGCGCATGCTCGACACCTTGATGTTGGCCCCCGAAAAGGTCGGCTCAATCCCCACCAAGGCTGGTTGATGTAGGTCAAGCGTTTGGCGATCGTATGGCTTGATCGCCGGGTTTGATGTTGCAGAGCATTGAGCCAAAACGGCAGGTGTGTTGACGCGCCGCGAATCCTTTCGCTGCTGGAAAGCGCGCTGGCATCGTTCAAGCCGGCGTGAGGCCGATCAGGCTTGCCGGATTGAGCCCCCGTTGTGACCGCGAGGAAGGTCTGCCCCCCTCTCCCGCTTGCGGGAGAGGGCTGGGGAGAGGGTGTCTCCACAGAGAGACTCCCAACGAGGAGGAAGCCCTCACCCGCGCCTTCGGCGCGACCTCTCCCGCAAGCGGGAGAGGTGAGGAGATCCCGGCTCTATAGCCCCCCTACGGCAGCCCCCGCGCCTCGAGCTGATGCACCAGCAGCAGTGTCGGCTCGGCGAGGCTGTCGCCGGAGCCGTCCAGGCCAAAGGCGCTCGCAATGCCGTCGCGGCTGCGCAGCAGCGTGCTGCGCGGACAATGGCCGGCGCCGCAGAGCGTCTTCTTCAGGGTCTCGCCTTGCGCGACGACGCCGGCGGAATCGTCCGCGGCCCAGGCCAGCAGGATCGGCACGTCGACATTGAGGATGCCGGGGAAGACCGATCGCTTGTTATATTGGCTGGCGTCGCTGCCGAGATAGGCCTTCTCGCTGTCGCTCGCGTCCTTGCCCGCGCGGTAGATGCCGGACACCAGGACGACGGCGGCGACATCGGCGCGGTCGGCCTGAAGCTCGGGATGCGCCAGCAGGGACGCGACATGGAAGGCGCCGGCGCCGTAGCCGACCGCGACGATCTCGCGGGCATCGCCGTTGAACAGGTCGATATTGCCGTTAACCCAGGACAGGGCCGCCGCCACGTCGCTCGCGCCGGCGGGCCAGGGCGCCAAAGGTGCCAGGCGATAGTTGACGCGCACCCCGATCATGTCGTTGCGCGCGGCAAAGCACATCGCCTGGTCCTGGATCTGCCGGGCCAGCTCGGGCGCCGCGCGGTCGCCGGTGAAGGTGTCGCCGGCCACGAACAGCAGCACCGGCCGCGGCGTATCCGCCTTGGTCGCGCTGGTCGCGACGTCGAGCACATTGGCCTCGCTCTCGCCGTAGCGCAGGCCACGCGAGAAGGTGACCTGCTCGCACAGCCGCGCGGTGCCGCCGGCAGTCGTGTCGGAATCGGTGAGGCCCACTCGCACGAGATTGGCTGGTGGCGACAGCCTGGCCGGCAAAGGTCCGTGCGCGGAGGCCGTGGTCATGGTCAGAGTTAAGAAAAAAGCCAGATAATTCTTCATGGTGATGCCGGCCTTGCGGGACTCATATTGGCTCGCCGGTTTGGCCTGTCTTTTCAATTCGCCTCATTAGTCAGCTGGCCTTGAGGCGAATTCACGGCACCTTTGGTCGGCACGTGGCCGCTTTTGCAATGCAAGTTCGCAGCCGGCCGGACGATTGCGCAGCGCGGCTTTTTTATCTCGATCCGTCAAGGCGTTGCCCGGCGCCATCCAGCCTCGCGCCGGAAACGGCTTTCTACTGTGCATGGGGTTGTTTTCGCAGTTTTTGTTTTGGACGGCCGGCACAGCACGTGCCGGACGCCGCCCGTTGGCAGCTCGGCGATTGCCCTCAAAGGCGCCGAACTGGAAGCGCTGAAGCGGCAATGCTGCGATGCGGCCGATCAAGTCCTGCTCGACCGCGGCATCGATAAGATTTCCTCGCACGTCCGTGATGGAACCTAATGGCGACTGGTGCGACTTACATATGACGCGGGAAGTAACGTGCGAGGCTGTCATGGCAGAGAAGCATACCGCCGATCCGGCAGAGATCATGCGGGCGACCGGTCATCCTGAGCTGGAATATGCCGCCGGCTGGACCATAGCCGGTCTCGTCACCATCGCCGCCATCGTCGCCGCCTGGGTGTTCGCCATCTAGGCAGCTGGAAACTGGAGCTCGAAGGCCGCGCCCTCGTCGGTCGGCTTGAGCCTGATTGAGCCGCCATGGCTCGCCATCACCGCGCGTGCGATCGCCAGCCCCATCCCGGTGCCGCCCTGGTCGCGGCGGGTGGTGAAGAAGGCGTCAAAAATCCTGTCGCGGTTGGGCGCCGAGATCGGCTCGCCGTCATTGCTCACCGTCAGCAGCAGGGTCGTGCGCTCGAAGGTCGCCTCCAGCCTGATCGTCCTCGCCCTGTGCCGCACCGCGTTGTCGGCGAGATGCGACAGCACGATCAGCGCCTTCTCGCCGGACATGCCGATCGCGCGGTCGAGGCTGCCGCTGGCCGAGATCGCGCTTTCCGGAAACCGGCTTTTGAGATCGGCAATCACGGGGGCAAGCTCGGTGCGTTCGTTCTGCGGCAGGCTTTCGGCGCGGGCGAGCTCACGCAGCCGCTGCGCCATTGCCTCCAGCCGCTGGGTGTCGGACAGGATGTTGGTGATGAACGTCGTCTGCTCGGCCGGCGTCAGACTGCCTGATTTGCCCTGAAGTGAATCCTGCAAGAGCTCGGCCGCACCCTTGATGGAAGTGAGGGGCGATTTCAGCTCATGGGTGAGGTGGGCCGAGAACGTTGCGATATAGTCCGAGCGACGCGCCAGCTGCTCGGCCATGCCGAGGAAGCTGTGCGAGAGCTGGGCGAACTCGCGCGTGCCGTAGTGCCGCAGCGGCCGGAACGCCTCGCGGTCGCCGCGGCCAATTCTGGCGGCGCGGTCGATCAGCTCGCGCATCGGCAACGTGATGGTGCGCGAGAAAACGAGGCCGATCGCGATCGTGCCGAGGACCACGGCGAGCCCCGCCAGCACGAACTTCGCCCGCTCCTGGTAGAGATGGTCAAAAATGTTGCTCGGCGTCCGCGTGGTGTAGATCACCCCGGCGACGCGGTTGTTGACGATGACCGGCATCGCCGAGAACACGTGCACGCCGAGACCTCGGCTGAAGGAATAGATCGGCGGCGGCGGCTTGTCCGGCACGCGGTTACGCAAGGTGGCGCGGTATTGCCCGTGCAGCGCGTCCGCGACCTCCTCGATATGGGCGAGCGACTGCCCGACCTCCTGTCGGCCGGCGATCACCACGCCCTGCGGATCGAGGATGCGAAAGCCCGCCAGCGTCACCTTCTGGGTCTCGCGGATGATCGGCGTCAGTTTTGCGCCGATCTCGACATAGGCCTGCTCTGCCGGCCGGGCTGCGGCCTGCGCATCCGGCCTGCGCCGCAACAAATCATTGGCGGTGAGGTCGAGCGCGGGGCGGATCGGCGTGAACTGGTCGCCGGGATCGGGCAGCACGCCTGGCGGCACCTCGGCGCCGAGCGTCAGGCCGCTGTCGAGCCTTGCAATGACTTCCTGAGCATAGATCGTCGCGAGCACGCGGCTCTGCGCGATCAGCTCGGCCTGGGTCTGGCGGATGAGCTGGTTGTCATAGAGGCGGAAGAAGAACAGGCCAACCAGCGGCAGCACGGCGACGGTCGTCAGCACCGTAAAGATGACGAGCCCAAGCGACGGCCGCCATTTGTCGGGCGCCGCGCTCATGCCTCTTTCTCGCAGCGGCCGAGCTTAAAGCCGACGCCGTGGATGGTCTCGATGACGTTCTCGCAATTCAGCGCCGCCAGCTTGGCGCGGATGTTGCGGATGTGGCTGTCGATGGTGCGGTCGGAGACCTGGATGTTGAGCTGATAAGCGGCCCGCATCAGCTGCTCGCGGTTGAAGACGGAGGTCGGGCGGGTCAGGAAGGCGCGCAAAATGCCGAACTCGATTGCCGTCAGTTTCAGCGGCGTGCCGGCGAAGGACGCCCGGTGCTGCTCGGGATCGATCAGAAGATTGCCTTGCGCCAGCGCGGTGGGACCGGCCTTGATCTCGCCGTTGCGCGGGCCGAGACGGCGCAGGATGACGTTGACCCGCGCCACCAGCTCGCGCGGGCTGAACGGCTTCGTCACGTAGTCGTCGCCGCCGATCTCGAGACCAAGGATGCGGTCGATCTCCTCGTCACGCGCCGACAGGAACAGAATCGGCACGTCGGAGCTTTTGCGCACCTCGCGGCAGACGTCGAGGCCGTCGAATTCCGGCATGCCGATGTCGAGCACGATCAGATCGGGCCTGTCGGCGGCGAAGCGGGCGAGCGCCTCCTTGCCGTCGCGCGCTTCGATCACGTCCATGCCGGCCTTCCTGAGGGCGACACGGATGACCTCGCGGATATGACCCTCGTCGTCGACGATGAGAATGCGATGCGCCAAGAACTTCTCCGCTAGCTCGTCAGCCTGCCGGTTGGCTGCCGGACTGAGCTTTCGCCTGGGCGTCCAGCCTGCGCTGGAGCCTCCAGTTGCGAAAGCCCCAGCTTCGCCAGGCCAGATCCGGGCGCTGCTGTTCTACAAGGCGGTCGCGGCGCGACACAAGGCAGCTCTCGGGGGTGCCAGACCGCAGCAAGATGGCCTTGTCGATGGCGGGCAGCGCCTGCGGCCCGAGCGTCAGGAGATAGTTGATGTCGATCTGCACGCCCTTGCCCGATGCTTCCCGGCTGTGGGTGACATTGTAGTCGGCAATGAAGGCATCGAAGTTCACGAGCGAGCAACCATAGAGCACGATCGCGAGCGCGATCAGATTGACGCCGACGAGCCATTGGTTGGACCGGTTGAGGGCGATGCGGCTCACGATCAGGACCAGTCCCAGCGCGACCAGCCCCATCCAGATGAAGGCCGCGATGCGCCAGTAAGTCAGCGTGTAGATGTCCACGTAGAGCTCGAGGCGCAGGATGGAGGAGGCGACGAGCAGCACGTTCTGGCCCACCCAGAGATAGACCAGCGGCCGGATCACCTTCGATTTCTCGGCCGGCCCGCCCGGGCGCATCGCCACCAGCACGAAGGCGGCGGCGAGCAGCGCGGTTACGATCAGCGGATAGGCGCCGCGATGGGCGTACCACGCATAGGTCAAATTGTCGGGCAGCGCCACATGGCCCCAGAGATAGATGCCGTCGAGAATGGACTGTGCCGCGAACAGCAGGTTGAACAGGATCAGCGAGCGCAGGATGGTGGAGGGACCGAGAAATTCCGCCGAGACTTGGGACGGGAGCGGCGGCGGCACGGGACCATCGGCAACGGTCGTGGTGACAATCGTCTTGCGCCGCCAGCGCACATGAATGAACGGCCAGACCAGCGCCAGCATCAAGGCCCAGAACAGCACGCGCGGGATGCTGACATATTCGAGGATGAGCTTTGGATTGAGCAGGGACACCCACCGCTCGATGAACGGATTGGCTGCTGCGAACAGCGCGACGAAGACGGTGCCGAGCGCTGCCGGCAGCAGCCACAGCGCGACGCCGCGGGTGAACGCCGACATGTTGAACACCTGGGGCGCATCGAGGAAGAACCTGAAGGGACCGAGCAGGACGAAGTTGCGTAGCGCGCGGGTCCGCTCGGCGAACTCGGTCGTTTCCGGATTGGTCGCGAGCAGCATGGCCATGAGCAGCGCCGCAATGAGGATCAGGAACGACAGCGTGTTGAGCTCCTCGATGGCCGGCACGAGGCCGGCGACGAGAATGGCGGCGCCGATCGTCGCGCGCCGCGAATCAAGCGAGTCATGATTGAAGGGCACCGACACGCAGACCGTCGCAATTGCAAACAGTGTCAGCGACAGCCCGATCCGTTCGTCGTAGAACAGCCAGTCCGCCAACGCAGCTAGTGCCAGCGTGCAGCCAAGCTTGGCCGCAATCGAGGAATGCCTGATCGGTTGGATATCCGCTGCGATCGTCGAAGCCAGGCTCGTCATGTCTAAGAGACCTTTCGTGATATGTGGCATCACGAAGTCTGAACGGTACTTGTGCAGAAGCCGCGATCATCGTCTGCACGGTTTCAGGAGTCTTTTGCAGTTTTCGTGCAGGCGCGCTTTTGCCGCTCGCGTAGCGCAAATCGCCTTGATAGGTGCGGAGCATTCGCCACTCCTCGCACGTGATGCATCATGCAATTGCTCCGCCGCATCGGTCTCGTCCTGCTCTGGCTTGCCGCGCCTGTCGTCGCGTTCGCGGCAGCGAACAAGAACGATCCTTATCTGCTGCCACTGCGCGGCGCCGGAAACATCGCGCTTGTCGTCGCAAGCATCATGATCGTCATCGTCCTGCTGCGCAGAAAGCATTGGCGCAGCACGGCGGGCAAGCTGCTCGTCATGCTCTGGTGCCTGCTGCCGGTTCTTATGTCTGCAGCGCATCTGAAGTTCGAGCTGCGCAAGCATGATGTCCTCGCCGCGAGCCCCGCTGAGGCGCGACAACTCGGGCCTCACTTCGTGGTCGGCTATTCCTCCTTTCCTGAGGTTGCGCGCTTGGCCGAGGAGGGCCTGATCGGCGGCGTCTATGTCACCCGGCACAACATCCGGGGACGGACGGTCGAGGCGCTGCGTGCCGAGATCGCAGCGCTCCAGGATATCAGGCGCGCCGCCGGCCTGCCGCCGCTGGTCGTCGCCGCGGACCAGGAGGGCGGCATCGTCGGGCGCCTCGCGCCGCCGCTGACGAAGGTGCCTGCGCTGGCGACGCTCAGCGGGCTCGCGCCCGACGACCAGCAGGCCAAAGCCGAAGAGTTCGGCCGCATCCATGGCCGCGAGCTCGCGGGCCTCGGCGTCAATCTCAATCTCGCGCCGGTGCTCGACCTGAAGCCGCCGGCGAGGCGCAACCGCCTCGATTTCCATACGCTGATCGGGCAACGGGCGATCGCGACCGATCCCGCTGTCGTCAGCACGATCGCGAGCGCCTATGTGCGCGGGCTGGAAGAGTCAGGCGTCGGCGCCACGCTCAAGCATTTTCCCGGCATTGGCCGCGTGCGCACCGACACCCATCACTTCAGCGCCAGCCTCGATGCGCCGGTGAAGGAGCTGGAAGCAACGGACTGGCTCCCATTTCGCGAGGTGCTGTCGCATTCGCGCAGCGCGCTCATGGTCGGTCATGTCACGCTCACCGCCGTCGATCCCGATCGCGCCGCCTCGCATTCGAAACGCGTCGTCGAAGGGATCATCCGCGACACCTGGAACCACCAGGGCGTGGTGATGACCGACGATCTCGTCATGGGCGCGATCTACCAGCACGACGTCTGCAAGGCCGTGGTCGAGGCGATCAATGCCGGCGTCGATCTGCTGCTGGTTGCCTATGACGGTGCGCAGTTCTACCGCGTCTTCGCCTGCGCGCTGAACGGATCGCGTCAGGGCAAGCTCGACGCGGCGATGCTGCGCGCGAGCGCGGCGCGGCTCGAAAGAGGCTTCCCGACCGAGCAGGCGCGAGCCGCCTTACTCACCAGAAGTACACTTGAGATAGCGCGTGCCGCCTCGCGCGCGAGGGGCGATTGAACGCGACGTGCATCCGCGCCAGGCAACCGAGATGGCTGAGCTCTTCGCGCGGCGAGAAGTGTTACGGCGTCACCGCGCCGCGTTCGACCGCGTGCGGGGCCGTCAGCTTTTTCCAGGTCGAATTGGCCAGATGTACCGGCGAAAATGGCGGCCGCTCGACAAAACGGCCGTCGCCAGCCTCGGCGCGCAACCTCCCATCCTTCCACGCGATGCGGCCGCGCGATAGCGTCACCGCCGGCCCGCCGATGCAGGAAAAGCCCTCGAACACGTTGTAATCGATCCGGCTCATCTGCCGCTTGGCGCTGATGGTCCTGGTCGCCTTGGGATCCCACACCACGATGTCGGCATCCGAACCGACGGCGACAGCACCTTTCCGCGGGTAGATGTTGAGGATGCGGGCGATGTTCGCCGAGGTCACCGCGACGAATTCTTCCGTGGTCAGCCGCCCGGTGGCGACGCCTGCGGTCCATAGCAGCGCGAGGCGGTCTTCGAGGCCGCCGGTGCCGTTCGGGATCTTTCTGAAGTCGCCGAGGCCGAACCGTTTCTGCGCGGTGGTGAAGGCGCAATGGTCGGTCGCGACCACCTGGAGCGAGCCGGCTTGCAGGCCGGCCCACAGGCTGTCCTGATGCGATCTGTCGCGGAACGGCGGTGACATCACGCGCTGCGCGGAATGATCCCAGTCCTTGTTCTGATATTCATCCGCCTCGAGCAATAGGTGCTGGATCAGTGGTTCGCCATAGACGCGCTTTCCAGCCGCGCGTGCCCGCGCGATCGCCTCATGCGCCTCGCGGCAGCTGGTGTGCACGATGTAGACCGGCGTGCCCGTCATGTCCGCGATCATGATGGCGCGGTTGGTGGCTTCGCCCTCGACCTCCGGCGGCCGTGAGTAAGCGTGGCCTTCGGGGCCGGTGACGCCGCGCGCGATCAGGGCCTCCTGCATCAGGGCGACGACGTCACCATTCTCGGCATGGACCACGGGCATGGCGCCCAAATGAGCGCAGCGGGCGAACGAGTTGTAGAGTTCGTCGTCGTTCACCATCAGCGCGCCCTTGTAGGCCATGAAATGCTTGAATGTGTTGATGCCGTAGGTTTTGACCACGGTCTCCATCTCGTCATGGATCTGCTTCGACCACGACGTCACGACCATGTGGAAGCCGTAGTCGGAGGCCGCCTTCTCGGATTTGCGGCGCCAATTCTGATAGGCGGCGAGCATCGACTGACCGGGATCGGGCAGGCAGAAATCCACCACCATGGTGGTGCCGCCGGCGAGCGCCGCCTTGGTTCCTGATTCGAAATCATCGGCGGTGACGGTGCCCATGAACGGCATTTCGAGATGGGTATGCGGGTCGATGCCACCAGGGATGACATAGGCGCCGCCGGCGTCGATCACTTCAGTGCCGGTGGGCGCATCGAGCGAGGCCCCGATCGCGACGATGATCTCGCCGTCGATCAGCACGTCCGCGCGGCGCGAATGATCGTGATTGACGACGGTGCCGCCGCGGATGAGGAGGGGCATGGAGGGCTCCGGGAGAGGTGAGGGGACGTCTCGCTGCGAAGGCTAGGCGCGGCGACAGCGATGCGACAGGCGAAATTTTAGTCAGCCTCCGCCGATGGTTTCACCGCGCTGTGTCTACTTTGCGTGGGCGACCAGCCCATCCAGCATTGCGCGCACGAGGCCTGCGATCTCCTTGCGCAGCGCCGGCAGCGGCACGGCGACCAACTTCTGTTCCAACCCCAGCGCCACCATGCCATGAACCGCCGAGAACAGGCTGCGCGCGGTGATGCTCAACTCCTCCGGACCGCGCTTGGGAAGTAGCGCGGCCAGCGGCTGGTAGATGTGGCGGAACAGCTGCATCTGGTCGTGGATCGACCAGTCGGGGACAATCTTGTCGGCCTCCATACGATGCTCGAACAACGCGCGCCAGAGCTGGAGATTTTCGGCGGCGAAATCGCAATAGGCGATGGCGATGCGAACCAAGGCTTCTTGTGGCGAGGGCTCGCCAGCGCTCTCCGCCGCGCTGAGCGCCTCGTCGAGCCGAAGCAGCGTGC
Source organism: Bradyrhizobium zhanjiangense (assembly GCF_004114935.1). Taxonomy (NCBI): domain Bacteria; kingdom Pseudomonadati; phylum Pseudomonadota; class Alphaproteobacteria; order Hyphomicrobiales; family Nitrobacteraceae; genus Bradyrhizobium; species Bradyrhizobium zhanjiangense. The sequence continues at coordinate 1,498,124 of NZ_CP022221.1, forward strand.
GCGAGCCGACGCGCAGGATCAATTCGTCGACATCGGCCACAAGATTATAGACCGCGCCATTGGCGCAGCCGATCTCGCGGGCAAGATCGCGTGTCTTCAGGCCCGCCAATCCTCGTTCAGCGATCATCCGCTCCGCTGCCAGGATCAGGTCGGCTCGAAGTTTCTCTCGACGTTCCATGGTCTTAGACATCTATTTACCAGATTTGTGAACATCGTTCAAAAACATCTTGAGCATTGCTCAAGATGTGCTACAAAGCATCCGTGAGCAATGCTCATAACAGGGAGCAACAAATGTTCAAGACCGTAGTGACGCTTTTCCGCGGCAGCGTGGCCGCTGCGGGCGAGGAGCTGGAAGACCGGACCGCTCTTCTGATCCTCGATCAGCAGATGCGTGATGCGGCCGCGGCCGTCGAGCGCAGCAAGCGCACGCTGGCGCTGGCGATCGCGCAGGACCAGCAGGAGGGCCGCAAGCTCGAAGCGACGAATGCCCGCATCGCCGACCTCGAGACCCGTGCCGTTGCGGCGCTCGACGGCGGCCGCGAAGACCTCGCCAAGGATGCCGCCGAAGCCATCGCGGGCTTAGAGGCCGATCGCGATGCGGCGATGACGGCGCGCGCGCTGTTCGCGACCGAGATCGCGCGGCTGAAGCGCCACGTCACCAGCGCGCAGGCCCGCATCACCGAGCTCGACCGCGGCCGCCGTATTGCCCGTGCCTCGGAAGCGGTGCGCTCGCTTCGTCGCGGCGGCATCGAGGCTGCACGTCCCTACGAATCCACACTGCCGGAGGCGGAGGGCACGTTGAGGCGTCTGCGCGAGCGGCAGATGGAAGCCCAGGCCGCTGACGATGCCCTGGTCGAACTCGATGCGGCCACCGGTCCGCTCGCCACTGCCGAGAGGCTAGCCGAACAGGGCTTTGGTCCCCGGCTCAAGACGACCGCGGACGACGTGCTGGCGCGGTTGAAATCCAAGCGCATGCCGTCAGCCTGATCTCACATCCAATCCCTCGAACCCAATCATCATTCGAACCAACAGGAGACCCATCATGAACCAGAACGGCCAGCCCCACAGCAGCGCCTGGGTGAGCTTCACTTACGCGTCCTTCGCAGCCTCCGCCTTCCTCGTCGCCATCGGCATCTTCTTCCTGCCGATCGACCTCTGGATGAAGGGCTATCTCACCATGGGCATCGTCATGCTGATCCAGACCTGCATCACGCTGACCAAGACTGTGCGCGACAATCACGAGAGCAGCCGCCTCGTGAACCGCATCGAGGACGCCAAGGCCGAGCGTCTGCTGATGGAGGTGTCGAAGGCGGCTTGAGGAGACCAGCGCGGGAAAGGAGCGCTCTGCGCAGGGCGGCTGATGCCGAGCATCCGCCGCCCGCTGTATTTCCGGTCATTTGCCACAATCGCGGCATCGTCTGCGAAATGCAGTCGAGCCATCATGGCAGGGCGTTGCGCCCATATGTTGCCGAGAGCCTTCTCGTGCATGCCGAGGACTGGCACGTGATTGTCGAGGTCAGAGCAGGCTTTGCCGATTGTGATTTGAACGCAGGTGCGATATGGCTCTCGCGCTTTCCAGAGGCGGAGACGAGCTTTGTCGAAACAATCCCTGCGTGAGGAGGCCGAGCGCCTGATCCGCGAATCGATGGAAAAGAAGACCATCGTCGTCAAGCAGGGCACCACCCGCATCGAGGCCGTCTGCGGCAAGTGCGGCGCGCCGAACCGGGTGCAGGCGGAAAAGGGTCAGACCCGCGTCAAGTTCGCCTGCAAGAATTGCGGGCATAAGCAAGAGACGCTGTAGGGTCGTTCGCCCGAACTTACCGTGCGCGAAGACTCTAACCCTCATCCTGAGGAGCCCGCTGAGCGGGCGTCTCGAAGGATAGAGGCCGAGCTGCTGCAGCGAGGCCTGCATGGTTCGAGACGCGCGCAAGGGCGCGCTCATGAGGGTCTGCTAGTTACTCTCCCTTCACGAATTTCGCGAATGCATCCGCGTAATCCGGGTGCCAGCGCGAGAGCGGCGGGCGGTTCTCGATGATATCGCCGGCGGCCCACAGCATGCGCTTCTCGTCGAGTGAGCGGGGCACGTCATTGTCCGGGCACAGGATGTAGAAGTCGCCGACCTCGAGCCGCCTCAGCATGAAATCCACGGTCTGCTCCGGCGTCCAGGCGCCTGCGGGCTTCTCGGTGCGGCCCTTGGCGGTGAGGCCGGTGAAGACGAAGCCTGGAATGAGCAGATGCGCAGTGACGCGGCAGTCCCTGGTATTGCGCAGCTCGTGCTGGAGGGCTTCCGTAAAAGCCTTCACGCCGGCCTTGGAGACATTGTAGGCGGGATCGCCGGGCGGAGTGGTGATGCCTTGCTTCGAGCCGGTGTTGATGATGAGGCCGGGTTTGCCGCGCGCGATCATGCCGGGCGCGAAGATGCGCGAGCCGTTGATGATGCCCCACATGTTGACGCCGATGATGCGCTGCCAATTGTCAGGCCCGGTGAACAATGTGCTGCCGGGCTGGATGCCGGCATGTTCATCAGGATATCGGTGCCGCCGAAGCGGGCGCACACGGCGCGTTCCAGTTCCATCACGCTCTCGACCTTGCTGACATCTACGGCAGACGTCATTACATTCCCGGCACCTGCGACGGATGACAGTTTTGTTGCGGCCTCAGCCAGCCGCGGCTGATCGACATCGGCGATGCACAGCTTCATGCCGGTGCGCGCAAACGCCGCGGCGGCGGCAAATCCGATGCCGGACGCGCCTCCCGTGATCACGGCAACGTTGTCTTTGACGATGGCGGGATGTGACATGGCGGGGTCTCCGGCGAAGCTACATTGCGCTCCATCGCGTTATAGCACGTGCCTCTTGCGACCCTGCACAAGTCGGCATGGGAGGTCTTCGCTCCGCGCCGCCTTTACGCCTCTCCGGCGCGGCTATATTTTATGCGACGAACGATCCCGCGCAGATCGAACCAATCAATCACCTGACAGGGAGTGCAGCCATGGCTGTGTCGCAGGCTATTCCGATCACGCGCCATCCATTCGCGAACGGGTCCTACAAGCAGATGCTGATCGACGGGAAGTGGGTCGACGCTGCCTCAGGCAAGCGCTTCGAGACCCGCAATCCCGCCACCGGCGAACTGCTCGCAACCGTTGCCGAAGGCGACAAGGAAGACATCGACCGCGCGGTCGCCGCCGCACGTCGTGCGTTCGAGGGTCCGTGGAGCAAGGTCAAGCCGTTCGAGCGGCAAAACCTCCTCTTGAAGCTCGCCGATCTCGTCGAGAAGAATTTCGATGAATTGTCGCAGCTCGACACGCTCGACATGGGGGCTCCCGTCAGCCGCACCCGCGCCTATCGCCTGCGCGCGATCGGCATGCTGCGTTACTACGCCGGTCAGACCACCGCGATCCATGGAGAGACCATCGAGAACTCGCTGCCCGGCGAGATCTTCTCGTACACGCTGAAGGAGCCGGTCGGTGTCGTCGGCGCCATCATCCCCTGGAACGGGCCGCTGACGGCGACGATCTGGAAGATCGGCCCGGCGCTCGCGACTGGTTGCACCGTGGTGCTCAAGCCCGCCGAAGAGGCGCCGCTGACCTCGCTGCGCATCGCCGAGCTCGCGATGGAAGCGGGTGTGCCGCCCGGCGTCATCAACGTCGTTCCCGGCTATGGCGAGACCGCAGGCGCGGCGCTCGCCTCGCATCACGACGTCGACAAGGTCGCCTTCACCGGCTCGCACGTCACGGGCCAGTCGATCATCCGTGCGTCGGCCGGCAACCTTAAGCGCGTCTCGCTCGAGCTCGGCGGCAAGTCGCCGGACATCGTGTTCGCGGACGCCGATCTCGATGCCGCGGTGCCGGGTGCTGCGATGGCGGTGTTCGCCAATTCGGGGCAGATCTGCAGCGCGGGCACGCGTCTGTTCGTCGAGCAGTCGATCTACGAAGAATTCGTCGGCCGCGTCGCCGAGTTCGGCAAGAACCTGCAAGTCGGCAACGGTCTCGATCCCAACGTGCAGATCGGCCCGCTGGTGTCTGAGCAGCAGCTCGAGCGCGTCACCGGCTATCTCGATATCGGCCAGAAGGAAGGCGCCAAGGCGCTTGCCGGCGGCGCCCGTGTCACCGAGGGCGCGCTGTCGAAGGGCTTCTTCGTCTCGCCGACGGTGTTTGCGGGCGTCCAGGACAATATGCGCATTGCGCAAGAAGAGATTTTCGGGCCCGTCATCTCCGCGATCGCCTTCAAGGACATGGACGAGCTGGTCAAGCGCGCCAACGCCACCACGTTCGGCCTCGGCTCCGGCCTGTGGACTCGCGATGTCAGCAAGGCGCATGCGGTGGCGAGGAGCCTGCGCGCCGGCTCGGTGTGGGTGAATTGCTACCAGACGATGGACCCGGCCGTGCCGTTCGGCGGCTACAAGATGAGCGGCTACGGCCGCGAGTCCGGCAAGCAGCACGTCGAGGAATATCTCAACGTGAAGGCCGTCTGGGTCAAGACGGCGTAAGACCTGCTCTCTTCTGCGTTCCGTAAGAGGGAATATTTGATTTCGTGGGGCGGCGCTTTTCCGGTGGCCGCCCCTCGCTGTATGATCCGCATCCTTCCATAAACATTCGGGGCCAGCATGAAATTTCCGGCGTTGTTCAAACCGTTGCAGGTCGGTCCATACAGGCTTGCGCATCGCGTCGCGATGGCGCCGCTGACGCGGATGCGCGCCGAACGCGAGAGCTTTTCGCCGCGGCCGCTCAACGCGGAATATTACGGCCAGCGCGCGACGCAAGGCGGCCTGATCATCGCCGAAGCGTCCCCGGTGCTCTCGCACGGCCGTGGCAATCCGGCGACCCCCGGCATCTATTCGGAGACGCAGATCGCGGGCTGGCGCAAGGTGGTCGATGCCGTGCACGCCAAGGGCGGCATCATCTTCCTCCAGCTCTGGCATGTCGGCCGCGTCTCGCATTCTTCTTTCCACGGCGGCGCGCTGCCGGTGTCGGCCTCGGCGATCCCGATCAAGGCCGAGGGCATGAAGGCGATGACCGCCGACGGCAAGATTGCCGATTACGAGACGCCGCGCGCGCTCGAGACCGAGGAGGTCAAGGACATCGTCGAGGCGTTCCGCCAAGGTGCCAAGAACGCGCTCGCCGCCGGCTTCGACGGCGTCGAGATCCACGGCGCCAATGGCTATCTGCTCGAGCAGTTCCTGCAATCGCGCAGCAACCAGCGCACCGATCAGTATGGCGGCGGAATCGAGAACCGCGCGCGGCTGCTGCTCGAAGTGACCCAAGCCGCGATCGAGGTCTGGGGTGCGAATCGCGTCGCCGTGCGGCTGTCGCCACACGGTATCGCCAATGATTCCGGCGAGGGCGATCCGATGCCGCTCTATACCCATGTCGTGAAGGCGCTCGACGAGCTCGGTCTTGCCTATCTACACTTCATCGAGCCGCGCTCCAGTGGCGCGGGGCGTGCCGACGTCAACTGGCAGAACGTGCCGTCCGCGATGGTGCTGTTCCGCCCGCTCTACAGTGGCGTGCTGATGACCGCCGGCGGCTTTACCGGCGAGACCGCGAATGCGGCGATCGCCGAGGGACACGCCGACATCATCGCCTTCGGTCGCATCTTCATCTCCAACCCCGATCTGCCGCGCCGGCTGGCGCGCGATTACCCGATCACGCCGTACAACCGCGCGACGTTCTATGGCGGCGAAGAAAAGGGCTATACGGATTATCCGGTGTATGACGAGCTGACGCCGGCGTAGGGACCTCCGTAGCCCGGATGGAGCGCAGCGAAATCCGGGATTCGTGCCAGCGTCGAGATTCCCGGATTGCGCTGCGCTCCATCCGGGCTACGGAGTTGTTGCGTGGCTCCGACCGACCACATATTCCGTCATTGCGAGCGCAGCGAAGCAATCCAGAATCTTTCCGCGGATGCAGTCTGGATTGCTTCGCCGCGCTCGCAATGACGACGGAGAGAAATCCCCATGGCCAAAGCCGCAGCCGCCGCAGGAATCGCCACCGGCCAATGCCTGTGCGGCAAGGTCAGCTTCGAGATTGACGTGCCCGCGCGCTGGGCCTGGCACGATCATTCCGCCGCCAGCCGCCGCGCCCATGGCGCGGCCTACGCCACCTATGTCGGGAGCTGGAAGAAGCGCTTTCGCATCACCGCGGGCAAGGTCGCGCTCACGCGTTATGAAGACAAGGCCACCAAGACCACCCGCAGCTTCTGCTCGCATTGCGGCACGCCGATCGCCTATGAGCGCCCGCGCGGCCCGCACATGGTCAACATCCCCCGCGCGCCGTTCAACGAGCGCACCGGCCGCCAGCCACTCTATCACATCGCGATCGAAGAACTGCAGGAATGGGCCTATACCGGCGAGCCGCTGGTGCCGCTCAAAGGCTTTCCGGGCGTGGTCTGGCAACGCTCGAAAAAGAAGAAGCGGGCGAGGGGCGAGGACCCGTTCGAGCTTGGGCGCGAGGAGATGTAAGCGCACCGCGCTGCTCTCGTGCCCCGGACGCGGCGCAGCGCCTCTTCGGCGGTGCGCTGCTGAGCCGGGGCCCATGCACCAGCCATCGTCGTGCGAATTCTGGGTCCCGGCTCTGCGTCGCAACGTTACACGTTGAGCCGCGTCCGGGACACGAGAGAAGAGATCGGGGCGCTCGCGCAACGCAGCCATGACCGCACTTCCTTGCGCGCCTCCTCCGACTTCGGTCATCATGCTCCCGTCCTTGCGGCAACGTCCGCTCCTGGAGGAAACATGAAGAACAAGATCACCGGCCGCTCCGCCTTTCTCGCGTTGCTCAAGGACGAGGGCATCACGCATCTGTTCGGCAATCCCGGCACCACCGAGCTGCCGATCATGCACGCGCTGAAGGACCATCCTGATCTCACCTATGTGATGGCGATGCAGGAGAGCCTGGTGGTGGCGATTGCCGATGGTTACAGCCGCGCCTCCGGAAAGCTCGTCGCCTGCAACGTCCATGTCGCGCCAGGCCTCGGCAACGCGATGGGCTCGCTCTACAACGCGCAGTTCACGGGCACGCCGATGATCCTCACCGCCGGCCAGCAGGAGCAGGGCCACGGCCTGATGGAGCCGGTGCTGTACGGTCCCTTGGTGCGCATGGCCGAGCCGCTGGTGAAATGGGCGGTTGAGGTGACCCGGCTCGAGGATCTGCCGCGCGTCGTGCGCCGCGCGGCCAAGGTCGCGACCACGCCGCCGACCGGCCCCGTATTCATCTCGCTGCCTGGCGACATCCTGAACAGCGAGGCCGGCATCGATCTCGGCCGTTCCACCCGCATCGACGCACGTACCAAACCATCGGATGACGCGCTCAGGGCCTTTGCTGCGCGGCTGCTGAAAGCCGGGCGTCCTGTGATCGTCACCATGGACGAAGTGGTCAAGAGTGATGCTTTGAAGGAGGCGGCTGAATTGGCCGAGCTGCTCGGCGCCGCCGCGTATCAGTCCTCGACGCCCTATGGTTCGCACTTCCTCTCGGAGAGCCCGAGCTTCGTCGGCACGCTGGCGCGGGTTCAGAAGGCGGCGCGCGATACGCTCGCGCCTTACGATCTCCTGATCGCGCTTGGCGGCGATCCCCTGCGCATGTCGGTCCATAGCGAGGTCGATGCGCTGCCGGATGGTCTCGGCATCGTGCAGGTTGGTCTCGCGGATTGGGAGATCGCCAAGAACTACGGCGCCGAGATCGCGCTGAAGGCGGAATTAAAGGAAACGTTGCGCGCGCTGATCCCGGTGCTGAAGGAGCTGGGCGGCACGACACTCGCAAGCCGCGCCAGGCAACGTCTTGCCGAGCTTGCGCCGAAGAATTGGACTGCGCGCCGCGCCGCGCTGATCGAGCAGATCAGCAAGAGCGCCGGCCGCACGCCGATCGATCCGGACTTTCTGGTGCTGCAAATGGTCGAAGCCATGCCCGACCATGCCATTCTCGTCGACGAAGGGCTCACCTCCAGCCGCCAGATCACGGCGCTGCGTCCGCATCGCGATCGCTACGGCTATCACGGCCTCGCCTCCGGCGGCATCGGCTGGGGCCTGCCGGCCTCGGTCGGCGTCAGCATCGCCAATCCGGATCGTCCCGTCGTGTGTTTCTCCGGCGATGGCAGCGCGATGTATTCGATCCAGGCGCTGTGGACGGCGGCGCATCACAAGCTGCCGCTCAACGTCGTTATCGCCAACAATGGCGGTTACCGCATCATCAAGCAGCGCCTGCTTGCCTTCCATGGCGATGACAATTACGTCGGCATGGATTTCGTCGATCCGCCGGTGGATTTCGCCGGCATCGCCAAGGCGCTGGGCTGCGAGGCGATCAGGGTGAGCGATCCGCGGGAGCTGAAGGCAACGCTGGCGTCAGCGTTCGGCCGACCGGGGACGAAGCTGATCGAGGTGATGGTGGATGGGAAAGTGTAGGCACTCTGATAATGGCGGGCGCGATCCCTCCTCATCGTCGTCCCGGCGAAAGCCGGGACCCATAACCATAGGGAGGGGTTTGGCGAAGACTCGTCGTCCGGGACTACGACCAATCACAATCGAGGGATCACGCGGTATGGGTCCCGGCCTTCGCCGGGACGACGCCTGAGGGTGTGGCAGCGTCTACCCCCTCTTCCCTACCCGATATCCCGCCGCCGGGTGCGGCGCATCGAGCCTTGCGCGACCCTCACCGAACAGCTTCTCCCGTAGCGTACCCTTGGCATAGTCCGCCTTGTACCGTCCGCGCCGCGTCAGCTCCGGCACCAGCATATCGGCGATGTCCTCGAAATCGCCGGGCGAGATGGCAAAGGCGACGTTGAGGCCGTCGACGTCGGTCGCCTCGAACCATTGCTCGATCTTGTCGGCAACCATCTCCGGCGTGCCGACCACGACCGGGCCGGCGCCGCCGATGCCGACATGCTCGATGACGTCGCGCACGGTCCAGACCCGGTCGGGATCGGCGCGGGTGACGTTGTCCATCGCGCTGCGGCCGGCGTCATTCTGGACGTGCCGGACCTGCTGGTCGAGGTCGTAGCCGGAGAAATCGACGCCGGTCCACCCCGACATCAGCGCCAGCGCGCCTTCCGGGCTGATGTGGCGGCGATAGTCGGCGTATTTCTCTTTCGCCTCGGCTTCCGTCCGTCCCAGGATGATCGTCATCATCGAGAACATCAGGATCTCGGCCGGGTTGCGGCCAAGCGCGGCGGCCTCTTGCCGGATTGCTGACACGCGCGGCGCGATCACCTTGGCCGACGGTCCCGACATGAACACGCATTCGGCATGCTGTGCCGCGAACTGCCGGCCGCGCGGCGAGGTGCCGGCCTGATAGAGCACGGGCGTGCGCTGCGGCGACGGCTCGCTGAGATGAATGGTGTTGTTGATGCGGTAGTTCGCGCCATCATGATTGACGCGATGCACTTTCGTGGGATCGGTGAAAATGCCGCGCTTGCGATCCCGCAGCACCGCATCGTCCTCCCAGCTTCCTTCCCAGAGCTTGTAGACGACCTCCATATATTCGTCCGCGATGTCGTAGCGGTCGTCATGCCCGGTCTGCTTGTCCTTGCCGGCGCCGCGCGCGGCGCTGTCGAGATAGCCGGTGACCACGTTCCAGCCGATCCGCCCCTCGGTGAGGTGATCGAGCGTCGACATCCGCCGTGCGAACGGGTAGGGCGGCTCGAAGGACAGATTGCTGGTGACGCCGAAACCGAGATTTTGCGTCACCGCGGCCATCGCCGAAAGCAGCAGCAGCGGCTCGTTCGACGGCGTCTGCGCCGCATTGCGCAAGGCTGCGTCAGGGCTATTGCCGTAGACGTCATAGACCCCGAGCACGTCGGCCAGGAACAGCCCGTCGAAGCGGCCGCGTTCCAGCGTCTTGGCGAGATCGATCCAGTAGGGCAGGCGGTTATAGTCGGCAGTGCGGTCGCGCGGATGAGTCCACAGGCCCGGTGACTGGTGTGCGACGCAATTCATCGCAAAGGCGTTGAGCCTGATCTGCTTGGCCATGATGTCCCTCGGCACTCTGTACTGAGCGCTCTTCGAATGGTAGACGTGCGCCCGAATTGGCGAAGTTCTTGCATATCCTAGACTTGGATGTCTCGGCCTTGGCAAGGCCAAAATCCGTAGCGCTGCCGCGCTTGGCAAGCCGATCTCAAGAGAGCAAGAACGAAATCCCAAGAGAACTCCAAGAACTATCGACGTCCCCGCCACTTTCGAAGTCCCGCCCGTCTCGGGTAATGTCCTTCGTCTCAAAACCTCGAAAAGCAAGTCATGACCAGAGCCGACGCCATCGCCCGCGCCCGTGAGGATTTCAAATCCGGTGCGTTTCTCACCGAGCTCGACCGCCGCGTCGCTTATCGGACCGAGAGCCAGAATCCGTCGCGCGGCACTGAGCTGCGCGCCTATCTGGAACAGGAAATGCAGCCGGCCTTTGCTGCGCTTGATTTCACCAGCCGCATCGTCGAATCCCCAAGCGGCAAGGCGCCGTTCCTGTTCGCCGAGCACCACGAGAACGATTCAGTGCCGACCGTGCTGATCTATGGCCATGGCGACGTCGTCGATGGCATGGAGGGCGAGTGGCGCGACGGCCGCGATCCCTGGCGCACGACGGTTGCGGGCACGCGCCTCTATGGCCGCGGCACCGCCGACAACAAGGGCCAGCACAGCATCAACATGGCGGCGCTCCGCGCGGTGCGCGAGGCGCGAGGCGGCAAGCTCGGTTTCAACGCCAAATTCATCGTCGAGATGGGCGAGGAAATCGGCTCGCCCGATCTCGGCAAGGTCTGCGATCTCAATCGCGACGCGCTCAAGGCCGATTTGTTCATGGCCTCCGACGGGCCGCGCCTGTCCGCCGACCGTCCGACGTTGTTTCTGGGCTGCCGAGGTGGCATCCGCATCCATCTCGACGTGAACCTGCGTGATGGCGGCCACCATTCCGGCAATTGGGGCGGCGTGCTCGCCAACCCAGCGACCATCCTGGTCAACGCGATTTCCACGCTGGTCGACGGCCACGGCCGCCTCCAGCTCGACGCGCTGAAGCCGCCGCGGCTCACCAACCAGATCCGCAGCTATCTCGCCGACGTGCAAGTGGTGCCGACCGCGGACGAGCCGGCGCTGGCCGAGAATTGGGGCGAGGACGGACTATCGGCGGCCGAACGGCTCTACGCCTGGAACACGCTGGAAGTGCTGGCGATGTCCTCGGGCAATATCGAGAAGCCGGCGAACGCCATTCCCGGCCATGCCAATGCCGTGCTGCAACTGCGTTTCGTGGTCGGGACCAAGATCGAGGGCCTGATCGATGCCATCCGCGCGCATCTGGTCGCGAGGGGTTTTCCGATGGTCGAGGTGCGGGCGGCCCAGAGTTTTGCTGCATCGCGCACAGACTTCGACAGCCCCTGGATCAAATGGGCGGCGGATTCGGTACAGGAGACCACCGGCAAGGCGCCGGCCGTGCTGCCGAATTTCGGCGGCTCGCTGCCCAATGACGTGTTCTCCGAGATCCTGGGCCTGCCGACGATCTGGGTGCCGCACTCCTATCCCGGCTGCTCCCAGCATGCGCCCAATGAGCACATCCTGCTGCCATTGACCGAAGAGGCCTTGACGGTGATGGCCGGGCTGTTCTGGGATCTCGGCGAGTTGCCGGCGCCGTTAACCTGAGCCCTTGATCCAGCCGAAAGTTACATTCTAATCCGGCTCGATTTGTGCTTGCATCCGGGCCGCATCATCCGAAAGGGGAAGAAAAAGTGAAACATTTCCGTCACATCGGGCTCGCGCTGGCCGCGACCTTCGTCGTCAGCCAGGCCGGGGCCCAGGGGCTGACCGGCACGCTGAAGAACATCAAGGACACCGGCGCGATCACGCTGGGCTTCCGCGACTCCTCGATCCCGTTCTCCTATCTCGACGACAACCAGAAGCCGGTCGGGTTCGCGATGGACATCTGCTACAAGATCGTCGACGCCGTGAAGAAGGAGCTCAAGCTCGACAAGCTCGAGGTCAAGCTCAACCCGGTGACCTCGGCAACCCGCATCCCCTTGATGGCGAACGGCACGATCGATCTCGAATGCGGCTCGACGACCAACAACGCCGAGCGCCAGAAGCAGGTCGCCTTCACCAACACCCACTTCCTGACGGCAAGCCGCTACGTGTTCAAGAAGTCGAGCGGCCTGAAGTCGATCGACGATCTCAAGGGCAAGGCGGTGGTCTCGACCGCCGGCACCACCAACATCAAGCAGCTCACCGAAGCCAACGTCGCGAGGGGCCTCGGCGCCAACATCATTCCGGCCAAGGACCACGCCGAAGCCTTCCTGATGGTCGAGACCGACCGCGCCGTCGCCTTCGTGATGGACGACATCCTGCTGGCGAGCCTCGTTGCCGGCTCGAAGTCGCCGAACGACTATGCCATCTCCAAGGACGCGTTCTCCAAGCCCGAGCCCTATGGCATCATGCTGCGCAAGGACGATGCCCCCTTCAAGAAGGTGGTCGATGCGGCGACGGCGGCCCTCTACACGTCCGGCGAAGCCCAGAAGATCTACGACAAATGGTTCACCCAGAAAATCCCGCCGAAGGGACTGAACCTCAACACGCCGATCTCGGCCGAGTTGAAGAACGAGTTCGCCAAGCCGACAGACTCGCCGAACCCGGACGACTATAAGTAATATAGACCTCGATCTTTCGATCGGAATCATGTCCGGCCACTCTTGACACCAGGGTGGCCGGACATTTGCATAGGCGCCGGGACATCCATAACTGGCGCGTTCGCGCGGGGGACACGTGAACTATAACTGGAACTGGGGAATCTTTTTCCAGCCGAACCCGATGGGGACCGGCACCTATCTCGATATGCTGCTGGCGGGCCTGGTGCTAACCCTCAAGACGGCGGCGCTGGCCTGGGTCATCGCGCTGATCACCGGCTCGATCGTCGGCGTGATGCGGACGCTGCCGTCGAAGGGCGCCACCTGGTTCGGCTTCGCCTATGTCGAATTCTTCCGCAACATGCCGCTTCTGGTGCAGCTGTTCCTGTGGTTCTTCGTGCTGCCGGAAATCCTGCCGAAGGCCGCAGGCCTCTGGTTGAAGCAGCTGCCGAACGCGCCGTTCTGGACGGCCGCGATCGGCGTCGGCTTCTTCATGTCGGCGCGCGTGGCCGTGCAGCTGCAGGCCGGCATCTTGTCGCTGCCGCGTGGGCAGAAGATGGCGGCAACTGCGCTGGGTCTGACCACGGTGCAGGCCTATCGCTACGTGCTGCTGCCGATGGCGTTCCGCATCATCCTGCCGCCGCTGACGTCCGAGTTCCTCAACACCATCAAGAACACAGCGGTCGCGATCACCATCGGTCTGCTCGAGCTGACCGGACAGGCGCGCTCCATGCAGGAATTCTCGTTCCAGGTGTTCGAGGCCTTTACCGCCGCGACCATCCTCTACCTCCTCGTCAACGCCGTCGTCGTGACCGCGATGCGCTTCCTCGAGCGCTGGGTTGCGATCCCCGGCTACATCACGGGGAAATAAGCGATGCTCGGCAATTTCGATTTCGACGTCATCCGCCGCGCGCTGCCCTACCTGTTCTACGAGGGCATGACCTTCACGCTGACGCTAACGGGGCTCGCGGCTCTCGGCGGTCTCATCTTCGGCACGGCGCTCGCCCTGATGCGCCTGTCCGGCTTCAAGATCCTTGGCCGCATCGCCGGCGTCTATGTCGACTTCATGCGCTCGCTGCCGCTGGTTCTGGTCATCTTCTGGTTCTACTTCCTGGTGCCCTATATCGGGCAGTGGCTGACCGGCGCCTCGCGCCCGATCAGCGTCGGCGCGTTCGCATCCTCGCTCATCACTTTCATCATGTTCGAGGCGGCGTATTTCTCCGAGATCATGCGCGCCGGCATCCAGTCGATCTCGCGCGGGCAGCCCGCCGCGGCCAGCGCGCTGGGGCTGACTTACGCTCAGACCATGCGCTACGTCGTGCTGCCGCAGGCCTTCCGCAACATGCTGCCGGTTCTGATCACGCAGACCATCGTGCTGTTCCAGGACACCTCGCTGGTCTACGTGCTGTCGATCACCGACTTCCTCGGCGCCGCCAGCAAGGTGGCGCAGCGCGACGGGCGCCTGGTCGAAATGTATCTGTTCGCAGCTGTCGTCTACTTCACCATTTCCTGTATCGCGTCGTTCGGCGTCCGCCGGCTCCAGGCGCGCATCGCCATCATTCGCTAGAGCGTGTCGGTCATGATCGAAATCAGCCACGTCAACAAATGGTACACTCCGAGTTTCCAGGTGCTGACGGATTGCACCACCAGCGTCACCAAGGGCGAGGTGGTCGTGGTCTGCGGTCCGTCGGGCTCGGGCAAGTCGACGCTGATCAAATGCGTCAATGCGCTGGAGCCGTTCCAGAGCGGCGACATCCTGGTCGACGGCACCAAGGTCAACGATCCCAAGACCGATCTGCCGAAGCTGCGTTCGCGCGTCGGCATGGTGTTCCAGCACTTCGAGCTGTTTCCGCACCTCAAGATCATCGACAATCTCTGCCTCGCGCAGGAGAAGGTGCTGGGGCGGTCGCACGACAAGGCGCTGACCAAGGGCATGCAGCTTCTGGAGCGCGTTGGATTGAAAGAGCAGGCGCAGAAATTTCCGGCGCAGCTCTCCGGTGGCCAGCAGCAGCGCGTCGCCATCGCACGCGCGCTCGCCATGGACCCCATCGCCATGCTGTTCGACGAGCCAACCTCGGCGCTCGATCCGGAGATGATCAGCGAGGTGCTCGACGTCATGGTCGACCTCGCCCGCGAAGGTATGACCATGATGGTTGTGACCCACGAGATGGGCTTTGCCCGCAAGGTCGCCAACCGCGTCATCTTCATGGACCGCGGCGAGATCGTCGAGGACGCAGCGAAGGACGATTTCTTCGGTAAGCCCCGCAGCGACCGCGCGCAGAAGTTCTTGTCGAAGATCCTGTCGCATTAATTCCTGTCGTCATTCCGGGACGCGCCTCTTGGCGCGGGCCCGGAATCCATCGAGCGGCAGGACGCGAGGTGAAATGGATTCTCGGATGCGCATCATAGCTCGTCGCTTCGCGCCGCCCCGGAATGACGAATAGAGGGGTGATCGCGACCCCCGTTTCGCGTATAACGCCCCAAATTTCCCATTCCCCGCCAGGAGACCTGCCTTGGACTCGATCGCCTACGTCAACGGCTCATTCGTCCCGCTCTCGGACGCGAAAGTCTCGATCCTCGATCGCGGCTTCCTGTTCGCCGACGGCATCTACGAGGTCTCGGCCGTGCTCGACGGCAAGCTGGTCGACAACGCCTCACATCTGGCGCGGCTGGAGCGCTCGGTCGGCGAGATCAAGCTGAAGTTGCCCGAGACGGTCGAGCGCATCACCGAGCTCCAGAAAGAGCTGATCGCGCGCAACAAGGTCGAGAGCGGTCTCGTCTACCTCCAGGTGACGCGCGGCGCCGACAAGGGCCGCGACTTCGCGTTTCCCAAGGGCGACGTCAAGTCGAGCCTGGTGATGTTCACCTCGGAGAAGGACATCATCAACGCGGCGTCGGCGAAGACGGGCATCAACGTGATCACCGTGCCGGACATCCGCTGGGAGCGGCGCGACATCAAGAGCGTGGCGCTGCTGGCGCAGGTGCTGGCGAAGCAGGCCGCGGCCGAAGCCGGCGCCGGCGAAGCCTGGATGCTGGAAGACGGCTATGTCACCGAAGGCGGCTCGTCCTCGGCATTCATCCTGACACAGGACGACGTCATCGTGACCCGCAAGAACTCCAACGCGATTCTGCCGGGCTGCACTCGCAAGGCCGTGGTGGCGCTCGCCGAAGAGCGGCAGCTCCGCGTCGAGGAGCGTTCTTTCACCGTGGCCGAGGCGCTCGCCGCCAAGGAGGCGTTTGCGACGTCGGCCTCGCTGTTCGTCCAGCCGGTGGTCGCGATCGACGGCAAGAAGATCGGCGACGGCAAGCCCGGCCCGACGGCAACGCGGCTGCGCGAGATCTATGTGGAGTTCGCCAAGGCGACGGCGGTTTAGGCGGCGCATCCAGGTGTCATCGCCCGGCTTGACCGGGCGATCCAGTACGCCGCGGCGGTCGTAATTGGATCGAGAGGCCGCGGCGTACTGGATGCCCCGCCTTCGCGGGGCATGACGGCGGCGTGAGTTGTGACAGCGACCAACCCTCACGCCACGGACGCCTTCACCTTCACCGGATGAACCGCGCGGAACGAGATCGCAATCCTGTTCCAGGCGTTGATGGCGCCGATCAGCATGGTCAGGTTCACCGTCTCCTCCTCGGAGAAATGTGCCCGGACCTGCTCGTAGACGTCGTCCGGCGCATGCGTCTGCGAGATCAGCGTCACCGCTTCCGTCCAGGCCAGTGCGGCGCGCTCGCGGTCGGAATAGAGCGGGGATTCGCGCCAGGCGTTGAGCAGATAGATGCGCTGCTCGGTCTCGCCGCGCTTGCGGGCGTCCTCGGTGTGCATGTTGATGCAATAGGCGCAGCCGTTGATCTGCGAGGCCCTGATCTTGACGAGCTCGATCAGTGATTTCTCCAGGCCCGTCGACTGGATCTGCGTCTCCAGCGCCATCAGTGCTTTGATCGTGTCGGGCGCGGCCTGGTAGTAGTTCATGCGGGGCTTCATGGTCGTTCTCCTTTCGTGGGGTGAGGTCAGTGGGCTCCGCCGGCGGAAGTCTGGCCGGGCTTCTTCAGGAACAGAGCCGCGATCAGGGCAACGATCAGCGCCGCGCCGAGCAGATAGAAGGTGTCGCTGAAGGCGAGGATATAGGCCTGCTTCTGCACGATGCGGCCGATCGCGACATAGGCACGATGCGACGCATCCGCATGGTCCAGGATGCCGTGATTGATGAAATATTGCGTGAGCTGCTCCAGTCGCGTGCGCGTCGCCTGCTCGAATACCGAGACCGACTGCATCAGCACGTTGGAGTGATACTGCTCGCGCTTGGTCAGCACGGTCTGCAGCAGCGCGATGCCGACGGCGCCGCCGAGATTGCGCATCATGTTGAACAGGCCGGACGCCGAGCCCGCGTTTTCCGGTTCGATGCCTGATGTCGCCACCGCGGACAGCGGCGCCATCACCAGCGCCTGGCCGATCGCCCGAACCACATTGGGCCAGAGCAACTGATCGGCGGCATAGTTGCTGGTCATATAGATATTCATGAAGTTGGAAGCCGCGAACAGGACGAAACCGACACCGATGATGATCCTCGCGTCGAACTTTTGCATCAGCCGCGGCACCAGCGGAATCAGCATGAGCTGCGGCAAGCCGGTCCATGCCAGCACAAAGCCGATCTGCTCGGCGTTGTAGCCCTGGATGCGAGCCAGATATTGCGGCAGGATGAAGACCGAGCCGTAGAGCGCGACGCCGAGCAGGAAGTTCGCGAGCATGCCGAAGCCGAAATTGCGGCGCACGAGCAGGCGAAGGTTCAGGAGCGGCTTCTTGACCGTGAGCTCGATGATCAGGAACGCAGTCAGCGCAACGACGGCGATCACCGACAGTTTCACGATGAAGGGGGAGCCGAACCAGTCGTCCTTGTTGCCCTCCTCCAGCACGGTCTGGAGCGCGGACAGGCCGATTGCCATGGTGATGATGCCGGCCCAGTCGCCCTCGCGCAGTAACGACAGCTTCATGGGCTTTGCGTCGAGCGCGTACCAGAGCATGCCGACCATGATCGCGCCGGGAACGAGGTTGACGTAGAAGATGTATTGCCAGCCGAAATTCTCGGTGAGATAGCCGCCGATGGTCGGGCCGATCGCGGGCGCGAAGGTCGCCGACAGCGCGAACAGGGCAAGGCCCACCGGCTGTTTTCCGCGCGGCAGCAACGTGATGATCAGCGTGAACGCCATCGGAATCAGCACACCGCCGGTGAAGCCTTGCACCGCGCGCAGCACGATCATCTGCGACAGATCCTGCGCCAGCGCGCAGGCCGCGGACAGCGCCAAAAACAGGATCGCGTTGGTGAGGAGATAGATGCGGATCGAGAACACCTGCGCGAGCCAGCCGGAGAGCGGGATCACCACGATCTCGGCGATCAGATAGGAGGTCGAGATCCAGCCGCCGTCGTCGATGCCGGCACCGATCGCACCCTGGATGTCGGCCAGCGAGGCGTTGACGATCTGGATGTTCAGCACCGCCATGAAGGCGCCCAGCGTCGCGCCGATCACGGCGATCCATGTTCTTGCGGAAACCGCCGGCGTGGTGGGCGCAGCAGGGGCGGGGAGGTCGGCTGCGGCGTCGAGGGTGGGTTGGAGCGTGCTCATGGAAGCCTCGTCAGCTTCAGCCGCCGTTTGGGCGGGATGTGTTGTCGGCGAGATGTCTGGTCGTCTCGCGTTCGGCCAGCACCGACTGCTTGGTGTCGACGGTCGGCACCGCGGACATGCCGGGGCGCAGCAGGCCGGTGAGGTTATTATCGTCGAGCACGATCTTCACCGGCACGCGCTGCACGATCTTGGTGAAATTGCCGGTGGCGTTGTCCGGCGGCAGCAGAGCGAACTCGAGCCCGCTCGCCGGCGACAGACTATCGATATGGCCGCGCAGGGGCTGGCTGCGGAAGCTGTCGACGCGCAGCTCGACCGGCTGGCCGGGACGCATATGTGTGAGCTGAGTCTCCTTGAAGTTCGCAACGACATAGACCGCATCGAGTGGCACCACGGCCATCAGCTGTGTGCCGGCCTGCACGTACTGGCCGACGCGCAGCGAACGTGCGCCAACCGTGCCGTCGACTGGCGCTGCGATCTCGGTGTAGGACAGGTTCAGCGCCGCCTGCTGCGCCACCGCACGGGCGCGCTCGAGCTGGGCCGTCGCCTGGGCGCGCTGGGTGGTGAGCACGTCGACCTTGCGCTGCGCCGCCAAGAGGCCGGATTTGGCGTGCTGCAATTGCGCCGTGCTGGCGCGCAGCGCCGCATCGGTCTGCTGCGCGCGCTGGATCGTGCCGGAGCCCGACTTCATCAGGTCGTCGTAGCGGGCGCGTTCCTCCTGGGCGAATTTCAGAGTGGCGTCCGCAGCAGTGACGTCGGCGGTGCTCTGCGCGATGATCGGCTGTTGCAATTCGAGCTGGGCATCGATGTTGCGCACCGAGGCTTCGCCGGCGGCGACATCGGCGCGGGCCTGGTCGAGCGCTGCCTCGAAGTCGCGATCGTCGATCTTGGCCAGCGGCTGGCCCGCTTTGACCTTCTCGTTGTCGCCGACCAGCACCTTCGCGATGTAGCCGGAGACCTTTGGCGCGATGATCGTGGAATCGGCCTTCACATAGGCGTCGTCGGTGGATTCGAGGTAGCGGCCGGTGGTCCAATAGTCGTGTCCGAAATAGGCAACCGTTGCCGTGCCTGCGAGGAGCGCGAGCACCAGCGCCGCGCGCCGCATCATCGTCCGGGCTGGCAGGCGCGGCGGCGTCTTGGAATAATCATGAATGATTTCAGTTGCTTGCTGGAAATTTTCGGTGCGCGGCATTTCGGACATGGCGGTCTCCTATCGGCGTGCCGAGACTATCTGTCTTTCCAGCTCCGGTGATAATCAGCGAAATACCGGAAGGATTATCCATTAAGGGTGGATAGTCCGGGGGATATCACCTTGATGTCTGAGGTCTACCGAACTGGATGTGCCACTGCCCCAGAGCGATTGCCGCACCTGTCGCGCAATTGCTGCTAACGAGGCCCACGCCGCGCGAACCTGTAGGCGGACGAGACCGCCTGGGGTGATCTGTTAGATAATCCCGGCGAATTCCTTGCGATTATCGATCAAGAGCGGATAATCAGGCAGCATGGACCGATTGACCAGCCTCGAAGTCTTCAGCCGGGTGGTCGAGACCGGCGGCTTTTCCGCAGCAGCCCGCAAGCTCAACATGTCGACCAGCATGGTGAGCAACCACGTCCAGGCGCTGGAGGACCGGCTCGGCGTCCGGCTGCTCAATCGCACGACGCGCAAGGTCAGCCTCACCGAGATCGGCAAGGCCTATTACGACCGTGCCACGCAGATCCTCGCCGATCTCGAGCAGGCCGACGACATCGCGAGCGAATTGCAGTCGGTGCCCCGCGGTACGCTGCGCATCCACGTCGCCACGCACATGGTGCCGTTCGTCGCGCCGGTGGTGGCGCAGCTCCTGTCGACTTATCCGGAGCTCAAGATCGACCTACGGATGGGCGAGGCCGACGTCGACCTCATCGAGGAAGGCTATGACGTTGCCCTGCGCATGACCGCGCCGCCGGATTCGAGCCTGATCGTGCGTAGTCTCGCCACCTGGCGGCACGTGCTGTGCTGTTCGCACGATTATCTCGAGAGGCATGGTCGTGTTCAGAAGCTCGACGAACTCGCCGCGCACCATTGCGCCCGTCACTTGAACTATCCTTTTGGCGACGAGTGGCGCTTCTTCGACCGCAAGGGTGCTCCGGCCTCGGTACGCATCTCCGGCCGCTTCGTCACCAATAGCGGGGAAGCGCTGCGGAAAGTCGCGCTGGACGGGGCGGCTGTCTGCCTCATGGCCGGGTTTCTGGTTCAGGACGATCTTGAAGCAGGCCACCTCGTTCGGCTCCTACCCGAATATCGCCCGGTCGAGATGTCGATGAACGCGGTCTATCCGCACCGCCACCATCTGTCGGCGAAGGTCAGGACCTTCATCGACATGCTCGTGCATCACAGCGCCGAGCAGCAGAAGCTGATCAATCCCTATTCATGAGCGGCGGTCAGGCCGCTCGCGCCGTTATCGGCTGGGCCAGCAGGGATTCGACCTCTGACTTGACCGAGGCGATCGCAGCCTCTTTCACGGGCCCATAGCCGCGGATGTTCATGGGGGCCTTGGCCACGACGATGAGATCTGCCAGGCGTGCCGCGTCGAGCCCGCCGAGCATTCGGTCGATCAGGTCCTCGTACCAGGCGATCAACTCGCGCTCGGCGCGCCGTTCGGCGGTGTAGCCGAATGGATCGAACGGTGTTCCGCGCAGCCCCTTCAATCGCGCCAGCATGGCGAGCGGCATCTGGATCCACTGCCCGAAGGCGCGCTTGCGCGGACGTCCACGTGCGTCGCGCCTTGACGGCAGGAATGGCGGGGCAAGGTGATAGTGGATGCTGAAGCCGTCCTCGAACTCGCGCTTCAATTCGTCGATGAAGCCGCTCTGCATGTGCAGCCGCGCCACCTCGTATTCGTCCTTGTAGGCCATCAGCTTGAACAGGGCGCGGGCCACCGCATCGGTCAGGGCCTCGCTGCTCAGGACAGCCTCGGCGCGGCGGACCTTCGCGACGATCGCCCGATAGCGCGCTGCATAGGCCTCATCCTGATAGGCGGTGAGGAAATCGGCGCGGCGTTCAATGAGCTGGTCGAGTGTCTCGACCGTTGGCATATCGTCCGTCTTCGGCAAAAATTCCGGATCGGCAGCGGCGATGCGGCCCCAGGCGAAAGCCTGCTTGTTGCGCTCGATGGCGACGCCGTTGAGCTCGATCGCGCGCAGCAGCGCTTGCAGTGAGACCGGCGCCAGTCCGTGCTGCCAGGCAAAGCCCAGCATGATGATGTTGGCATAGACGGCATCGCCGAGCAGCCGTTCGGCCAGCGCATTCGCGTTGAGCGTGTCGAGATTGTTGTCGCCGATCACGCGGCCGATCGCGCGCAGGCGGGCAGGCGAGGCGAGGTCGGCATCGCGGAAGCGGACGACGTCGCCGGTCGGCATCTCCGCGGTATTGATCGCGGCGCGCGTGCCGCGGCGGTAGGTGCCGGAGGCCTTCGGCGAGGAGCTCACGACGAGGTCGCAGCCGATCAACGCGTCGGCCGCGCCCTGGTCGATGCGCACCTGATGCAGCGCCTCGGGGGAAGCGGCAAGCCGGATGTAGCTCAGCACGGGCCCGAATTTTTGCGCAAAGCCGGTAAAATCCAGCACCGAGACGCCGCTTCGCTCGAGATGCGCGGCCATACCGATCAGCGCACCGACCGTGATCACGCCGGTGCCGCCGACGCCGGTCACCAGCAGGTCATAGGGCCGGTCGAGCGGTGCGAAGGCAGGCAGGGGAAGCGTCGCGGCGCGGCCGATCGCGTCGATCTGGCTCGCGGTCTTCTTCCGGCGCGTCGCGCCCTCGACGGTAACAAAGCTCGGACAGAAGCCGTTGAGGCAGGAAAAGTCCTTGTTGCAGGTCGACAGATTGATCTGGCGCTTGCGGCCGAACGGCGTTTCCTTCGGCTCGACGCTGAGACAGTTGGATTCGACCGAGCAATCGCCGCAGCCTTCGCAGACGAGATCATTGATGTAGGCAAAGCGCTTCGGGTCGTCCATCTGGCCGCGCTTGCGCCGCCGCCGCTTCTCCGTGGCGCAGGTCTGCTGGTAGATCAGCACGGAGACGCCGGACACGCCGCGCAGTTCGCGCTGCACGGCGTCCATCTCCTCGCGTGGATGGATTGTGACGCCGGTTGGCAGGTCGGGCGGAGAAAATTGCGCGGGATGGTCCGACACTAGCGCGATGCGCTCAACACCTTCAGCGCGGACGCTGTGAGCGATGGCATGTACGCTGATGGGCCCGTCGACCGGCTGGCCGCCGGTCATTGCGACGGCGTCGTTGAACAGGATCTTGTAGGTGATGTTGGCCTTGGCGGCGATCGCCTGCCGGATCGCCATCGAGCCCGAGTGATAATAGGTGCCTTCACCGAGATTCTGAAACACGTGCTTGTGGCCGGTGAATTTCGATGAAGCCGCCCAGTTCACGCCCTCACCGCCCATCTGGATCAGCGAGGATGTCTCGCGGTCCATCCAGCTCGCCATGAAATGGCAGCCGATGCCGGCGAGTGCCTTGGAGCCCTCCGGCACCTTGGTCGACGTATTGTGCGGACATCCCGAGCAGAAATAGGGTGTGCGCGTTGCGCCTGGGACGTTGATCGTGCGTGCCGCCTCCGGCATCAAGGCAGCCGCCCGCGCGGCGAGATTGAGGCCCGGAAACATCGGGTCGAGCCGCCGCGCCAGCACGGCAGTCAGCGCGCGCGGCGACAATTCGCCGATCCAGGAGATCAGCCGCGCTCCTTGCTCGTCGTGCTTGCCGACCATGCGCTCGGGCTTCGTGCCCGGATAGTCGTAGAAATATTCCTTGAACTGGCTCTCGATGATGCCGCGCTTCTCCTCGACCACGAGAATCTCGCGCTTGCCCTTCACGAATTCCATCGCGTCATGCAGCGCCAGCGGCCAGACCATGCCGACCTTGTAGACGTCGATGCCGATGCTGCGGCAGGCCGCTTCATCGAGGCCCAACAGCCGCAGCGCTTCCATCAGGTCGAGATGCGCCTTGCCCGTGGTGACGATCCCGTAGGTCGCGTTCGGAATGTCGTAGATGTGCCTGTCGATCGGATTGGCCTTCGCAAAGGCGTAGACGGCGTGCTTCTTCGCTTCCAGCCGCTCCTCGATCTGCGGTCCCGGCAGGTCGGGCCAGCGATAGTGCAGGCCGCCCGGTGGCGGGATGAAGTCGGGCGCGCGGAAGTCGCGGGGCGGGCTTAGCGCCACGGAGGCGCCCGACTCCACGATCTCCGAAATCGCCTTGAAGCCGACCCACATGCCGGAGAAGCGGCTCAGCGCGTAGCCATATTCGCCGAATGCGAGGTATTCGCTGACGCTTGCGGGGTGCAGCGTCGGCATGAACCAGCTCATGAAGGCGACGTCGGACTGGTGCGGCATCGAGGACGAAACGCAGCCATGGTCGTCGCCGGCGACCACCAGCACGCCGCCATGCGGCGAGGAGCCATAGGCGTTGCCGTGCTTGAGCGCATCGCCGGAGCGGTCGACGCCGGGGCCCTTGCCGTACCAGAGCCCGAACACGCCATCGACCTCGCGGTCGGCTTGCGTCTCGACCTGCTGCGAGCCGAGCACGGCGGTCGCTGCGAGGTCTTCGTTCACGGCGGGGAGGAATTCGATGCGGTCACGCTTGAGCCGTTCCGGGATGCGCCAGAGCTCGAGATCGATGCCGCCGAGCGGCGAGCCGCGATAGCCGGAGATGAAGCCGGCGGTGTTGAGGCCGCGCGCGCGATCGCGCCTGACTTGGTCAAGTGCGACACGGACGATCGCCTGTGTGCCGGTCAGGAAGACACGGCCTTCCTCACGGTCGTAGCGGTCGGAGAGTTCGTAGGTGTCGAGGGTCGGAATGGCGTCCATGCGGATCTCCCGCGGCATTCCCTGCCGGATCAGCAGAGGTTAGGCCCGGCCGGCTGGTAGGTCTTACCTATCTTTCCCGATAGACGGCTAGTTCTGGTAGATATGTCCGATTTGACCTATTATTCGGTGAAATTATCCAGTTTGGCGGGATTTCATGATCGAAGAGCAGGACACGCGGATTCTTGCGCACCTCCAGAAGGACGGCCGCGCCACCAACCAGCAGCTTGCCGATGAGGTCGGCATGTCCACCTCGGCCTGTTGGCGCCGGGTACGCGCACTGGAGGAAAGCCGCGTCATCCGCGGCTACGCCGCGCTGATCGATCGCGAGCGGGCGGGCTTCGCGATGTCCGCCATCCTCCACGTCTCGCTGGAGCGGCATGACGCGAAGTTCGTCGACGAGTTTGTGTCTCGGGTCACCAAGCGCCGCGAGGTGCTGGAGTGCTTTGCGACCACGGGCGATGCCGACTATCATTTGCGCGTCGTTGTGCAGGACATGGCCGCCTACAACAGATTCTTGGACGAGTTCATGTTCCGCATTCCCGGCATCCGTTACGTCCGCAGCAACGTGGTGCTGAAGGAGATCAAGACCGGCGTGGCGCTGCCGTTTTGAAGCAATGTCGCCAGGGATCCGTGGCTCACACCGTCTCCGACCGCCGGCGCAGTTGGCGCAACGAGAGAAGATGCAGCAGGATCGAGCATGGCACGACGAAGGCAGGGGTCAGCACGTTCGGAAAACGATCCAGGGCCATGCTCGGGCCGTCCGGAATGATCAGCTGGAGCGGGCCCGGCGACATGATCATCCCCAAGGTGATCGCGACAGCCAAGTCCGCCAGGCCGAAGACGTTCCAGAAGATGCCTGCCTTCCGCCCGTCAGCTGTCCCGGTTGCCAAAGCCATGGCCGCCGGCACGGCAAGCAGGCCAGTCAGCACATCGCCGGTTCCTGCCGGTAGCGCCCACAATCCCGGCAGCAGCCCGCGCAGCCAGTAAGCCAGCCATTGGCTGCCGAAGATGCGGTAGAGTTGAAGGGCGATGAGCCAGGTCGTCGGCATTGCATCGAGCAGTTGTCCGATCCGCTTCGACGACAGCAACACCGGCGCACCGACGATTACCGGCAGCAGGATCGCCGCCGGAAGCAGCGGCAAGGGCGAAGCGCCGGTGCCGAATGCGCCGTTGATGGCTGCGGTCCAGGTGACGGCTGCCCAGAGCGTGAAGGGGACCATCAAGGCCAACCAGGTTGCCCGGCGCTGTGCCGGCGCCAATTCCGTGTTTTCGAGGCAGAGCCACAAGCCGAGCGCAATGAGTCCATGGGTCATCAACCGAACGCCAAGCGCAGGAAAGCCGCTCTCCGGAAGTGCGGGTAGCGCGATGATCAGCCAGGTCCACAGCAGGGCGAACGGCACGGTCCAGGTCAGGCTGAGCCAGAGGGGACGCTGGGCAGTCATGGTGGCGGAAACAGCATCGGTGCTCATGTGCTCACTCCATTTGGAACGCCGTGGTTGCGGGCGTGTGCAAGGGCAGCATCGCGGCCGGCACCCGACCGATCGCGATCCTGTCCGAGGTCACGGACTTTTTTCTCTGTTCCGGTCCTGAGCAGAATCATGAAGGCAAGGGCGTGGCCGACGAGCAGCAGTGGTACGTAGAGTGTGGGGATATAAATGCCGGCGCCGAACAGGCCGGGATCCGGGATCTTTGTCGCGCCCATGTAGTACGCGTTCAGGAGGTCAAGCGTCCCCCAGACGTTGAAGATCCAGACCACCGGGATGGCGATCGACCATCGCCACGAGAGAGCCGCCATCGATAGAAGCGCGAGGACAGCAGCGATAAGATCACCCCATCCCACCTCGGCGGCAAAGCGCGAACTCAACTCCGCAGAGACGAACCCGGTCACCATGAAGTTCATTCCCAAGAACCTGAACGCATGGAAAGCTGCGATGAGTCTCAGGGCGTCATAGCGCGGCATCACGCGGATCGCCGGCCAAACATAGATGGCAGCGACCACCGAGCTGGTCAGGAAAGCGCCGGCGACGCTGAGAACGAATGGAAGATTGAAGTTCGGCACGTTCGGATTCCCTATGGTTGACCATGCTGTCGAGCCGGGACGATGCCTATCAATCCGGCTCGACGTGGCGACGCTCAGGGTTTGGCCATGAGCAGACGGAGCGGCATGAGCGGACCGACCGCGATGTACTCGTGGTCGATGAGGTTCTGCTTCGCCAGCGGCAGGCCTTCCATGATGGCGTGCCCTTCGGCGACATCCTTGACGTTCAGCAGGAAGACGGCTCCGCTCCCATCGGACCGCGAATACCATTCGCGGACCATCCCGTTGAGATAGAGCTGGGTGGTTTGCCTGATTTCATCGGGCATCACCGCCATGACCTGTTCGCGTGTGATGCCGGGCCTGACAGTCAGAATGACCATCACGCCGGTTGTCGGTGACGTGGTTTGTGCTTGGGCAAGGGATGGCTCTGCCATGGAGGTAACACCTGTCAGTGTGAGGGTGAGCGCCAGGACGATGTTGCGGATTGTCTTCATCGGTTTCATCTCTCTGATCACGGCCATTGCCGCGATGTCGCAAATGTCAGGCGCACCAGCGGCGCGGCGCATTTGCGATCCTGATGTAAGGCCGTCTTTGCGAGAGCGACTATTCGCGATAATATTGATAGGCCATGAAGCAGAACTTCACAGTCCGGCAAGGTGCGCTCGACGGTGTGGAGGCGTTCCTCAGCGTCGCCCAGCACCGCAGTTTCCGCCGGGCGGCTGCTGAGCTCGGGGTAACGCCGTCGGCGATCAGCCAGGCGGTGCGCGCACTCGAAGCACGCGTCGGCGCCGTGCTGTTCCTGCGCACGACTCGCAGCGTCAGTCTGACCGAGGCCGGCGAACGGTTCTTTGCGCGCGCAAGGCCTGCCTTCGAGGAGCTCGTCGCGGCAAGCGGCGCCGCGCGCGACCTCGGACAGCGACCGGCCGGGCTCTTGCGTCTCACGGTGCCGCGCTCGGTCGTGCCGATTCTGCTGGAGCCCCTGGTCGCCTCGTTCTGTCAGGCCTTTCCGGAGATCGAGGTGGAGCTTGCTGCAAGCGAAGAGCTGGTCGACCTCGCCGCTGGAGGTTTCGATGCCGGCATCAGGATGGGGCAGTTCATCTCCCCGGACATGATTGCGGTCCGCCTGACGAAGCCGTTGCCTTTCCTGATCGTCGGCAGCCCGGCCTACCTCGAACGTCGCGGCCGGCCCCGGCGGCCGGACGATCTGCGCGAGCACGCATGCCTGAGATTGCGGCGATCAAACGGTGCGCTCGCACCCTGGTCGCTCAACGACGGCGGTCGTTCGATCGAGATTGCCGTTGCGGGACCCTTCATCGCCAACGACTTCCCGACGATGTTAGGTGCCGCCGTCGAAGGCGTCGGCCTTGCGCAAGTGCCAGGGCCGCTGGCGACCGACGCCGTCAGAACGGGAAAACTCGTCGCCGTGCTGGAGAAATTCGCGCCGATGACGCCGGGGGTGTTTCTCTACTATCCCAGCCATCGACAAATCATGCCGAAGCTTCGAGCCTTCATCGATCATGTGAAGGGCCGATCCCGGGCCGCGCGCTGAGCTATTGCCCCTCCCGCACGAACCTGTTGCGCAACGTCCCGATGCCGGTGATCTCGATCTCGACGACATCGCCGTGCTTGATGTCCGGCGAGGCGCCGTCGGTGCCCATCCAGATCACGTCGCCGGGCCACAGCGTAAAATACTTCGTCAGCTCGACCAGGAACGGCACCATGCCGAAGATCATGTCATTGGTGTGGAAGCGGTTGGTCTCCTTGCCGTTGACCCGGACGATGGTCTCCATCTTTTCGAGATCGGCCTCGGTCTCGATCCACGGTCCCATCGGCTTGAACGTGTCGGCGTTCTTGGAACGCCACAGGCTGCGATCGGCCCTCTGCCAGCTGCGCTCGCTCACGTCATTGCCGATGGTGTAGCCGAACACGCAATCCATCGCGTTCGCTTCGGTGAGATGTTTCACCTTCTTGCCGATGACAACGACGAGCTCGCCTTCATAGTGGATCTTGTCCGTCGCAAAGGACGGGATTACGACCTCCTCGTCATGCGCGATCAGCGCGTTCTGCGCGCGATAGCCGATTTCGGGCCGGTCGGGCACCGCCGGTACCTCACCGCGTTTGTCGGCGGCCTCCTTCAGGTGCTTCAGATAGTTCAGGCCGACACAATAGAAGGTACGCGGGATCAGTGGCAGCTCGATCTTGACCTGTGCCAGCGAATGCGTGCGCGAGGTCCGCTGCCATTCACTGAAGGGATCGCCGTCGACGGCGATCACCTGGTCACCCTCGACGATCCCCCAGGATGTCTTGTTCGAGGCGGTGAATTTCAGCCAGCGCATGTCATGTCCTCGTCGCTATTCCGCGGCATCGTGGGGCCGCGTCTTCCAGGCGCCTGCGGCCGGCCGCTTCAGCCCGAGATTGTCCCGCAACGTCTTGCCGCGGTACTCCTTCTGGAATAGCCCGCGCCGCTGCAATTCCGGCACGACGTGTTGCACGAAGTCCGCGTAGGAGCCGGGCACGTAAGTCGCGGCGATGACAAAACCGTCGCAGCCGTGCTCGACGAACATCTCCTCCAGCTTGTCCGCGATCTCCTTGGGCCCACCTACCATTGCGTCCTGGACCTGGCCGCGGCCGGAGAAGGTGACGAAGTCACGCGCGCTCGGGTGGCTCTTGCCCGAATTCTTCAGCACGCCGTCGCGAATGCCCAAGATGCCCTGCATGCTCTTCAGCTCGTCCGTCGTCAGCGGCTCGTCGAGATCCTTGGAGGCGAAGTCATAGTTGAGCGCTTCGGCCAGCAGTGACAGCGCATCGATCTCGAGCGGAAGTTTGTTGATCAGCGCCATCTTGTCTTCGGCCTCCGCCCTGGTCGCCGCGCAGACCGGCGTCGTCAAGTTGCAGAGGAACATCTGGTCGGGATCGCGGCCAGCCTTGGCGGCTTCGTTGCGCACGGAAGCATAGCCGTCCTTGGCGGCGGCGAGGTTGCGCGCGGCGGTGAAGATCACTTCGCCCCATCGCCCCGCAAAGCGCTGGCCGCGGCCCGACGCGCCGGCCTGGATGATCACGGGATGGCCCTGGTCCGAGCGCGGCACGGTGAACGGTCCGCGTGACTTGAAGGCCGGCCCCTTATGATCGAGCCGCTTGACCTTGGCCGGATCGGCAAAGCGACCGCTTTGCTTGTCCATGATGAGCGCGCCGTCCTCCCAGGTGTCCCAATGGCCGAGCACGACCTCCATGAACTCGTCGGCGCGGTCGTAGCGGGAGTCATGTTCCGGGTGGGAGTCGCGCCCCATGTTGAGCGCCTCGCCGTCGTTGAGCGAGGTGACGACGTTCCAGCCCGCGCGCCCACCGGACATCAGGTCGAGCGTTGCAAAGCGGCGCGCGACGTCGAACGGTTCGTAATAAGTGGTCGAGCAGGTTGCGCCAAGGCCGAGCTTCTCGGTGACCAAGCCCATCGTGGTCAGCACGATCAGCGGGTCCATCTTCACGCAGCGGATGCCGTATTCGACGGTGTGGGCGTGATCGTTGCCGTAGCGGTCCGGCATCGCCAGGCGGTCGTCGAAGAACGCCATATGGAACTTGCCCGCTTCGAGGATCCTGGCGATCTCCTGATAATAATCCGCCGACATGGAATCGTTGCGCGAGTCCGGATGCCGCCAGGAACTCGGCAAGTTCGTGCAGTTCTGCGCCTGAAGGAAGCCGACCAGTACCATCTGCCGCGTCATGCTGCTGTTCTCCTGATGCCATCAGGCCAGATCGAGGACGGTGTCGAGCCTGTACTCGCGCGCCAGCGCGCGCAGCTTCTCCCAGGTGGCATCCTCGATCTCGATGCCGTCGCGCAGGCGTTGCCGCTCGCGCAGGCCCTCGATCTCGCCGGGATAGAACACGCCGTTGCTGCCTTCGGACGGCGGTGTCGATTTGAGGTAGCGTGCAAACTCGGCGACTTCGCGCTTGAACTCCTGCAGCGGACGGAAGGCCGCGACGTTGAACACCGCCATGAAGCATCCGTCATTGTGTCGCCCCGTCGGCTCGACGCCGAAGCCGAGACCGGTGAGTAGGCCGCATAGCACCTCGACCATGGCAGCAAGGCCGCTGCCCTTGTAGCCTTCGGTGCCGCCGAGCGGCAGCAGCGCGCCGCCCTTGCGGTATTGGGTCGGATCGGTGGTGTGCCGCCCCTCGGCATCGATGATCCATCCCGTCGGAATTTCTTCGCCGCGGGCGACGGCGAGCTGGACCTTGCCGGCCGCCACCGCCGAGGTCGCCATGTCCAGATAGAACGGCGCGTCGAGGTCGGACGGCACCGCGATCGAGATCGGGTTGGTGCCGAGCCGCGCTTCCTTGCCGCCGAACGGGGCAACGTGCTTCGGCGAGCGCCCGGAATCCGCGGTCGCAATCCCGATCATGCCTTCGCGCATCGCCATCAACGGATAGGCGGCGAGGCGGCCGACATGGCTTTGCCGGAACACGGTGCAAGCAGCGACGTTCGCCGTCCTCGCCTTCTCGATGGTCAGTGCCATCGCCTTTGCGTTGACGTGGAAGCCGAATCCCCAATGGCCGTCGATCACTGTCGTGGTCGGCGATTCCTGGACGATGGTCCATTTGGCGCAGGGCACGATGTGTCCTGCCTTGATGCGGTCGATATAGGTGGGAACGGCGATCACGCCGTGCGAGTCATGGCCGGCGAGATTGGCGTTGACGCAGCCCGTGGC
The DNA here is from genome assembly GCF_004114935.1 of Bradyrhizobium zhanjiangense. Classification (NCBI taxonomy): domain Bacteria; kingdom Pseudomonadati; phylum Pseudomonadota; class Alphaproteobacteria; order Hyphomicrobiales; family Nitrobacteraceae; genus Bradyrhizobium; species Bradyrhizobium zhanjiangense. The sequence continues at coordinate 1,528,912 of NZ_CP022221.1, forward strand.
GACTGCGTCGGCCTCTTCCTCGGACGCTCCGGCGGCACGGAGCAGCGCGGCGCTGATGCGCGTGAGGCGGTCGGCCCTGACGATCGGCATGGCGTTCCCTCGGCTTGGTGCCCTTAACAGGCTGCTTGTTGGGTGCCATCGTCTCAAAGCGCCGCTGCGATATCAATCTCCCGTAAACCAATACAGGGCTGCAAATTCGTAAAGAGAGCGCGCCTTTGGTCGAAACTTCATCCCGTGCGGCGGTATTTTTGACAGTTTGGCGCCAGTCGTTCGCAGCTCATTCACTTTGATCGACGGTTTGCAGCGCGCAATAACGACCACTTAGGCGATCGGCATTCATAAAGTCACCCGGGAGAAATGGACAGAAATGCCCGGGAGCTGAGATCGTGCCGACGACACTCGCGCGCACCTTTGCGGCGTTGAGCGCCATCAACGAAGCGATCCTCTACGCGAAATCGCCGGACGAGCTGTACCAGAAGGTCTGCGACGCCGGGTTTTCGAGTGGGGACTTCTTGGCCGTCGCCGTATTCCTGGTGGGACCGGATTGCGGGCGGCTGCATTTTGCGGCCGGTTGCGGCGACGACGTTGCGCGGCTGCGCTCGATCATGATCACGACGGAAGCAGGCACGCCCGAAGGATCCGGCGTCGGCGGTGAGGCGTTTCGCGATCAGAAGCTGTGCATCAGCAACGACTATCTGAACGACCCGCGTTCGCTGGCGTGGCGCGAGGGAGCGGCCAAGGCCCATATCGGCGCGGCCGCAGCGCTGCCGCTACTCTGCAATGGCAACAGCGTCGGCGTGCTCTACGTGACCCGCCGCGAAGCCGGCTCGCTGAACGAGCAGATGGTGTCGCTGTTCGAGCGCATGTCGGCCAATATCTCCTATGCGATCGAGAATTTCGAGCGAGAAGGAGCACGCCGGGACAGCGAGGCGGCGATGCGGCGGCTCAATCGCATGTTTGGGGCGCTGAGCGCGACGAACGAAGCAATCCTCAAAGCCAGCACCGAATTGGACTTGTATCAGCGGGTCTGCGACGCAGCAGTTCATGGCGGCAAATCGCTGGCGACTTTCGTGCTGCTGCGCGAGGAGAACTCGCACTGGCTGATGCCGGTGGCTGCAACCGGACAAAATCTCGACCTGATCAGGCAGGCGCGCTACTCGGTCGATCCCGACCATCCTCACGGTCGGGGCATCTCCGGCCAGGTCTTCCGGACGCAGAAGGCGATGGTCGAAGACGACCTCGTCGGTCGCACCAAGGGAACGACCTGGGAGCGAGCCAACATCAATGCCGGCGCGGTCGCCTGCGTCGCCGCGCCACTGATCAAGCGCGGAACCAGCGTCGGCGTGATGTTCTTCTTCGTCAGCAAATCCTGGGCGAAGGACGAGGGTATCGTCGCGCTGTTGCTGCGCATGACCGAGAACGTGTGCTTTGCGCTCGAGAACTTCGATCGTGACGAGGAGAAGGCGAAGATCGCGCGCGAAGAGGAACGGCTCGCGCGCATGTACGCCGCGCTGAGCGCCACCAATGAAGCGATCATCCGGGCCACATCGCGCGCCGAGCTGTTCGATCTCGTATGCGAAGCTTCGGTACAGGGCGGTAAGTTCGGCTCGGCGACGATCGCGCTCGCCGAGCCTGCCTCCGAGCTGCTGCGAGTCGTCGCCTCTGCAGGGCCGAACTCCGATGAAGTACGCAGGCTCAAATTCGCCACGACCGACAATGTGCCGGAGGGAAGAGGCCTGACCGGCACGTGCTTCCGCACCGGGCAGCCGTGCCTCACCAACGACCTGTTCGCCGACGAACGCCTCAAGCCCTGGTACGACAGTGCCCGCCGCACCGGCGTCAAGTCCTCCGCGGCGCTGCCATTGCTCAATGGCGAACGCGCCGAGGGTGTGTTCCTGTTCAATTCCCTCGAGATCGGCACGTTCACGCCGGAATTGGTCGAACTGCTGGAACGGCTCGCCCGCAATGTGTCATTTGCGATCGCAAATCTCGACCGCGCCGAGGAGAAGGCGAAGGCCGACAAGCAGCGAGACCGGCTGAGCGGCATGTTCGCAGCGTTGAGCGCTACCAACGAAGCCATCGTGCGCGCCGAGACCCGCGAGGAGCTGTTCGAGGTCGCATGTCAGGCGGCCGTGCTGGGCGGTATGTTCGCCTCGGCGACGATTGGAATCATCGACGAGAAATGTGAGCTGGTCCGGGTCGTCGCCGTGAAGGGGCGGCTTCAGGAGCGAATGGTCGGGCGCACCTGCGCGATTTCCCCAGATCATCCCGAGGGCCAAGGGATCATCGGAACCTCGCTGCGGACGTGCCGGCCCAGTGTCATCAACGACTATATGAACGACCCGCGCTCGGCACATTGGCACTCCAAGGCAGTCGAGGACGGGACCCGCGCCGCTGCCAGCTTCCCGCTTCTGCGCGCCGGTCAGGAGCCGATCGGCATTCTGCTGTTCCTTGCTCCTGAGGAGGATACATTCACGCCCGATCTGGTCGAGCTGCTGGCTCGCCTTGCCGAAAACGTCTCCTTCGCGCTCGACAACTTCGATCGCGCCGAGGAAAAGGCCCGCACCGAGGCGCAGAAGGAGCGTCTGACCCGCATGTTCGCGGCGCTGAGCGCGACCAACGAGGCGATCATGCGGGCGAAATCGCGCGCCGAATTATTCGACCTCGTGTGCCTTGCCGCATCGAATGGCGCCAAGTTCACCTCGACGACGATTGCGCTCGCCAGCGCCGACAGCGACCAGCTCAAGATCGTCGCCAGCGCCGGACCGTCGTCCGACACCACGCGCAATGTCCGCCTCTCGGTCGATCCCGAGCGCCCCGAAGGCCGGGGCATGGCCGGCACAGCGTTCCGAACCCGGCAGCCCTGCATCAGCAACGACTATCTCAACGACCAGCGCGTGAGCGCCTTCCACGCCATCGTTCGCGGCGACGGTGCGCGCTCGGGCGCGGCGATCCCGCTCGTCGTTCACGACCTGGCTGTCGGCGTCATGATCTACATGTCGACCGAAAAGGACACGTTCACGGCCGAGTTCGTCGAGCTGTTGCAGCGCCTCGCCGATAACGTCGCCTTCGCGATGGAGAATTTCGATCGCGCCGACGAGAAGAACAAGGCGGATGAGCGGATCGAATACCTCGCCTCGCATGACAGCCTGACGGACCTGCCGAACCGCGAGACGTTCAACGGATTGCTGCGCGAGGCGATCGAGGTGGCGCAGCGCCACGATCACCGTTTTGCGGTGCTGTTCATCGATCTCGACCGCTTCAAGGTCATCAACGATTCGCTGGGTCACGAGGCTGGCGACCTGCTCCTGCTCGAAGTGGCGAATCGCTTGCGCGGCGCGCTGCGGGCAAGCGACGTGGTGGCGCGGCTCGGCGGCGACGAGTTCGTGGTGATCCTCGACCAGTGCGGCGAGATGGACGACGTCCAGCGCATCGCCAGCGGACTGCTCGCCGCGCTTGCCGAACCCACGGAGCTGGCCGGCCACGAGTGCCATACCACGGCCTCGATCGGCATCGCGATGTATCCGGCCAACGGCTCCGACGCGCAGACGCTGACCAAGAATGCCGACATGGCGATGTATCTCGCCAAGGAAGACGGCAAGAACAGCTATCGCTTCTTCTCCAAGGAAGTGAAGACGCAGTCCATCGAACGTCTGTCGCTGGAGAGCGCGCTGCGCCGGGCGCTGGAGCGCGAGCAGTTTTCGCTGAACTACCAGCCCAAGGTGGATATGGAGACCGGCCAGATCACCGGCGTGGAAGCGCTGCTGCGCTGGACGCATCCCGATCTCGGCAATGTCTCGCCGGCGCAATTCATTCCGCTTGCGGAGGAGACCGGGTTGATCGTGCCGATCGGCCGCTGGGTGCTGAATGAGGCCTGCGCGCAAGCCATGGCCTGGCAGCGCCGCGGCCTGCTGCCGCTGTCGATGGCGGTCAACCTGTCGCCGCGCCAGTTCGCCGACGAGCATCTGTTGCAGGACGTCGACGAGGCGCTCGCCGCCAGCGGCATGTCGCCGGTGCTGCTCCAGCTGGAGGTCACCGAGAGCATGATGATGCGCAATGTCGGGCGTGCGCTCAAGGTGCTCGACGCCATCCAGAGCCGCGGGATTCGCCTTGCCATCGACGATTTCGGTACCGGCTATTCGTCGATGTCGCTGATGAAGCACTTCCCGATCGACACCATCAAGATCGACCGCTCCTTCGTGCGCGACCTGCCGCAGGACTCGGAAGACCAGGCGATCGCGCAGGCGATCATCAGCATGGGCAAGGCGCTCGGCATGACTGTCGTCGCCGAAGGCGTCGAGAATGCCGAGCAGGAGGCGTTCCTGCGCACCCATGGCTGCGACGAGATGCAGGGCTATCTGATCGCCAAGCCGCTGCCGCCGCGACAGATGGCCGAACTGCTGCGGCCGATGGTTCTGCCCGTGGCGCCACCGCTCCAGCCGGAGCGGGATCCGGTCGCCGAGGAGGCCGCAGCGTTACGGCTGAAACGCGCTGTCGTCTGACGGCTGCGGGTGCAGCTCGCGGACGGCGTGTTCTCCGCCCTCGGCCTTGTTCGGAAACTGCTGCGGTCCAGTCAGCGACGTCTGCTCGACGAACAGGGCGAGAATGCTGCGCGCGCCCTCGGCGAAGCTCGACCTCTCGTTCAAGCCGAGCTCGGCGCACCACGCGCAATCCATCGGCTCATTGTCGTCGAGCACCGCCATCGCAGGCCCCCACCACCAAGCCGGCGCGGGGGAACGCTCGCCCTCGGGCACGACCTGCCAGCGGGCGAACTCTTCCATCACGCGCTCGAACTCCAGGCGTGCAGCCTGATGCATGCGGTCGATACTCCCTCGATCCACGCCCGATGATAGGCCGGCAGGCGGATTTGATCGTGGCCTTCGTTCGGAAAAATCAGCTCGCGCAAATGGGCCGAGCCATGCAAGCCGACATCATCGTCGGCAATGCGAAAACGTGCGGCCGTCAGCGATGCGCCAACGGCGGCAGCGAATATCCATTCTAGCCGTTTCGAGGCACGGCAGGCAAGCTGCGGGTGCCGCGATTGCCTAACGCGATCTGAACGGATGCGCCTTCTGGTGCCAGGCCCAGGCGGTGCGGATGATCGTCGGCAGGTCGGAGTGACAGGGCACGAAGTTGAGCACCTTCTTCGCAGCAGAGGGATCCGCGACCAGATAGGTGGGATCGCCGGCGCGGCGCGGCTTGATGGTGTGCGGCACCTCGCGTCCGGTCTCCTGCCTGATGGCGTTGAGGATCTCGCGAACGGAGAAGCCGGAGCCGGTGCCGAGATTGAAGCTGCTGCCGGCATGCCCCTGCTCCAGAAGCTTCAGTGCTGCGACATGCGCCGCGGCGAGGTCGGTGACGTGGATGTAATCGCGGATCGCGGTGCCGTCGGGCGTGTCGTAGTCATCGCCGAATACGGCGAACTCGACATGACCCTGAAGTGCCATCATCGCGCGCGGAATGAGATGGGTTTCGTTGTCGCGCAATTCGCCGATGCCGCCGGCCGGGTCGGCGCCGCTGGCGTTGAAATAGCGCAGGCAGAATGCGCCGAAGCCATAGGCCGTGCGGTAATCGGCGAGCATGCGCTCGATCATCCACTTCGAGGCGCCGTAGGGGTTGATCGGCGCGCAGGGAAAGTCTTCCGGCAGTTCCTTGGAATCGGCGTTGCCGTAGACGGCGCCGGTCGAGGAGAACACGATGCGACGGCAGTTCGCGTTGCGCATGGCCTGCAACAGCGACAGCGTGCCCTGCACGTTGTTGATGTAATATTTCTGCGGGTCGGTCATCGACTCCCCGACCAGGCTCGCCGCCGCAAAATGCATCACCGCCGTAATGTTGTAATCGGCGAAGGCGCGCGCCAGCGCCGTGCCGTCGAGCAGATCGCCCGTCACCAGTGGGCCGGTAACGAAACTGCGATGACCTGTCGAGAGATTGTCATAAACGACGGGCTGATAGCCGGCGGCGGTCAGTGCGCGGCACGCATGCGAGCCAATATAGCCTGCGCCCCCGGTGACGAGGACGGTCGGTCGGTCGGTCATGTCGTCTTCTGCTCTTCTCTTAGCGGAGGGATCGGTGGCGGCTGAAGAGAAGATAGAGCGCGCGGGGGTTGGTGGTCAAATAGCGCCAGAGCAGGCGGCGCGGTTCGAGCCACGTGCGCCAGGCCCATTCGAGTCCGATCTTCTGCATCCATTGCGGCGCGCGGGAACGGCTGCCCGACAAAAAGTTGAACAGACCGCCGGATGTCTTGATAACGCCAACATTGGTGAGATGCGGAGTGAATTCCTCCACGAATGCCTGCTCGTTGGGCACGCCGAGCGCGATCCACAGATAATCCGGCGCAAGCGCGTTGATTTCCTCGACCTTCGCGTGCAGCGCCTCGCCACGCAGATAGCCGTGGCTGCGTCCGACGATCTTGAGGTTCGGATACATCTTCTGGACGTTCTCGACCGCTGCGATGTTTTCGGCTTCGCTGGCGCCGAACATGTAGAAGGTGCGGCCAACCGCTTCCGCCTTGCGCGCGACGACGTGGAACAGGTCCGTGGTTGCAACGCGCTCCGGCAGCGGAAACCAGGATTGCAGCTTCGAAGCCGCAACCAGCGGCTGGCCGTCGGCGTTGATCAGGTCGGCGGCGCGGAACAGGCGTTCGGTCTGCGGTTCCGTCGAGCAGCGCGCCAGCACCTCGCCATTGGCCGAGGTCAGGAACAGCGGACGGCCGATGCGATTGTCAGGATCGGTCGCCTCGATCATGAAATCGGCGGTTTCTTCCAGGTCGATCGCGGCCATGCGAAGGCCGCCGACGGTGATCCGCGGCACCTCGGCAGTTGCCGCCCGTCCATCGAGGTTGACGCGGCGCTCAAGCATATTGTCTGCCTCGCTGGCGCGTTTGGGCTGCGGGAGTGAGTTCGTCGAGCACGACGCCGACGAGCTTGCGCTCGGCGCGGCCGAGCGCGGTCAAGATCTCTTCCAGGCTGTCGTTGATGTCGAGGCTGGTCGGCAGCACCGCCACCAGCGCGTCGGTTTCGTCCAGCAGCTTGCGGCCGCCGGCCGAGAGCGGCACCGCGGGGCCGTCGAGGATCACGAGATCATAGCCGCCCGCGGCGCGCGCCTGTGCAATCGCTTTGCGAATGGCATCAGTCGCCTTGCCGGCATCGCCCCCAGCGGCCGGCAGCACCGAGATGCCGTTGACCGTCTTGATCTCGCGGGCGTCCTTGCCGCCGATCGAGAGCCAGCCGAGCCGGCTCGGTTCGCTCTTGCCGCGCCGGTTGAGCTTGTTCGAGAGCGAGCGTGCCTGATGATCGGCATCGATCATCAGCACGCGGGCGCCGTCGCGCGCGGCCGCCAGCGCGAAATTCAGCGCGGTCACGCTGCGACCGGTGGTCTCGCCGGTGCCGACGAGCGCGATGACCGGCATCGCCTTGCCGTCGGCGCGCCGGGCCACAGCAGTGCGCATGTCGCGCCAGGCATTGAGCAGCGTGGTCAGGGGGAAGCCGGGACGCAGGGTCGGCCAGCCCAGCCGGGTGAGATCGATGCCGCCGCCCGTGGCGAGAATGGCGCCGAGCGTGTGAATGACATCGGCCTCCTGGAGGCGTGCGATCAGCGGCTTTTCGATCAGGGGCTTCTCGACCATCGAAGGCTGTAACGGAGGAGCGGCAAGTTCCGGCGGAGCTTGCGCAACTTCCGGAGCTCGCGAGACCTGCTGGGGCGGCGAGGCCTCCGAGGCCTCTGCAGCCCGCGGGCGCTGCGGAGCTCGCGTTGCATCCGGCGCAGGCGTGCGCTGTGGACGGGCAGGCGTCGGCGCTGGCGCGGTCGCACCGGCGAACAGGAGCTCGGCCGCAGCGAACCAGCTTGACGCTGCGACCGCGCCGAAGATGAAGCCGATCATGGCGAACAGGCTCATCGCCGGCGGGAACGAGCGTCGCTGCGGCACCGTCGCTTCGCCGATGACGCGGGCTGCGGACGTGTTCAGGCTCTCCTGCTCCTCGGTCTCGCGCGAACGCTTGAGGAATGATTGATAGACGTCGCGGCTGGCGTCGGCCTCGCGCTCGAGCTCGCGCAGGCGGACTGCGGCCTGGCTGAGCTGGACGCTCTGCCGCTTCTGCGCTTCCAGCGCCCGGTTGAGCGAAGCTTCGAAGTCGCGGGCACGCGTCAGGTCGTTCTTGGCGGACTGGGCGAAGCGGTCGATCTCCTCGTTGATGGTGCGCTTGAGATCCTCGACCTGCTTCTCGGTCTGGCGCAGCGCCGGATGGCGCGGGCCGAGCTCGCCGGCCTGCTCCGCGTATTTCTTGCGGGCGTCCGCATATTGCGCGCGCAGGTTCGCAATCGTCGGCGATTGCAGCGCCTCGGGGATCGCGCCCGCATCCGCGGCCGTGCGCCGGCTCGCCTCGATCTGGTCGAGCCGCGCCTGCGCATCCATTGTCGCCGCGCGGGCCGCGGCCAGCCGCTGGTTGCTGGCGGAGAGCTGCTGGTCGCTGATCAGCGTGTCCTGGGTGCCGACGAAATTGTTCTGGGCCTTGTAGGTGGCAAGCGCAGTCTCGGCGTTGCGCAGCCGCTCGCGCAGCTCCTTCAACCGGCTGGAGAGATCACTGGTGGCGCGCCGAGCGGCCGAGGCCTGCGAGTTGCGGGATTCCGCGAGATAGGCATTGGTCAGCGTGTTGGCGAGCATCGCCGCTTTCGCGGGATCCGTCGACCAGACCTCGATGTCGACGATGAAGCTCTTCTCGGTCTTGCGGATCGTGATGTGCTTGTTCAGCGCGTCGAGCGCTGCGAGCTGCACTTCCTTCTTTTCCGAGGGCGCGCGGGGCTGAAGGCCGATCAGGCCGAGCAGCGACGACATCAGGCTCGCGCCCTCGCCGCCGCCGAATTCCGGATCCTTGTCGAGACCGGCCTGCTCGATGACCTGGAGCAGCACGCTATTGGAGGTGATCAGGCGCGCCTGGCTCTCCACCACCATGGACATGCCGGAGACGTCCTGCGCGCGCGGCGTGAGCTCGCGATCGACGAGCTGAAGCTCGCGCGGGTCGACATAGAGCTGGGCGGTGGCGGTGTAGCGAGGCGTCAGGCTCTTGCCGATGGTGACCGCAAGCGTCGCGCCGAGCAGGGCGGCCGCGGCAATCGCGACCTTTCGCCGCCAGAGCAGATTGGCGAGCTCCAGCACGCTGAAGCCGGCCTGAGGCTTCCGTTGCGGGGCCTCCGGTCTGGCCCGATCAATCGGCTGGTTATAGTCAAGCATGATCCCCAGCTTTCATTCCAACTGCCGCGGGCTGAGGGGTTACTCTTCGCTTTACGCCACGCACCCGGGATATGGGGGCCCAATCAACGCAACAGGGAAAATTAACCATACTCATTGAGGGACTATTCACCGAAATGGCAAACAAAGCGTTTAAGCGCATGCCGCTCCTCGGCGCGTCGCTGCGACGCTGAGGTCCCTCAGAGATTAACGGTTCGTTACCGCGCACAGCGTGGCCGCGAAGCTTCGCTTGTTGTGCGATCCGCTGCGCGCGCATGGCGGTCAGCTCTTCCGCAGGATGACGTGATAGTCGCCGCGACGGACGTCGGTGCCGCGCGGCAGCACCGCGTTCAGCACCGCGGCGCCGGCGTCGACCAGGGCCGCAAACAGCGGCTTGCGCCGCCGCATCTCGGGATAGCGCGGGCTCTCGACTTCGCGACGATAGATCATCTCGAGACCGTTGGCGGCCGCGAATGCTTCGAGCCTCGGCAGTGTCACCAGCGGATGGAAGAATGTCGGGAACGGCGGCTCGCCGGGCAGGCCGGCATCCTTGATGCCGCGGATGTTCCGGTAGAACCAGACGTGAAACCAGTGCGGCGAATATTTGGTGACCACGCCCGACAGCGAGCGCGGATTGGGCGCGCCGATCAGGATCATTCCGCCGCGCCTGAGCGCGTCGCGGAAATTCAACAGTGCGGATTCGACGTCGGGAAGGTGTTCGATCACGTTGTAGCAGATCACGAGATCGAAGCTCTCCCGCCCGAAACGGTAGGTCTGGACGTCACCGAGGATCGCCTCGTCCGCGTAGGTATTGTTGCGGACCTGATCCTCGTCGATGTCGACGACGGTGACGTGGCTGCGGCTCGGCAATTCCGGCGGCAGAACGCTGCACGAGCCGCCGCCAGCTTCATAGATGGCGAGCCGGCCCTGCGGCAGTTCGCGGCGCAGCATGTCATGAACAGCGAGCAGGCTGTCGCGGGCTTCGCCAGGGATCAGATCGTGCAGCGCCTGGGTGGGTGGAGTGGCCGCGGAGACATTGATTGCCGTGGCTGTCGCGAAATCGATCGTGGCTGGCTTGTTCATGAATTTCTGACTGCGCTTGTTCTATTCAAATTTACAGGAAAAAACTCGCTCGCCCGAAGAGCAAAACTGATGCCGCGCCACCTCACTGGTCGCAGTGCTTACGGTCGGGTTAATGCGCATGGGCGTTAACTACGGCATTGTTCATGTTGCGGCGTTGTCGGTGCAGTGGACCGCGAATTGCACTATCACGCGTGCGACGTTTCGCAGCAGAAACACGCGAAGGCGGTTAAGTGCATGGTGTTGTGCCGAGATGGTTGGAGGTCGCCGGCATGCGTCCTGCGGCCGTCGTTCATTTTGGGACGCATCTGTGCCGCGGCGATGTGCCGTCGCGGGACGGGGCCGATCCGCGCGATCGAAGCAGGGCTTTTTCAATATATCTCGGACATCTAGGACGTCATGACATTGATCCCGACAGACCTGTCCGCCACGCGCATTCCGGACGTCGTGCGCGATCCCAACCGGGAGATCGTGGCGAGCTCCCGCGTCATCGACCTGTCGGTCGGCATCGTCGTCTGCATTCCCTGCTTCCGCCGCCCGCAACATCTGCGGTTGACGCTGGACTCGCTGGTGAGCCAGCGTACCCCCCGCTCCTTTGCCGTCGTCATGGTCGAGAACGATGCTGCGCGGCGCGAGAGCGCGCCGGTCGCCGCGGAGTATCTCGCCGGCGGCAGGCTTCAGGGCATCTGCCTCGTCGAGAAGCGGCAGGGTAATTGCCAGGCGATCAACGCCGCGTTCGAGACGGCGCAGGCGCTGTTTCCCGCCGCGACCCGCTTCCTGATGATCGACGACGACGAGATCGCCTCGCCCGATTGGCTCGAGCTGATGGTTCGTACCGCGGAGGCGACCGGCGCCGACGTGGTCGGCGGGCCGGTGGTGCCGGTCTTCGACGACGACAGCCAGCCCTGGCTGTCGCGTCATCCCGCCTTCTGTCCTGCCTATGATTACAGCGGCGCGGTGCCGCTGATCTATGGCTGCGGCAATTGTCTGATCACGCGCGCGGTGTTCGAGCGGTTCGAGCGACCGGCCTTCGATCTGCGTTTCAATTTCCTCGGCGGCGGCGACTGCGATTTCTTCGTGCGGTGTCGCGATGCCGGCATGACATTCCACTGGACCGCGGAGGCAGTCATCACCGAGACCGTGCCGCAGAGCCGCACCAGTCTCGGTTGGATCGCAAAACGAGGCCTGCGCATCGGCGCGATCAATTATCGTGTGCAGTCCAAGGCGGCGCGGAGCGCGGCGGCCCGGATGCTGGTGTTTGCGCAGATGGTCGGGCGGTTGCCGTTGTCGCTGGTGCGCGCGGCCAGTCTGCTGACGTCGTCGAAGACCGTTGTCGCGATGCATCCCGTGATGGTCGCGCTCGGCTCCGTGCTCGCAGCTTTCGGCATCGAGCCGAAGCCCTATGAAGCCTCGAAGATCGTGTCCTGACGCCCTAGTCGCGGGTTAGATGCCGAAACGGGCGAGGGCGACCCGGAGCGCGGAGCGCGGCAGCGATTTGAGCGACCGCTGGCCGACCATCCCAAGATAGGCGAAGGCTTCGCGATATCTGCCGAAGCGCACCGCCTGCATCGCCGAATAGGTGACGAGATGAATCTCGGCGGCCCGCCGCAGCGCGCCGGCCGCGCCTTCGGGCAGTCGCGCCAGGATCAGCCCGTCGTCGAAGACGCGCGCGACCGCCGGAAGGAAGTCCTGCGGCGTCCGCACCGCCGCGTTCATCGTGTTGGCCGTGTGCAGGCGATAGTCGAGCAGGAGCTTTGGTGCGAACTCGAACTCGCCGATCGCGGCAAGGCGGCACCAGCAATGCCAATCCTCGCAATATCTGAGGGAGACGTCGAAGCCGCCGATGGCGCGGAAGGCCTCCGCACGGGTGAGCACGATGCCGCCATTGACGATGAAGTTGCCGGCCGCGAGCCGCGTCAGCACATCGCCGGACGGCTTGCGGCGTGCCTTCAGCAGATCGCGCCGGCCGATTTGACGTCCCTCGCTATCGATCGTGTTGTAGTCGCCATAGACGAGAACTGCGCGCGGAGCGCCGCGCGCTGCCGCCAGCAGTGCCGCCACTGCATCGGGACGCAAGCGGTCGTCGGCATCGAGGAAGAGCAGCCAATCCCCGATCGCCTGCCGCGCGCCGAGATTGCGCGCCGCCGACACGCCGGCGGAGTCGTTGTGTATCAGACGCAGCCGTGGATCACGCATGGCGCGGACGATCGCCATGGTGCCGTCGATCGAGCCGTCGTCCACGACAATCACTTCGGTGACATCGCCTTGCGCGAGCGCGCTCGCGATGGTTTCACGGACATAGGCCGCGGCATTTTTGGCGGGAATCACGACGGAGACCGACGCGCCCGGGTGCACGGGCAGCGGCGGGCGCGCCGCCGGCATCACGCGTGAGGCAGCCGGCAATTCGAGAACGTCGTCGGCGGTGATCAAGCTGCGGCTCGTCTTTAATGATCCGTTAACCAGGCGCATCCGCTGAGCTGGCAACGCCAACGATCGCAACCTCGGCCAATGCGGATGATACCCGCATTACGGTCAAATCATTGCGCGGAAGGCCTGGGTGGTGCCAGTTTCGTGGATTAGCGTTAAGCCGCCGGCATTGAGCTTGTGGCAATTCGCAAGGAGTGCGACAGGGCTGCCCGTTGCAGAAGATGCCTGCCATCGCCTGCATGCTGGTTGACGGGCGGTTAACGGGGATTGGTTAAGGTCTTCAGCTTCCCTTGAATGTCGCTTTGACCTTCCTTCGGCTTCGTCACCTGCCTTGAGCCATGAATCGCAGCTTGGATCGCAGCGCCGCTGAGATGACTGACGTCGAGCGCCGATCGTTCGGCCACGTCCTGCGCGATGGGCTCGCGGGGCTGAACGCCGTGCAGGCGGCGCGCTGCCTCGTCGCCGTCACGGCGCTGCTGCTGGTGCTGGTCACGCTCGATCCCTTCCCGGACCTGCGCAACCCCGATGCCGCCACTGCCGTCGGCGGACGAATGGCGCTGACCTATGTCTCCTTCGGCCTCTTGGCTGCGGTCGCGGTGCTGCTCGCCGCCGCCACCGACGGTCTCTCGCTGAAGACCCTTGTGACCCCGCTGCATCTCTGTCTCGTCGGTTGGCTTTTGATCAACATCGCCTTCTCCGAGAGCCGCGGCGTTTCGCTCCAGCGCTTCGTGCTCGCGGCGAGCGTGACGTCGCTCGCCGTGCTCCTGCCGCTATTGCCGCCGACGCAGCGCAGCTTCAACCTGTGCCTCGGCGGTGCCGCGCTCGCGCTGCTCGCACTGTGCTATCTCGGCGTCTTCCTCGCGCCGCAATATTCGATCCACACCGCGCTCGACATCACCGAGCCGCAGCTTGCCGGCGACTGGCGCGGCAGCTTCGGTCACAAGAACGTCGCCTCGCCCGTGATGACCATCCTGGTCTATGTCGGCATCTACCTTTGCGCGGTCGGCTCGTTCGTGATGGGCCCGGCGATCGCCGCGCTGGCGGGCATCTTCCTGATCTTCACCGGCGGCAAGACATCCTCGGTGCTGTGCCTCGCGATCTATGCGCTGGCGTCGCTGGTCTACGTCACGCGGAGCCTGTGGCTGAAGCGGATCATCTGCTTCGTGCCGCTGATCGTGATGAACCTCCTGACGGTCGGCAGCGTCTTGAGTCCGGCGCTCGGCGCCATGACGCGGCTGCTTCCGCTCGATCCCACCTTCACAGGCCGCTCCGCGATCTGGGAATTCGCGCTCGCAGCCGTCGCCGAGAAGCCGATCATCGGCCACGGCTATGCGGTCTTCTGGGACGACGTGACCGAGCGGCAGACCGCCCAAGGCGCCGAATGGGCGACGACTGCGGCACACAGCCACAACAGCTATCTCGATCTCGCGGTCACCATCGGCCTGCCGGGGCTGCTGCTCGTGATCCTCGTCTTCGTGCTCGCGCCGCTCGGCAATTTCCAGTCGGCCCAGGCGCACAACCGTAGTAGCGCGCTGGCAAAGCTGTTCCTCACCGTATGGCTGTTCGGTCTGTATTACGGAGTCACCGAGACCTTCCTGCTCGAACGACAGAGCCCGATCTGGTTCATGTTCGTCCTCGCGGTGGCCGGCCTGCACTTCCTGGCCAGGTTCCAGTGCGTCGGGCAGGTGGGACCTGAGCACTGACGCCTTGTCGCAGCGGAGCGGCTCGGGCGACATCGCTTAACGATAAGCAGCGAGGTTACTTGTGGTTGCGACGAAACATAATCTATCTGGAAAGACTCAGTAACCGTATGTCCCGCGGATGACGTTCCTCAGCGTCGAGCAATCAGCAGGTCGGGTGTCCAGCACGTCGGGAATCGTGGTCGATTTCATGCGTGACTGGCGGCGGGCAGCATTGCGCGTGAGCGCAGGCCATCGCACCGCGTTCCAGCACGGCTACTGGCTCGGCGCCTGGTATGAGGCGTTTCACGACCTCGCACCGCTGATCGCCGTGATTTCCGATGTCGCGACCGGCAAGGACATCGCACTTGTGCCGATGATCAGCCATGTCAGGCGCGGCATCCGCGTGGTCGAATTCGCCGATCTCGGCGTCTCCGACAACAACGCGCCGATCCTGTCGCTTGATGCGGATGCGACAGAAGGCATCGGCAAGGCGTTGATCGACGCGCTGCGCGCCTTGCCCGACGGCTTCGATCTGCTGCGCCTGAGGAAGATGCCGGCCCACATCGGAGGCAAGCCGAACCCGCTGGTGTCGCTCGGCCGGATCGGATCCTCCTCGCTCAACGGCAATCTCGTGCTGATGGGCGAGAACTATGAAGATTACCAGGCCTCGATCAAGCGCATGCAGCTGCCGCGCTGTTGGCGCGTCTTCAGCCGTCATGCCGGCGCGCGGTTCGAAATCGCCACGGACGTCGCCCGCGCGCATGAACTGCTGGACGTGATGGATGTGCAGCAGCAGGCGCGCATGCGAAAGCTCGGCTCGCCATTTGTGCTTAACGACGAGACCCATGCGCGATTCTACCGCGAGGTCGCCCGCCAAGGCGTCGCAGAAGGCTACGCCGTCGTCTCGGCACTGGTCTGCGACGACGGCGTCATCGCCACCTCGCTCGGCGTCAGGCAAGGCGCGACTTACTACCTGCTGCGCATCAGTCACGCCGGCGAATCATGGTCGAGCTGCTCGCCGGGGCTGCTCGTCACCGAGCGTACCATGGCGGCGCTGCATGCACGGGGCGTGCGCCGTTTCGATCTCAGCATCGGCAACCAGGACTACAAGCGCCGCTTCGGCGCTCAGAAGGTCCCGCTGACCGATGTCAGCGTCGTGCTGTCCTGGCGCGGCTTGCCCTATGCATGGCGTGACCATGCCGCGCAGGGCCTGCGCCGCCACCCCAGGCTCGCCGCCTTTGCGGCGCGGGCGATGGGCAAGGGGACACGCTGAAGCGGCATTCTCGAACGAGAATGCCGCCCGCGATCGCATCAGCCATGCAGCTTTTTCGCGGTCTCCGCGATCTGGCGCCCTTGATAGCGTGCGCCGGCGAGCTCGTTGGCGCTGGGCTGACGGCTGCCGTCGCCGCCGGTGATCGTGGTGGCGCCATAGGGCGCGCCGCCGGTGACCTCGTCGAGCTTCATCTGGCCGGCGAAGCCGTAGTTCATGCCGACGACGACCATGCCGAAATGCAGCAGGTTGGTGATGATCGAGAACAGCGTCGTCTCCTGCCCACCGTGCTGGGTCGCGCTTGAGGTGAACGCGCCGCCGACCTTGCCGTGCAGCGCGCCCTTGGCCCAGAGCCCGCCCGCCTGGTCGAGGAAGTTGGCCATCTGCGAGGCGATGCGGCCAAAGCGGGTGCCGGTGCCGACGATGATCGCGTCGTAATTGGTGAGGTCTTCGATCTTGGCGATGGGCGCAGCCTGATCGAGCTTGTAATGGGAGGCTTTTGCGACCTCTGCCGGCACCAGCTCCGGAACGCGCTTGATGTCGACAGTAGCGCCGGCTTCGCGCGCGCCTTCCGCAACGGCATTCGCCATCGCTTCGATGTGGCCGTAGGCGGAATAATAGAGGACGAGAACTTTGGTCATGGGTGGTCTCCGTTGGATGACGAGGTGAGTTGTTTGTTCGTTTCCGGGCTTGCCCCGGCCGAAGCCTCTTCGGCGTGGCGTAGGCCCGGCATGACGAGTTGCTGTGTGGGGTCGGCGTTTACGCCGCGTCGACGAGCACGAGCTCCGAATCTTCCAGAGCGGTGATTTTCAAGTTGTCCTCGTCGCGGATCGCGGCGCCGTCGCGGGCGTTGACGCGCACGCCGTTGATCTCGACTGAACCTGCCGCGGGCACGAGATAGAGGTGCCGTGACTTCTGCGGCGCGTATTCCGCGCTCTCGCCGGCCTTCAGCGTGGTGGCGAGCACCCGCGCATCGGCGCGGATCGGCAGCGCGTCCGCATCGTCTTCGAAGCCGCTCGCGATGGTGACGAGCTTGCCGGAGCGGTCCGCCTTGGGGAACGGTTTCGAGCCCCAGGTCGGCTGACCGCCGCGCGCCGTCGGCTCGATCCAGATCTGGAAGATCCGCGTCCTGGTCGGCTCGAGATTGTACTCGGAGTGGCGGATTCCGCTGCCGGCGCTCATCACCTGCACGTCGCCCGCTTCGGTCCGCCCCTCGTTGCCGAGGCTGTCCTGATGGGTGATCGCGCCCTCGCGCACATAGGTGATGATCTCCATGTTGGCGTGGGGATGGGCGGGAAAGCCGGTGTTCGGCGCGATCTCGTCGTCGTTCCACACCCGCAGCGCACCGTGCCCCATGTTGTTCGGGTCATAATGGCTGGCGAAGGAGAAATGATGCTTGGCCTTGAGCCAGCCGTGATCGGCACCGCCGAGCTTTGCGAAAGGTCTGAGTTCGATCATCTGCGTAATCCTTGATTTGAACGGGTGGCGGTTCGGATCAGGCGCCGAACCCGCCGTCGACATTGAGCACGGTGCCGGTGACGAAGGAGGCCTCGGGGCTTGCGAGGAAGACGACGCCGGCGGCGATTTCTTCCGCGGTCCCGAAGCGTTGCAGTGCGTGCTGCTTGCGCTGCGCGTCGGCGAATTCACGATCGTCGTCGGGGTTCATGTCCGTGTTGATTGAGCCCGGCTGCAGCACGTTGACCGTGATGCCGCGCGGTCCGAGGTCGCGCGAAGCGCCCTTGGAGTAACCGACGATCGCAGCCTTGGTCGCAGCGTAATCGGCGAGGCCAGGGAACGAGGCGCGTGTGGCAATACCGGAACCGATCGTGACGATGCGGCCGCCTTCGCCCATCAGCTTCGAGGCCGAGCGGATCGCGGCGATCACGCCGTGCACGTTGATGTCTTCCTGGCGGGCGAGCGCGGCGGTGTCGGTCGCGGCATCGTCGATCAACCCGCCGACGGCGACGCCGGCGTTGTTGACGAGGATATCTAGCCGGCCGAAATCACTGGCGACGCTCCTGACCAGTTGATCGACCTCCTTGGCCGAGGCCTGATCGGCCTTGTAGGCGCGGGCCTTGACGCCATGGGCCTTCAGCTCGGCGACGACGGCCTCCGCCTTGTCGGGCGAAGCGACATAGCTGATGGCGACATCAGCACCTTCATCGGCGAGTGCGCGGGCCGAAGCCGCGCCGATGCCGCGCGAGCC
This sequence comes from Bradyrhizobium zhanjiangense, assembly GCF_004114935.1. Lineage (NCBI taxonomy): Bacteria > Pseudomonadati > Pseudomonadota > Alphaproteobacteria > Hyphomicrobiales > Nitrobacteraceae > Bradyrhizobium > Bradyrhizobium zhanjiangense. The sequence continues at coordinate 1,546,803 of NZ_CP022221.1, forward strand.
GCCGGTGACGAGGGCAACCTTGCCTGAGAGCTTCTTGGTCATTGGGTTTCTCCAGTCCCTGAATGTCTGATGACCCCTGGATAAGCCTCCGCCTGTGGTATAGAAATAGAAACTGTTGAAATCCATTGTTTCTAAAACTACCCAATTGGGATTGGCTGCCATGGCAAAACTCCCCGATTTCGAGGCGCTCGCGGTTTTCGCAAAAGTTGTGGAATTACGGTCGTTTGCGGGGGCCGCAAGCGAGCTCGCGATGTCCAAGGCGACGGTCTCCAAGGCGGTCACGCGGCTGGAGGAGCGGCTCGGCGCCCGCCTGTTCAACCGTACCTCGCGCCGGCTCGCATTGACCGATGCCGGCCACAAGCTCGCCGAACGCGCGACGCGCCTGCTGGCCGATGGCGAAGCGGCGGAGAACGAAGCGCTGGCGCAATCGGTGGCACCGCGCGGTCTGGTCCGGCTCGCCGTGCCCATGACGTTCGGCATCAAGGCGGTCGCGCCGCTGCTGCCGGAATTCTTTCAGGCCTACCCGGAAGTCTCGGTCGACCTGCATCTGAGCGATGCGACCGTCGACCTGATCGGAGAAGGATTTGACATGGCGGTGCGGATCGCGCGGCTGCCGGATTCCTCGCTGATCGCACGGCAGCTCTTCACCATGCCGCGCTATACCGTGGCCGCGCCGTCCTATCTCAAACAGCACGGCCGGCCGACGCATCCGATGCATCTGGCCGAGCACAAATGCTTCAGCTACGCCTATCTCTCCACGCCCAACGTCTGGCACTACACCAATTCGGCCGGCGAGCAGGCCAGCGTGCGCCCGGGCGGCCAGCTCCGCGTCAACAATGGTGAGGCGGTGATGCCGGCGCTGATCGCAGGCCTCGGCATCGCCGAGCTTCCCGAGTTCATCGTCGGTGAGGCGATCTCCTCAGGCCAGGTCGAGGTGATCCTGAAGGATTGGAAGCAGGCCGAAGGCGCCGTGCACCTGGTGACGCCGCCCGGCGGCCCGCGCCCCGCGCGCGTAGAGGCGCTCGGCGATTTCCTGGCCGCGAAGCTGCCGGGCACGTGCAAGCGGCGGCCACGTGGGAAAGCAACGACTTCGTAGCGACCGGCTTCAACAACTTCGTCATTGCGAGCGCAGCGAAGCAATCCAGAGTGTCTCCGCGGAGAGATTCTGGATTGCTTCGTCGCAAGAGCTCCTCGCAATGACGGTATTCGACTACGACACCTTCACGCCGTCGATCGCGACAATGCGCAAGCTTGGCTTCAGCGTGTCTTCCAGCTGCGACTTCAGCTCGTGAACACGCGGGTCGGTCGAGCGTCTCGCGCAAACCGCATATTGATGGACGGATTGCGCCAGTGCGCGCCGCGCTTCCGGCGTTCGCGTCATTTCGGGCGTTGAAAGTCGCAAGACGATCGCGGCGAGATTCACCAGCATCTCGTCCAAGGCGATGTCGATGGCCGCGAGTTTTCCCATGGCACACTCCTGGAAGGGCAACGGAGGGCTCAGGCATGCGTTCCGGGCTCGGTCGAACATGGCTAATGCTTCGTAAACATCTTGTTCTTGCCGATCGCGACGTTAGGCTGGCTGGCGAAACAAAGAAAATGAGGGGAGGGACCTGCCATGGATCGACGCGACGTCCTTCGCGCCGCTGCTACACTGCCGTTGTTGCGCGCTGCGTTACCTGACAAAGCCTTCGCTCAAACCTATCCCGCCCGCAACATCACCATGATCGTGCCGTTTCCGGCGGGCGGACAGGCCGATCTCGCCGCGCGTCCGGTGGCACAGGCGCTGGAGCGGGTCCTCGGCAAGCCCGTGATCGTCGACAACAGAGCCGGCGGTGGCGGCGGATCGGTCGGCAATGCCGCTGCGGCGCGCGCCGAGCCCGATGGCTACACGCTGCTGATGACGCTGTCCTCGCTCGCGGTGCTCCCCGAGGCCGATCGGCTGTTCGAGCGTCCCGTTGCCTACGAGGTCTCGCAGTTCATGCCGATCGCGCGCGTGCTCGCCGATCCCACGCTGCTCGCGGTGCCGGCCTCGGCGCCGTGGAAGACGGCGCAGGATTTCGTGGAGGACGCGAAGAAGCGGCCAGGCCAGATCACCTATGGCTCGTCCGGGCCCTACGGCACGCTGCACGTGGCGATGGAGATGTTCGCAAGCAGCGCCGGCATCAAGCTGCTGCACGTGCCGTTCCGCGGGGCAGGTCCGGCACTGACGGCGATCCTGGGTGGTACCGTGCAGGCGATCGCCGCCGCACCCGGAACGCTGAAGCCGCAGGTCGACGGCGGCAAGCTGCGCGTGCTCGGCAATTGCGGCGCGCAGCGCATCGCGAGCTTCCCCGACGTGCCGACCTTCCAGGAGCTCGGCTACAGGGATGTCGAGATGTACATCTGGGCCGGCCTGTTCGCGCAAAGCGCGCTGCCGGCCCCGATCGCGACCCGTCTGCGCGAGGCGATGGCGCAGGTCATGACCAGTCCGGACGTGCTCAAATCGTTCGAGGCCTCGGGCAGTCTCGTGGCCTATCAGGATGCGCCGGCCTTCGCGCAATTCGTCGCGGCCGACAGCGCGCGGCTGATCGCGGCGGTGAAGAAGATCGGCAAGGTGGAGTAGGTTCCAGGCGTTCTTTCACATTTTGTTGTTGGTCCAGAACCTTCCCCCGCCTCATTGATTGAGGAGGTTTTGATGGGATTCGGGAAGGATCGGGACATGCGAACAGAGCGGATTGCGCTGGGTGTGGCGCTCGCGATCGGCGGCATCGTCGCGCAGAACGCAGCATTCGCCCAGGAATATCGCGGCACGATGGAACAACAGATGGCCTGCACGCCCGATGTGTGGCGTCTGTGCAGCGATCAGATTCCCGACGTGAACCGTATCGTGGCCTGCTTGCAGCAGAACACGCCGCAGCTCTCGAGCGGCTGCCGTGCGGTGTTCCAATCGAACAACCAGGCCCAGCCGCAGCAGCCGGTGCCGCGCAACCGCGCCGCGCCCCCGCCGCGCTACAACACAGCCCCGCCCCCGCCACCGCGGCCCTATTATGACGAGGATGATTAGCCTCGCTTAGGATCGGTGTTCGCAGACATCGACCCATTCGGCCGCGACGAGCTCAGCCATCCGCTCCGGGGTGATGCGCACGGCGCTGTGGGTCGAGCCTGCGGCCGGCACCACCACGTCGAACGCTTTCAGCGAGACGTCGCAATAGATCGGCAGCGGCGCCTTCAGTCCGAACGGACAGACGCCGCCGACCTCGTGGCCGGTGATCTCGGCGACCTCCTCCAGTCCCAGCATTTTCGGCTTGCCCCCGAACTGCGCCTTCACCTTCTTGTTGTCCATGCGCGATGTGCCGGCAGCGACGATCAGGATCACGCGTTCGCCGATGCGCAACGAGAGCGTCTTGGCGATGCGCCCCGGCTCGACGCCATAGGCTTCCGCCGCCAGCGTCACCGTGGCAGAGCTGATCGGGGATTCGATGACGGTAATGTCGGGGGCTTTCTCGGCGAAGAAATCGCGAACGGATTGAAGGCTCATTCCAAACAGCTCATTCCAAGCACATGGGCGGGCGGTGATCCCTAAGCGATTCCTGGCAGCTCGGAGAGCGCGCGGATGCGGTGATCCGGCGCGAAGCCGAGCTCGTCCATCTGGGTGCGGATCGCCTTGAACATCGTCAGCGGTGCCACGAGTTCGTTCTCGACGCAAGCCAGCGCCATGGCTTCGGGCGTCACCCGTCCGATCCAGGCGACCTTCAATCCGAACGATTTCGCGCCGGCGGCGTCCCAGGGATTGGAGGAGACGAACAGAACCTCGTTCGGCTTGGTGCCGAGCACCTCGCCGATCAGCTCATAGACGTCCGGGCTCGGTTTGAAGATTTTCTTCGCGTCGACGCTGATGGTGGCATCGAGCAGGGCGTCGAGGCCGGAATTGCGCACGAGCGCATTGAGCATGTCCGGACTGCCGTTGGAGAGGATGGCAAGCTTTCGCGGTCTCAGGGCTGCAAGCGCTGCGGTCGCATCCGGATAAAGATCGAGGTGCAGATACTTCTCGATCACGCGCTCGAATGCGTCGTTCTCGTAAGCGATCCCAAGCACGCGCAGCGTATAGGCAAGCGAGTGGCGCGTGACAGTGGCAAAATGTTCGTAGCGCCGCATCAGCGAGCGCAACCAGGTGTATTCGAGCTGCTTGATACGCCAGACCTGCGTGATGATCTCGCCATAGCCCGGAAACGCATCCTCAGTGATCTCTGCGACCGACTGGATGTCGTAGAGCGTGCCGTAGGCGTCGAAGACGACGGCTTTGATGCTCATTGACCCCTCCCTTGGATCGTTGCAGGCGCAGGGACTATATCGGAACGGCCAGCTATCGTCGTTCTATATTCCGAGCCTCCCGCTCGGCGAAGACCCGGCTGAGGCCTCGAGCGTCCGAGCGTGAGGGCTTCGGTCACTGGGATCGAAGCCCTCGATGCGCTACGGGCGATGGGTGAGCGCCTAGATTCCCAACAGCTTGCGCGCGTTGGCCTTGAGCACCTTCGGCCGGATCTCGTCGCGGATGTCGATCTTGGCAAAATCCGACAGCCAGCGGTCCGGCGTGATCACCGGCCAATCCGAGCCGAACAGCATCTTGTCCTGAAGAATCGAGTTGATGTAGCGCACCAGGATCGGCGGAAAATACTTCGGCGACCAGCCGGAGAGGTCGATATAGACGTTCGGCTTGTGGGTCGCGACCGACAGCGCCTCCTCCTGCCAGGGGAAGGAGGGGTGGGCGAGGATGATCTTGAGGTCGGGGAAATCGGCCGCGACGTCGTCCGTGTACATCGGGTTGGAATATTTCAGCCGCATCCCCATTCCGCCGGGCATGCCGGAGCCGACACCGGTCTGGCCGGTGTGGAACAGCGCGATCGCGCCGCCATTGTTGATCTCTTCATAGAGCGGGTAGGCCATGCGGTCGTTGGCGTAGAAGCCCTGCATGGTCGGGTGGAATTTGAAGCCGCGCACTCCGTATTCCTCGATCAGCTTGCGCGCCTCGCGGGCGCCCAGCTTGCCCTTGTGCGGATCGATCGAGACGAAAGGGATGAGGACGTCGAGATGGTCGGAGGCGACCTCCAGCATCTCGTAATTGTTATAGCGGCGGAAGCCGGTCTCGCGCTCGGCGTCGACCGGGAAGATCACGGCGGCGATGTTCTTGGAGCGGTAGTACGCCGCGGTCTCCGGCACCGTTGGCGGATGCTTGTTGGGTGACTTGAAATACTCCGCCATCTGCGCCTGGAAATCGTCATAGCCGTCGTCGGCATGGCAGCCGCAGGGCTCTTCGGCATGGGTGTGGATGTCGATGGCAACGACATCGTCGATATTGGGCAGCTTCAGTTTCGGCATTGGTTTCCTCCCGACGGGTTGCCAAATTGATTATATCATATAACGAAATTGGCAAGGCGCTGCCGTAGGTTCTCGGCTTGGCAGATCGGGCCGATCCGGCCATTTCTACTGTGCATTGGGGTTGTTTTCGCGAATTTTGCTGGTTCGGAACCGGGCAGTTAACATTGACATCACCTCCCGCGATGCCTTAAGAACCGCCCCGTCCCGGGCGGTCATCCGCCAGCGGGAAAAATCTCATTTTGCCACATTCGCGCGTGCCGAAACGGTAGTGCCGAACACGGCCTTTCGAACGTTCAGGATTCTGCCATGAAGGTCCGTAACTCGCTGAAATCGTTGCGCGGTCGCCATCGCGCCAACCGCCTGGTCCGCCGCAAGGGCCGGGTCTATGTGATCAACAAGGTGCAGCGTCGCTTCAAGGCGCGCCAGGGCTGATCTCGCCCTGCCGGAGGCCTTCGCGCTCCGCAACACCACGGTCTCACACGAGTTTGACGCCGCCCTGCTTTGCAAGGGCGGCTTTGCGCGTTTAGACTTTGCCCATGGCACTGAGATTCCTCTGCGCGCCCACCCTGTGTCTGGCTCTCGTCCTGGGGACCGCCGGCTTCGCCCCGGTGCTGGCGCAGCAGATTGAGCCGCCGCCTCCGCCGGGCCAGCAGAAGAAGCTGCCGGAAGCGCCGGCCAAGCTGCCCAAGGTCGACCGCACCAAGAATCTCGATTTCCTGTTCGGCGCGCTGAAGGCAGCGCCCGACGAGACCAGCGCCAAGCATGTCGAGGCGCGGATCTGGGCGATCTGGCTCCAGACCCCGAGCGACACCGCGGCACTGTTGATGTCGCGCGCCAAGACCGCGGTCGAGGCGCAGAAGATCGATGTCGCAATCAAGCTGCTGGATTCGATCATCAAGCTCAGGCCCGACTATATCGAGGCCTGGAACCGGCGCGCCACGCTCTATTACATGCAGAACGATTATGGCCGCTCACTCGCCGACATCCAGCAAGTGCTGATCCGGGAGCCGCGCCATTTCGGTGCGCTCGCAGGGCTCGGCATGATCATGCAGGAGGTCGGCAACGAGAAGCGCGCGCTGGAAGCCTACCGCAAGGCGCTCGCCGTCAATCCGCACCTCGAGAAGATCCCCGACCAGGTCAAGGCGCTGACCGAGAAGGTCGAAGGCCGCGACATCTAGCCTATAACTCGATCATTTCTTGAGCGATCGCGGCCGGCGCGAATTAACCACGATCGCAGGCGTCGCGTCGCGAGGGCTATTGCCCGGGCTGCCGCAGGCCTACCTGCATGGCAGGAGCAAAAGCCATGAAGCGTTTGATCTTTGCAGGTAGCTTGCTGCTCGCGTCCGGGACGGTGAGCCTCGCCGATGGATTGTTCTGGGTGGTCGGCAACCGCGCCACCGGCAAATGCGATATCGTGACCAGCAATCCCGTGATCATCGGCGATATCTGGTTCGGTGACGGCCCCTACAAATCCAAGGCCGACGCCAAGCTCGCCCGTTCGACGATCCGCGCCTGTCCCGCGGCAACGCCCGACGAGGAGAAGGACGAGGACGGGTCGAACTAAGTCGCTTGCACCTAGTGCAGGACGCTGCCGCCGCGCTCGGTGAGACCGCGATCGGCGACCGCGGCGTAAGCCTTTGCAAGCTCCGCTTCGAGATGCTCGTTGATCAGGAGCAGCGCCCGCACGGCACCGCGCAGGTCGCCGCTGCAGCTCGCGACGATCTCGTCGATCGCAGTGTCGTTCGATCTGAAGCTCATCGAAAATCCTCCGGTTCAAACCAGGAAAAAATCCTGCCGGTCTTTCCCGCATCCCCGAGGCTGCGAGGAGGATCGGCGCCCACCCGCGCCTAGATGGCCGAACCGACCATGGCGATTATATGGAAGCCGCGATGACGACTGCATGAAGCTGGTCCGAGGCTTGCGTGACGCCAAGGAATATTGTTGATTCCGTTGGGTTTTTACGTTCCCTAATTGTGCACATATCCACAGCCCCGCTGTTTCCGGTGGAAGCCCTGAAGCCGACTGAGCGAAACTGCCGTGTGCCAAGACCCGTAACTGCCTTGTGCCCAGGACCGCCCGGATTCGCTCAATGATCGTGATGTCAGTCGTGACGGCGCTGGTTCTGCTGGCGCTGGCCACGCAGGCCGGAATCCTTGTCGTGCAGCGCGCCTTTCCGCCGCAGGGCCGGATGATCGAGGTCGACGGCGCGGTGCTTCACGTCGTCGATCTCGGCCCGCGCAATGCTGGCCTGCCGATCGTGATGCTGCACGGCGCAAGCTCCAATCTCGAAGCAATGCGGCGGCCGCTCGGTGATCTCCTCGCCAGCGATCATCGCGTCATTCTGATCGACCGTCCCGGCCATGGCTGGAGCACGCGCGTGCGGCGGCAGGATTCGACGCCGCAGATCCAGGCGCGGATGATCGATGATGCGCTTCAGAAGCTCGGGATCGACCGCGCGGTCTTCGTGGTGCATTCCTGGAGCGGCGCCCTGGGCGCGCGGATCGCGGTCGATCACCCGCACCGCGTCGCTGGCCTCGTGATGCTCGCGCCCGTCACTCATCCCTGGCGCGGCGGCGTCGGCCGCTACAACGAGATCATCGCAACGCCTGTGATCGGTTCGCTGCTCGCCTACACGATCACGCTGCCGCTCGGCTATGCTCTTACTGAATCCGGTGCGCGCAACGTCTTCCTGCCGCAAGTCATGCCGGACGGCTTCGTCAAGGACTCCGCGACGCCGCTGCTGCTGCGTCCGCGCGAGTTCATCGCCAATGCCTATGATCTGGTGACGCTGAAGGAAGCGGTTGCTGCGCAAGTCGCGCGTTATGGCGAGATATCGGCGCCGGTCACGATCATCGCCGGCGAGCCCGACAAGACCGTATCGACCGGCATCCACGCACGCCCCTTTGCCGCGATCGTGCCGAATGCGAAGCTGATCGTGCTGCCCGATCTCGGCCACATGGTGCAGAACGCCGTACCGGATGTCGTGAAGGCGGAGATCGAGACGATGATCGGGAAAATCGTCTCGGCGCAGGCGGCCGCCGATTAAAGCCTTTTCGAGCGAAGTGGATACCGGTTCGCGTGAAGGAAACGCGTCAAGAAGCTAGAGCTTCGGTTCTGATTCAATCAGAATCGAAGCTCTAGCGGCCGCCTTTTCCGCACCTACTGCTTGATCTTCCCGTCCTTGTCGAACTGCGAGACATAGGCCCAGAGATTGTTGATCTCGGTCTCGTTCTTGATGCCGGCGAACGCCATCTTGGTGCCGGGGATCTTGGCTTTGGGATCCTTGATGTATTCCTTGAAGGTCGGCTCGTCCCAGGTGATGCCGGAATTCTTGTTCGCATCCGAGTAGTTGTAGTCCGGAGCGGTGCCCGACTTGCGGCCGTTGAGGCCGTTGAGCTCGGGGCCGACCTTGTTCTTGGCGCCTTCGCCGATTGCGTGGCAGGCCAGGCATTTGTTGAACGATGTCTTGCCGGCCGCGACATCCTGCGCCATCGCGGCGGGTGCGGTGGCAATCACGGTGAGGATCGTCAGTGCGCCAAAAGTCAGTTTTGTCATCGGGTGCTCTTCGTCTCTTCCCTGGTGGGTCTAGTCAGTCTCTTGCCTGAGCGGCAATCGTCGGACCTGCCGGTTTTGGCAGGCCTGCCCGGCTTGGACAAGCCGCCAGACCATGACAGGTTTCACGATTTCCTACTTGTCCCAGAGCGAACTCGCTGGCGATTGCGGATCCGACTTTCGGATGGCCTACCCAAACACCCCCGGACGTGGTTGATTTACCGCGACAAATTGGACCGCCCGGCGTGAGCCGGAAGGATATGCCATGAAGGATTTGATATGGCCATCATGATGCCTGCGAGCGACCAGGCCGTGCTCGCGCGCCGCGCGGACGTCGTTGCCGCACTGCGCGCAATCGTCCCCGGCGAAGGCGTGATCGACAGCGCCGCCGAGATGCGAGCCTATGAATCCGACGGATTGACGGCCTATCGGCAGCCGCCGATGGTCGTGGTGCTGCCTGACACCACCGAGCAGGTCTCGCTGGTCCTGAAATATTGTGCAAAGCAGGGCATCAAGGTCGTGCCCCGCGGGTCCGGTACCTCGCTGTCCGGGGGCGCGCTGCCGCTCGAGGACGGCGTGCTGCTCGGGCTCGGCAAGTTCAAGCGCATCCGCGAGATCGATTTCGACAACCGCGTCGTCGTCACCGAGCCCGGCGTCACCAACCTCGCCATCAGTCAGGCGGTCGCGCATGCCGGCTTTTACTACGCGCCCGACCCGTCCTCGCAGATCGCCTGCTCGATCGGCGGCAATGTCGCGGAAAATTCCGGCGGCGTGCATTGCCTGAAATACGGGATGACCACCAACAACGTGCTCGGTTGTGAGATCGTGCTGATGAGCGGCGAGATCCTGCGCATCGGCGGCAAGTCGGCGGAGAACCCTGGCTACGATCTGATGGGCGTCATCACCGGTTCCGAAGGCCTGCTCGGGGTCATCACCGAGATCACGGTGCGCATCCTGCAAAAGCCGGAGACCGCGCGTGCGCTGATGGTCGGCTTCGCGGAGGTCGAGGCCGCCGGCGAATGCGTGGCGCGCATCATCGGGGCCGGCATCATCCCTGGGGGCATGGAGATGATGGACAGGCCCGCGATCCACGCCGCCGAGGCCTTCGTCCATGCCGGCTATCCGCTCGATGTCGAGGCGCTGCTGATCATCGAGCTCGACGGTCCCAAGATCGAGGTCGACGAGCTGATCACGCGCGTCGAGGCGATCGCGAATGGCTGCGGTTCGACCACCTGCCAGATCTCGACCTCGGAGGCCGAGCGCAATCTGTTCTGGGCGGGCCGCAAAGCCGCATTCCCCGCCGTGGGCCGCATCTCGCCCGATTATCTCTGCATGGATGGCACGATTCCCCGCGGCGCGCTGCCGAAGGCGCTGGCGCGCATCCGCGAACTCAGCGAAAAATACCAGCTCGGCTGCGCCAACGTGTTCCATGCTGGCGACGGCAATCTGCACCCGCTGATCCTCTACGATGCCAACAAGCCCGGCGAGATCGAGCGCGCGGAGGCTTTTGGCGCCGACATCCTGCGCGCCTGCGTCGAATTCGGCGGCGTGCTCACCGGCGAGCACGGCGTCGGCATCGAGAAGCGCGACCTCATGCCGGATATGTTCAGTGAGATCGACCTCAACCAGCAGCAGCGGTTGAAATGTGCCTTCGACGCGCAGGGCCTGCTCAATCCCGGAAAGGTGTTTCCGACCCTGCACCGCTGCGCCGAGCTCGGCCGCATGCATGTGCATGCAGGTAAGCTGGCGTTTCCGGATATTCCCCGGTTCTGAGCGACCGGGATCACTCACACGAAGAGCCGCCGGGTTGAGACCGCGGCGGCTCTTGTCATTGGCCTATTGGCAATTGCGGGGCGACCGTCAGTAGCCAGACTTCGTGCTCGCGCCACCAGACTTCGTGCTCGCGCCAGTGGTTTGGCCGGGAGCGTAGCCAGAAGCGCCGGGGTGACCTTTCTTAGAACCCATGGCGTGCTTCTTATGTCCCGGAGTGTAGCCGGATGCTCCCGGATGGCCTGCCTTGGAGCCCTTAGTCTGCATCTCTTGGCCCGGCGTCTTGCTTGATACGCCTTGGGCAAAGACGGCCGGCGCAGTGCCGATGAGGGCGATGGCAGAAAGTGCAACAATTATTCTCTTCATCTTCATTCCTCCTTCTGAAGGAAGCACCGTGATCAACGGGTTGGAAACTGCGCCGTTCCATGAACGCCTGTTCATCAATCTATTATCGAGGGTCCACCAAATGCCCGATGTGCGCGTCGCGCCGATCCGCCGAAGCAGTACCGGTGATCCCGACGATTGATGCAGAGCGCGAAGTCTGGTTGCGGGCGCCGAGAGATTGCGTCGCCTTACCGTTCTTGCTCGCTTCGTCCGGCTGGGCTGCTTCGGTAAGATGCGCCAGTTGACGACAAGCAGCGGAAGGCATGAGCAGCATAGCGAGCGCCCGGCCACCGCTCTTTCGCGTTGCACCAGAGATTGCCGGCCTGGGCGAAGCGCAGTGTCTGACAGATTTGATTTCCGGCGCGAATTTCGTTACGGCCTCCTCTCGTGGATACGCTCAAGGTCAGAGACGGCAAAGACGTCGAAGAGGTGGTGCGCGCGGCGATCGCCAACGAGCAGCCGCTCGAGATCATCGGTCATGGCTCCAAGCGCGGTATCGGCCATGCGATGGCGACCAATGCCGTGCTCGACGTCTCCGCGCTCAATGCGGTCACCTCCTACGAGCCCAACGAGTTGATCGTCACGCTCCAGGCCGGCGCGCCGCTGGCCGACGTGCTGTCGCTGATCGATGCCAAAAACCAGCAATTCGCCTTCGAGCCGATGAACACGGCGCCGCTGCTCGGCACGCCGGCGCTCGGAACCATCGGCGGCATGATCGCCGCCGGGCTCGCCGGTCCCCGGCGGATCAGGGCGGGCGGGGCGCGCGATCACCTGCTCGGGGCGCACGCCGTCTCCGGCTTCGGTGACAGCTTCAAGACCGGCGGCAAGGTGGTGAAGAACGTCACCGGATACGACCTGTGCAAGCTTCTCGCGGGGTCCTGGGGTACGCTGGCGGTGATGACCGAGGTCACGCTCAAGGTGATGCCCAAGCCCGAGGCCGAGCGGACGCTGCTGCTCCGCGGGCTCGACGATGCCCGCGCCAACAAGGCGATGACGGCGGCGCTCGGCTCGCCCTTCGACGTTTCCGGAGCCGCGCATCTGCCGAAATCGGCCTTTCGCGCCAAGGCCAACGGGCTCGGCGACATCGCGGGCCAGGACGAGGCACTGACCGTGCTGCGGCTCGAGGGCATCATGGCCTCCGCCGCGCACCGCGCCGGCTCCTTGCGGGAATTGCTGGCGCCGTTCGGAACCGCGACCCTGATCGAAGACGGCGCATCGGCCGCGCTGTGGGCCACGATCCGCGACGTCCTGCCGTTCGCGGCAAGCGGCGCGGTGGGCGCCTGGCCGGTCTGGCGGATCGTCTGTCCGCCGGCGTCGGGCGCGGCGCTCGGCACCCAATTGGCACGCGAGACCGGCGGCGACCTGATCTACGATTGGGGCGGCGGACTGATCTGGGCGGCGGTGCCGCCGAAGCCGGACGCGCATGCCCCGGCCGTGCGCCAGCTCACCAACGCGTTCGGAGGACATGCTACACTGATCCGGGCGGCCGAGGACGTCAGGCGTGATGTCGATGTATTCCATCCGCAAGCGCCTGGCATCGCGGCGCTGAGCGAGCGGGTGCGCGCCAGTTTCGATCCCAAGACTATTCTCAACCGGGGACGCCTGAGGCGGGGCGCTGCGGCATGAAGACCGAATTCTCACTGGCGCAGCTCGCCGACCCCGACATCGCCGAAGCCGACAAGATCCTTCGCGCCTGCGTCCATTGCGGCTTCTGCACCGCAACCTGTCCGACCTATGTACTGCTCGGCGACGAGCTCGATAGCCCGCGCGGCCGCATCTACTTGATCAAGGAGATGCTGGAGAAGGACCTGGCGCCGACCGCCGAGGTGGTCAAGCATGTCGACCGCTGCCTTTCGTGCCTCGCCTGCATGACGACCTGCCCGTCAGGGGTGAACTACATGCACCTCGTCGACCAGGCCCGGGTCCGGATCGAGCAGCGCTATCAGCGGCCGCTGACTGAGCGGTTGTTGCGTCAGGTGCTGGCCTTCGTGCTGCCGGACCCGCAGCGTTTCCGCGCGAGCATGTGGCTGGCGCGGCTGGCCCGCCCGCTTGCCGTCTTCCTGCCGACGCCCAGGCCCTCGGCCACGCCCGGACTGATCCAGCGCATCAAGGCGATGCTGGCGCTGGCGCCGAACCGACTGCCATTGCCGGGGCCCGCCGCCGGCAGCGTGTTCGCCGCGCTCGGCAAGAGACGCGGCCGGGTCGCTCTGCTGCAGGGCTGCGCCCAGCAGGTGCTGGCGCCGCGCATCAACCAGGCCGCCATCAGCCTTCTCACCCGCCACGGCATCGAGGTTGTCCTGGTCCGGGACGAGCAGTGCTGTGGCGCGCTGACCCATCACCTCGGCAACGACCACGACGCATTGGCGCGGGCGCGCGCCAATATCGCTGCGTGGTGCCGGGAGGCGGCCGGCGAGGGGCTCGACGCCATCCTGGTGACGGCGTCCGGCTGCGGCACCGTGATCAAGGACTACGGCTATCTGCTGCGCGAGGATGTGGCGTTCGCAGCCGATGCGGCGAAGGTGTCCGCGCTTGCCAAGGACATCACCGAATACGTCGCCGGCCTCGGACTTTCGGCCACCGCGCCTCAGGACAACATCGTGGTCGCCTATCACTCCGCGTGCTCGTTGCAGCATGGGCAGAAAATCACGGGCCTTCCGAAAGAATTGCTTTCCAAGAATGGATTCGTGGTGAAAGATGTGCCGGAGAGCCATTTGTGTTGCGGTTCGGCGGGCACCTACAACATTCTCCAGCCCGAGCTTGCGGACCGGTTGCGCGATCGCAAGGTCGCCAACATCGCGAGCGTCAAGCCGGACATGATTGCTGCGGGCAATATCGGCTGCATGGTGCAGATTGCCAGTGGCACATCAATTCCGGTCGTACACACGATTGAGCTTCTCGATTGGGCTACGGGCGGGTCGCGGCCGGCATTGAACGCGCAAGTTTGAGCTTTCAAAAGCTGAGCTTTCGTCCGCAGGTGACGGCAGAAAGACGCCCGATCGACCATTGTTCGGCGGCAACAGGAGGACCACGATGGCGAAAGCGAAGAAGAAAAAAAGCAAGAAGGCCAAAAAGGCTAAGAAGGTCGTAGCGGCGAAGAAGAAGACCGCGAAGAAGGCAGCCAAGAAGTCCGCGAAAAAGTCTGCAAAGAAAGCTGCGAAGAAATCTGCCAAGAAGGCAGCCCCGAAGAAAGCCGCCAAGAAGGCTGCGACGAAGTCGGCCAAGAAGGCCGCACCCAAGAAGGCCGCGAGGAAAGCGGCACCGAAGAAAGCGAAGGCAGCTCCTGCTCCGAAGCCATCAGCACCGGTGGAAGCTCCGGCTCCCGAGCCTGCCGCCGAGACAAGCTGGGCGATGCCTTCGTCTTCTGCGGAATCGGCGCCGGCCGAGGGACAGGGGTAGGTCCAGCGACGCGATCGACAACAGAAAGGCCGCTGCGGTGACGCTGCGGCCTTTTTGCATCGCCACAAGCACCTACAGAGGCCGCCCTTTCTCGCGCCTGTCTGATTCGTAACCTGGGGGCCACGCTTCCTGGCTTCCCCGTACTTGCACGGACCATCCTTTGCAGTTTGCGACGCAATTGATGTGTTCGAGAAGACACACAAGCTGACAACCTTTCGTGGAACGGTCAAAACGCCTAAAAAGGCGGCAGATGCCCGCGCTTTTTGCTTCACCGTTCGCACCCCTCAATTCACATTGCCGCAGTTACGAAATTTGCAATCAGGTCGAGCGCCCCGGGGGGCTAACGGGATCTGACTGGGTCTAAGAACTGGCGATGGGGATCGAAATGAAAAAAGTGGCTTTGTTGGCAACGGCGCTGGCAATGGTGGCGGGTTCGGCTTTCGCGGCAGACATGCCGGTCAAGGCATTGAAAGCCCCGCCGCCGCCGGCCTTCGATCCCTGGGATATCGCCTTCGGCGGCGCCATCATGAGCGACTACATCTTCCGCGGTATCACCCAGTCGAACCACAAGCCGTCTGTCGCCGCCTATTTTGAGCCGCGCTACAACGTCACCAAGGACCTCCAGCTCTATGTCGGCTTGGCCGGTGAGAGCATCTCCTTCCCGAACCGCGCCGCGGCCGAGATCGACGTCTACGGCGGTATCCGCCCGACCTTCGGTGCGTTCGCCTTCGACATCGGTGTCTGGGGTTATCTGTATCCGGGTGGCACCTGCTTTTACGGCGCGCCGACTGACACCGCCGGCAACCCGCTCAGCGCGCAGTGCGCGGCGAACGCCCTGCTCAACGGCAACGTGATGAAGAAGGATGTCAGCTTCTTCGAAGTCTACGGCAAGGTGGCTTACACCATCAACGACAGCTGGACCGTCGGCCTGAACGAGTACTACACGCCGAGCTTCCTGAACTCCGGTGCGTGGGGCGACTATGTGTCGATCACCGCCAAGTACACCGCGCCGAGCACCATTTTCGGCTCCAGCGGCGTCGGCATGTACGTCTCGGGTGAGTTCGGCCGCCAATTCCTGGGCACCTCCGACTCGTTCTACGGCACTGGCTTCGCCGCGCCGGGCTTCGCCGGTCCGTTCCCGAACGGCATCAAGTACGCCGATTACAACACCTGGAATATCGGCATCGGCTTCACCTACAAGGTGTTCACGCTCGACCTGCGTTACTCCGACACCGACCTTTCGAAGGCGAACTGCAACGCGTTCACCAGCGACTACACGGCAGGCTTCAACGGCAGCTTCAGCAACATCAATCCGACTGGCGTCGGCTCCAATTGGTGCGGCGCCGCCGGTATCGCCAAGCTCTCCTTCGACCTGACGGCGATGACCAACCTGAAGTAAGTTTCTTCCCGAAACGACTTGATGAGGGCGGCGGAGCAATCTGCCGCCCTTTTGCTTTGGGGCTAATAGACTAAAGGAGTTCGGCCGTGGCGTGCGCGGTGAGGGCTCGATGTTGGCCACATCGTCATGGCCGGCCCGACCTGGACAAGCCAGGGCATGACGTGAAGAAACTTCCACCCTCCCCTGGAGAGGCCCTGTAGGGGGAGGGTCGATCGCGCGCAGCGCGAGCGGGGCGGGGTGATCTCTCGACACGGACAGTGTCAACGCGGATAGACCGTCACCCCACCTCGGTTCGCATTACGCTTCGCTGCATGCGAACCGATCCTCCCCCTCAGGGGAGGATGGGAGCTCGTGTCGCGAAACCGCGCTAAATCACGCCGCCGCGCACACGAATCCGGAGCGCCGCGCCTCAACGCGCCGCGCTCGGCTCCGCTACAGCCGGTTCGCCGCCGAGGACGTGGATCTCGCCGTCCTTCACCATTGTCATCTTGCGGGTGTGGAAGGCGTCGAGCGTCGAGCGGTGGCCGATCGAGACAATGGTCGCCTGCGGCAGCTTCTCCGCCAACAGCCGGTACAGCCGGGCCTCGGACGGCTCGTCCAGCGACGCCGTGGCCTCGTCCAGGAACAGATAGTCCGGCGCATGCAACAGCGCGCGAGCGAGCCCGAGGCGCTGCTGCTCGCCGAGCGACAGCATCCGGTTCCAGTGACCGTCCTCGGCAAGCCGCTTTGCCAGACGCGGCATGCCTACCGCTGTCAGCACTTCCGCGATCTTCTCGGGCGCGATTGTGCCATGATCGGAGGGGTAGATCACGGCATCCCCGAGCGGACCGATCGGGAAATACGGCCGCTGCGGCACCATCATCAGCTTCGCCTTCTCAGGAATGGCGATCGTTCCGTCGCCGAAAGGCCAGATGCCGGCAATGGCCCGGAACAACGTCGACTTGCCGGAACCGGACGGTCCGGTCACCAGAACTCGCTCTGCCGGCCGGACGATGAAGGCATCGGCGCTGACCAGTGGCTCGCCGTTTGGCAGGTTCACCAGCAATTGCTTGAGCGTGATTGCCTTGGCGCTGCCTGGCGCAACGCTGATGGCCGGCTCGTGCGCCGCGACGGTGGCTGCTGAGCTGACCGACATCTCGAAGCCATCGAGACGAGCAATCACCGAGCGCCATTCCGCGAGCGAGCGATACGCCGTGACGAAGAACGACAGCGCATCCTGCACGCTGCCAAACGCCGAGCCGGTCTGCATCAAGTCGCCGAGCTGGATTCTCTTGGCGAAGTAAGCCGGAGCCACCACCACATAGGGGAAGATCACTGCAGCCTGACTGTAGCTTGCCGTGAAAGCGGTCAGGCGCTTGGTCCTGCTCATAATCGCGTACCAGTTGCCTATGACGAAACCAAAGCGCTGCAGCAGATTCCCTCGCTCCGCGCTCTCACCTTTCAAAAGGGCGATCTGCTCCGAATTTTCGCGCACGCGGATCAGGTTGAAGCGGAAGTCGGCCTCGAAGCGCTGCTGTTCGAAATTGAGGTTGATGAGCGGGGCACCGATCCAGTGCGTCAGCGCCGTACCCAGGATTGCGTAGACCAGCGCACACCAGACCAGAAAACCAGGGATAACGATATCGGTACCGTAAATGTGCAGCGGCGCCTTGTCCGACAGGCCCCAGAGAATGACGACGAACGAGGCCAGCGTCACGATCGACGACAGCAGGCCGAGGCCGATGGTCAGGGTCTGCTCGACGAAATTCTTGACGTCCTCGGTGATACGCTGATCCGGATTGTCGGCGGCGTCGCCCTTGAGCTGCATGCGGTAATGCGTCGAGCCGTTGAGCCATTCGCCGAGATAATGTTGCGTCAGCCAGCGCCGCCAACGAATCTGGAGCCACTGGTTCAGGTAGAGCTTGTAGACCGCCAATGCGACGAAGGTGAAGGCAAGGCCAAGAAAGATCCAAATCTCTCTGACGAACCGGTCCAGTTCATATCCCTGGATCGCACTGAAGAATCGGTTCTGCCACTGACTGACCAGAACATTGATCGCCACCAGCGCCAGCTCCATGGCGATGACGGCGGCGAGCAGGCCGCGGCCAGCCCATTTGTCCTCCGATCGGAAATAGGGGGCGGCGATTCGCCAGACGATCGCGAGCGTGGCGCGGATGTTCTTCACAGAGCTGGGTCTCCTCAGGGGATGTGCATAACGGCCCAGAGCCATATGGCTGAGGTAATGGCGAAAATGGGCGCGCTTAGACTAAAGTCGCAAGGTCTGCAATTTGCGTTGGCTTGTCGCAGCTTGCAACCCTAGCATGGGGCTCGACGGCGCGGGGCGGGGTGCTTCGGGATTTCGCGAGCTTGTGAGCGGACGGGAACCGCCGCATTCGCGAGGAATTCGCGTCCGACCCGGGGGTTATCGCTTTCAGCGTCAAGCAGGACCGGCTCTCCACGCGGGTCGCCTGCCACAAACATGCGTGGGGAGGAAGACCATGTGGAATCAAATCTATGACCCGCTGCACAGCCCGGTGCTGTCGACGATCGCGGCGGCAGTGCCCGTCGTCACGCTGCTGGTCCTGATCGCGAGTGGCCGCGTCCAGGCCCATATCGCAGCCGTCATCGCAGTGATCGTGACCAACCTGATCACGATCTTCGTCTTCACCATGCCCGCGAACATGTCGATCCGCGCCTCGGTGCTGGGCATCGTCACCGGGTTCTTCCCCATCGGCTGGATCGTCCTCAACGTCATCTTCCTCTATCAGGTGACGGTAGGGTGCGGAAAATTCGAACTGCTGAAGCGCGCGATCGGCGGCGTCACCGAGGACCGGCGTTTGCAACTGTTGCTGGTGGCGTTCTCGTTCGGTGCCTTCTTCGAGGGTGCCTCGGGCTTCGGCACGCCGGTCGCGATCACCGGCGCGGTGTTGATCGGGCTCGGCTTCTCGCCGCTCGCAGCCTCCGGCCTGTCGCTGATCGCCAACACCGCGCCGGTCGCCTATGGCGCGCTGGGCACGCCGATCCAGGGCCTTGCCTCGGTCACCGGGCTCGACCCGTATATCTTGGGTGCGATGGTCGGCCGGCAATTGCCGTTCTTCTCGCTGATCGTGCCGTTCTGGGTGGTGTGGGCGTTCGCGGGCTGGAGGGGCATGAAGGACGTCTGGCCGGCGATCCTCGTCACGGGCGTGTCGTTTGCAATACCGCAATATGTGATCTCGAATCACATCAATCCCTGGATCGTCGACATCGGGGCATCGCTGATCTCGATGGGCGCCCTCATCCTGTTTCTGAAGGTGTGGCAGCCGAGGCAGCTCTGGCTGTCGCCGGAGCTGCGTGGACACGACGAGTCGCATGCGACCATGGCGCCGGCGAAGCCGCTCGACAAAACTCCGCTCACGCAAGCGGAGCTTTGGAGCGCGCTCTTGCCGTGGATCATCGTCTGCGTCGTGATGCTGCTGTGGGGCAGCGGCTGGTTCAAGACCTGGGCGAACTCGATCTTCACCTTCAACTACGCGGTTCCCGAGCTCGACAAGATGATCAACAAGATGCCGCCGGTGGCGGCGAAACCGACGCCGGAAGGCGCGGTGTTCAGCTTCACCTACCTGTCCTTCACTGGCACGGGCATGCTGATCGCGGCGATCATCTCCGGCTTCCTGATGGGCGTCGGTCCCGTCAAACTCGTGACCGAGTACGGCCGCACCATCCGGCTGTGCGCGATCTCGCTGATCACGATCTCCGCGATGCTCGCGATCGGCACCTTGACGCGCTTGTCCGGCGTCGACGCGACGCTGGGCCTCGCCTTCGCGGCCACCGGCGTGCTCTATCCCTTCTTCGGCACGCTGCTTGGCTGGCTGGGTGTCGCGCTGACGGGATCGGACACCGCCTCAAACGTGCTGTTCGGAAACCTGCAGAAGATCACCTCCGAGCAGCTCGGCCTGTCGCCGGTCCTGATGGCTGCGGCGAACTCCTCCGGCGGCGTGATGGGCAAGATGATCGACGCGCAATCGATCGTCGTCGCCTCCACCGCCACCAATTGGTACGGCCACGAGGGCACCATCCTGCGCTTCGTGTTCCGGCACTCGATCGTGCTGGCCTGCCTCGTCGGCGTGCTCGTGACGTTGCAGGCCTATGTCTGGCCGTTTACGGCGCTGGTGCTGAAGTAGCGGTCGACGCCAGGCTGCGATGCCAATCCCCGCGAGGCTCGCCTCGCGGGGATTTTTGCATCGACATCCGCCATGGGCGAACCTTCTCAAGAACGCTGCCGTCTTATAGAAGGTGCGGCAAGTCAGGTCGGTCGAGAGGTCTCATGGTTTCGTTCAAGCGGTTGGTGTGTGCGGCAGTTGCCATGCTCGCGATGTCCACGCTCGCGCGTGCCGAGGACGGGTTCCCCTTCGGCACCGAAATGACGCTGGAAGCGCTGCCACAGCCCGGCTCGAAGCGGATACCGAACATCGAGATCGGCGACAATGGCGAGGTCGTGCTGGAGCTCTGGTGCAAGGGCGGCAAGGGCCAGTTCTCGGTCGCCGGCAACACCGTGATCTTCGTTCCCGGGCAGATCCAGGATCGTTCCTGTCCGCAGGCCAAGGCCCAGGCCGACGATGAGCTGGTCGGAGCGCTCGGCAGCGTCGAGACTTGGAAACGCCAGGGCGACGTGCTGACGCTGATCGGCCCCAAGCCGCTGCGCTTTCGCGTGAACGGGAATTAGATCTGCTCTCGTGTCCCGGACAAGGCGCGTCGCGTAAGCGAGGCGCCGCAGAGCCGGGACCCAGATTCTACCGGTTATCGAACTCGTGGCCTCTGGGCCCCGGCTCTGCAGCGCTACAGCGCTGCGTCCGGGGCACGATAGCGGCGCCTACTTCCACACCGACTTGTCGGCGTCCCAGCGCTGGCCCTTCAGTTCCTTGGCGAGTGCCTCGACCGAGCCGTTGTCGTCGGGCAGATCGCCTTCCTCGTCGGCCGAAGCGTCGTCCGAGAGGTTAAGCTTGGCGCCGCTACTTTCATCAGCTGTCGTGGTCGCGGGGCTGCCGATCCACAGCATCAGCTTGTCCGTGGTGCCGGGCTTGTCGGGCGAGACGAGCCCTGCGACCTCGATCGTGTCGGTGAGCTCGAGCGCCGGATGATCCTGGTTCGGCCGCTTGAACACCAGCTTGAGCTTGCCGGTCGCCGGGTTGAAGCTTTGCGACACCGGCTTTGCCGCCAGCGTCCTGCTCAGCACGCCCGCAACCGCGGTCGCGAGCTTGTCGCGGTTGATCTTGTCGCCATCGCGCCAGTCGGCGGCGGGGAAGCGGATGGTGCGGTCCATCTCGGTCATGCCCGCGGTCCAGCCCGCGGCGGTGACGCCGGGCATCGCCTTGAACTTTGCCAGCAGCGCCCCCGCGCGCTCCGGATCGACCGACATGTTGATGGTCTGCTCACCGGCGCGCAGCGCGTCGCAGCCGACATTGAGGCTGGCCAGCGTCACCTCAACCTCCTGGCCCTTCAGGCTCTTCAGGAAGTCGGTCGCGGCATCGAGCTTGACCTTGACCGCGATCGCCTCCGGCGAGACGTCGGTGAAATCCTTCGGCTGCGGCGTGATGCCGTCATCGGAGGTCTGGTTGTCGAGGAATTCCTTCTCGCTGAGATCGGAATTGTCGGGCGAGGTGACCTCGGTCACGGTCTGGCCGATCGTGATCTGGCCGCGGAACTCGAACGTGTCCCCGGCCTGCTTGCGCAGCAGCTTGACGCTGACCGGCGCCTTCGCGCCGAGGCTCTGCGTCGTGCCCGTCAGGTTCTGGCCCGCAACCTGGAGATTGACGACGAAGCGGTCCTTCCGGTCGGAATTCTTCGCGACGGGATAGCAGACGTCGAGCACGGCCGCCGTGACCGTCTTGCCCTGGCGCGTCTCCTTCAGGATCACGTCGGCATTGCCGTCCATCAGCCCGTCGATCGAGGTGAAATAGCGCGTCTCGACGCCGCCGGGCGTAGTGGCCTTCGGCGACAGCTTCATCTGGGCGGAAGCGATCTCGGGCGAGGCGGCGAGTAGGGCCACCAAAAGGGCTGTCGAACAAACCGGAAGCGCGCGCATCGACGAAATCCTCGAGCAATCAGAATCGGGGCCACCGTAGTGGGTTTTGGCCGCCGGTTGAATCGGAAAGCGGAGGGGCAGGGTCGGCAAAAAAGAAGGCCGCCCGGAGGCGGCCTTCGTAACACTGGAGGGTGAGGATGGGCCTTAGAAGCCGCCCATGCCGCCGCCGGCCGGCATGGCGGGCGGAGCTTCCTTCTTCGGCATTTCGGCGACCATGGCTTCGGTGGTCACCAAGAGGCCGGCCACGGAGGAGGCGTCCTGGAGCGCGGTGCGCACCACCTTGGCGGGATCGATGATGCCCTTCTCGACCATGTCGACATAGTCCTCGTTCTGGGCGTCGAAGCCGAAGGTCTCGGACTTGTTCTCCAGGATCTTGCCGACGACGATCGAGCCTTCCACGCCGGCGTTCTCGGAGATCTGGCGGATCGGGGCTTCCAGCGCCTTCAGCACGATGTTGATGCCGGCCTGGACGTCGGCATTGTCGTTGGACAGGCGGCCGACCGCCTTCTTGGCGCGCAGCAGCGCGACGCCGCCGCCGGGCACGATGCCTTCCTGCACCGCGGCGCGGGTGGCGTTGAGGGCGTCCTCGACGCGGTCCTTCTTCTCCTTGACCTCGATCTCGGTCGCACCGCCGACGCGGATTACCGCGACGCCGCCGGCGAGCTTGGCGAGGCGCTCCTGAAGCTTCTCACGGTCGTAGTCCGAGGTGGTCTCCTCGATCTGCGCCTTGATCTGGCCGACGCGGGCCTCGATGTCGGGCTTCTTGCCGGCACCGTTGACGATCGTGGTGTTCTCCTTGTCGATCACCACCTTCTTGGCGCGACCGAGCATCTTCACCGTGACGTTCTCGAGCTTGATGCCGAGCTCTTCGGAGATGAGCTGGCCACCAGTGAGAATCGCGATGTCCTCGAGCATGGCCTTGCGGCGGTCACCGAAGCCAGGCGCCTTGACGGCGGCGACCTTGAGGCCGCCCCGCAGGCGGTTGACCACCAGGGTGGCGAGCGCCTCGCCCTCGACGTCCTCGGCGACGATGACGAGCGGCTTGCCCGACTGCACCACGGCTTCGAGCACCGGCAGCATGGCCTGCAGGCCCGAGAGCTTCTTCTCGTGCAGGAGGATATAGGCGTCCTCGAGCTCGGCGGTCATCTTCTCGGCATTGGTGACGAAGTAGGGGCTGAGATAGCCGCGGTCGAACTTCATGCCCTCGACGATGTCGACCTCGGTGTCGAGCGACTTGTTCTCCTCGACGGTGATGACGCCCTCGTTGCCGACCTTCTGCATCGCCTGGGCGATCATCTTGCCGATGGCGGCATCGCCGTTGGCCGAGATGGTGCCGACCTGGGCGACTTCGGAGGAGGCGGCGACCGGCTTGGCGCGCTTTTCGATGTCCTTGACCACGGCCGCAACCGCGGAGTCGATGCCGCGCTTGAGATCCATCGGGTTCATGCCGGCGGCAACCGCCTTGGCGCCTTCGCGCACGATGGCCTGGGCCAGCACGGTCGCGGTGGTGGTGCCGTCGCCGGCGAGGTCGTTGGTCTTGGAGGCGACCTCTCGCACCATCTGGGCGCCCATGTTCTCGAACTTGTCCTCGAGCTCGATCTCCTTGGCGACGGTGACGCCGTCCTTGGTGATGCGGGGTGCGCCGAAGCTCTTCTCGATGACGACGTTGCGGCCCTTCGGGCCGAGCGTCACCTTGACGGCGTTGGCGAGAACGTCGACGCCGCGCAGCATGCGATCGCGCGCGTCTCCGGAAAACTTGACGTCTTTGGCAGCCATTTCTGCAATCCCTCGTGTTTCGTGATGTATCTGCCGCTTGTGTTGCGCCAATCCCGGGTCCGCAAGTCGAACCCGGCGGAATGATGGATGCCCGGATCGCGCGATCCGGGCATGGCATTCAGCGGCCGTTCAGACGGATGGCCTTAGGCCAGCACGCCCATGATGTCCGACTCCTTCATGATCAGGAGCTCTTCGTTCTCGATCTTGACCTCGGTGCCCGACCATTTGCCGAACAGCACGCGGTCGCCGACCTTGAGGTCGATCGGGATCAGCTTGCCGGTCTCGTCGCGGCCGCCCGGGCCGACGGCGACGATTTCGCCCTGGGAGGGCTTTTCCTTGGCGGTGTCGGGAATGATGATGCCGCCCTTGGACTTTTCCTCGGCGTCGATACGTTTGACCACGACACGGTCATGCAGCGGACGAAATTTGGATTTAGCCATGACGTTTCCCTTTGGAGGCTCGCTTCGGAAGTAGTGGAAGTGGGTTGGGGCGGCGCTTCCGTCCACCCTCTTCCCGAGGATCGAACGGCACGCTTAGCAATCGGGCTTTCCGAGTGCTAATAGTGCGCCCGGAAATATGGCTTGGCCGCGATCCTGTCAAGCAAAGGTGGTTAAGCGATTGGTGAGGCGGATATAGGATGGTGGCATTGGAAACTCGTTCGGGGCGCCGGCGTATCAAACGACGGCATTGCTCCAGCGGCGGTTTTGCGCTTGGCTGCGGGAGGGGTGCGGCCATGGTCTTGTTCGGGGGAATGCCATGATCAGTTCAGCTCGCGCGCGCACGGTTGCCAATCTGGCCGCCGCGTCTTGTCTGGCGCTATTGCTGGGCGCCTGCGGCGGCGGCATGAGCCTGCCGTCCTTCTCGTCGTCTTCGCCGCCGCCCGAGGCTGAGCCGGGCACCGGCCCGGAAATGCCCGCGACGATCCGCTCCGACGAGATCGTCGGCCGCTGGGGTCTCGCCTCGTTCCAGAACCCGGCCGACCGCGCCCGCACCGAGGCTGCCGCCCGGGCGCAGTGCAAAAATCCCTATGTGATCACCGCCGGCTCCTCCGGCGGCGTGATCATGCATCTGGCCGACCAGGCGACCCCGCAGGAGCTGCGGCTGAAGGGCTCGCCGAGCGGCAAGAACTACATCGGCCCCGCCGGCCCGACGCCGGGCGAGCAGGACCGCGAGATCATCTCCTTCGATGGCCGCGTGCTGATCACCCGCTTCATCGACAAGGACGCCGCCACCCGCTACGGCAACATGGTCTACGTCCGCTGCGCGCCGAGGGCGTGATCGGGATTCCGGCCTAACCACGCGTCATTGCGAGCGGTAGCGAAGCAATCCAGAGTCTTTCCACGGTGACGGTCTGGATTGCTTCGCTACGCTCGCAATGACGGCAAACAAAAAAACGCCGGCTTGCGCCGGCGTTTTGTTTTTCAGAATGACAAGTCCGCTCAGTCGAACAGCGCGTCGATGTCGTCCTGCGAGGCATGGCCGACGTCGCCGGCGAGTTTCGGGCCGTTGAGGAGCTTTTCGTCATCGCTGCGGTTGTCGACAGGCGCCGGCACATGGGCCTTGATCGCGTCGACGCCGCCCCAGATCTCCATCATCGCATTGATGTGCTGCTCGATGAACTTCATCGTGGTCATGACCTTGCTGATGCGCTGGCCGGTCAGATCCTGGAAGTTGCAGGCTTCGAAAATTGAGATGACGCGTTCCTGGATGTCGTCGGCGAGCCGCTTCTGCTGATCGGCCGATTGCACCTTGGACATCGCGCTGGCCGCCTGGTCGATCGACTCGGCGGCTTCGAGGATTTGCTGCGTCGCCTGCTCGGTGCCGCCGACGACCGCGCCGAGCTCGCCAGTGACCTTGGCCATCTCGCCGCCGTCGAAGCTCTTGCCGTGCAGCGTCGCGATCTCGCGCTTGGTGCGGTCGATGGCGTCGTGGATGAGGTCGAGCTCGACCTTCAGCTTCTCGCACTGCTCGATCTGCGCCCGGTAGGTCTCGAGCATGGTACGAGCTTCCGACAGCTCGTGGGCGGTGGAGGCGTCGATCGCCGCCATGGCTGCGCTGCCGGACAAGGGCACAGTGCCCTTCGCCATCTGTGCGCGGATCGCGCGCAGCTCGGCCATGATCTCGCTATGCATCGGGATTGCTTCTTCGGTTACGTCAAGAATCGGCATCTCGCCACCGGCGATATCTTCGACGCGAAAACGCTTGCGGTGAACAGCCATCAGGATACTCCCCCCACCTCATTCACGCGTCTTTGTAGGCAGAAGCGATTTAACACGAAGTTCACAGCCGGAACTGTCGTGCGGCGTCGCGCGACGGCGCGCAAAGAAGCGATTAACCATGGCCGCGCTGCGTTCATCGAAAATAAACGCTGATCGCCAAATTGGCCCGCGCTTGACGACGTGGTGAATCCAAACGCCTGATACGTTTACCAAACAAAACGGCTTTTGCTTTTTATTGACCACGTCGCGGCGGTCGATCAGCCAGGCGCCTTCCCCGACGCATGTGATCTAGACGAAACAGTACAGAGTACGTCGATGTTCAAGAAAATGTCTGTCGCGCTGCTCGGCAGCGCTTGCACCTTCATTGCCGGCGCAAACAGCGCCAGCGCCTTCGATAACACCGTGCCGAACGATCCGCCCGCGGTGCTCTATGCGCCGCAGGTGCCGCCGGCGCCGGTGCGCGTCGCCTCCAACTCGAACATGGGCGGCGGCTTCATCGAATTCCTGTTCGGCGACGGTCCCGGCCGCGGTCCGGCCTATGCGCCGCAGCAGCCGGTGTATCAGCAGCAGCCGGCCTATTACGATCAGCGCCGTCTGCCGCCGATGGGCGAGCCGCAGATGCAAGGCGGAGTTCAGCAAGGCGCGCTCCAGCAGGATGCGGTCGATCCGCGGCAGCGTCCGTTCGATCCGAAATTCGAGAAGCAGCTCGTTGACTATGGCGGCAAGGAAAGCCCCGGCACGATCGTGGTCGATACGCCGAACAAGTTCCTCTATCTCGTCGAGGGCAACGGCAGGGCGATGCGCTACGGTATCGGTGTGGGCCGTCCCGGCTTCACCTGGTCCGGCGTGAAGTCGATCACCGCTAAGCGCGAATGGCCGGACTGGACGCCGCCGGCGGAAATGCTCGCACGCCGCCCCGATCTGCCCCGGCACATGGAAGGCGGCCCGGAAAATCCGCTGGGCGCCCGCGCGATGTATCTGGGCTCCACGCTCTACCGCATCCATGGCTCCAACGAGCCCTGGACCATCGGCACCAACGTCTCCTCCGGCTGCATCCGCATGCGCAACGAGGACGTCATCGACCTCTACGGCCGCGTCAATGTCGGCACCAAAGTCGTGGTGATGTGAGGCGTTTTGCGCTTGAAGCGAGCCGTCAACCCGCGCCGGCTCGCGATGCGCGGCATCGAAGGCGTTGCGTGCCGCCGGCGAACGCCTTCCAGCTATGCTCGCTGACGGTGCCGCGTCGACCCGGCAACGGAGCAGCGACGACGAGTTGACGAATGGGAATGCGGTGCGCGAGCGGAGCGGTTCAGCCGCCGCGCCGACAGCTCTGCCTTCCTGAGCCGCTCGTGCAGTCCCTCCAACTCGTACAATTCGGTGATGAGATGTGTCGTCACGTCGGATAAGGTTGCAATGCGCTGCTGAAGTGAACTCATTTTAAAACCCCGACTGTTGCCAAGAGCGGCAGCCACATCGTGTGTGGCATGAGCAACGTGTTCTTCCAGTTGAACACCCATGTCCGAATTTGGAAATCCGGGAGTCTACGGCCGCGCGCGTCAGAAAGTGATTTCGGCTTTCATGGTGAACTCGGGCGCGTCCGGCAACGTTCAGCTCAGTGTAAGCCAGCAACCATGCGCATTAGTCATACTATATCGAACGGCTTCTCTGCGCGCGGTGGCACAAGAGGCGCTTGAGCTACGCCCTAAAAGAAAACGGCCGCCGAGAGGCGGCCGTTTCGTATCTACCGGGTGAATTGCTCACGCGTAATCGCTGCCGCCATCGTCGCCGCCGCCGAAATCGCTGTCGTCGCCGGTGTCCATGTTGTCGTCGCCATCGTCGCTGTAATTCTGGTCGTTGTTGTCCCGATCGTTCGACGCCTGATCGAAGAAGCCTTGGCGCGAGTCGTCGCGGCGGTTCGAGCCGATATCGTCGAGGCCCGCATCGCGCGCGAGCGAGCCGCCGGACTGGTCACTGCCGCCCCAAGGACTTCCACCAGCGCTGCGGTCGCCCAGGGCGTTGGTGTCGCCAAAGGCCTGCTGATGCGGTCCGCCCATCATGCCGCGGATGCTGGAGAGCAGCAGCGAGCCGCCGACGACGCCGGCCGCGGCCGCCGCCGCCGTGCCGAGGAACGAGCCGCCAGCACCGCCGATCGGCGGCGCGCCATAACCCTGACCCGGACCCTGGCCGTAGGCCTGACCGTAAGGCGGCTGGCCGTAGCCCGGCTGGGTCTGCTGCATGGCCTGGCCGCTATTCCAGACCGGCCGCGAGTCGCGCGGCGGCACGTTCGGAACCGAACCCCGCGACGGGCTTCCGCCGAACAACGTCTCGCGCATGGAATCCAGGAAGCCGCCGGACTGCGCCTGCTCGGGCGCCTGCCCCGCTTCCAGCTCCTGGATACGGGCGTGGGCGCGCTTCAGCGCTTCGTCCTGCAACAGCACGGTCTGCACCAGCGCGTAGATCGCACCGGGTGCCTTGCGCAAGCCGTCGGAGATCGCGGCGGTTGCGTCCGGATCGCGCGGTGCATTTTCCAGTTTGGTAAGCCGGTCGAAAAGCTCGTCGACGAGCTGGCGTTCCTGCGGCGTCATGATCAATCTCCTTCGCGCAAAACCAAGCGCGCAGGAGATGTAGGGTTCCATTATGGCCCCAACAGTGCCGGCCGGATTAAATTTCGGTATGCGACAAGCTGCCCCGCAAGGCGGTTTTCGGCGACTTCATCCCAGCGTGACGCCGCTGTCCGCCAGCAGACGTGGGAACGCGTCGCCGGCGAAATAAGCGTGCTCGCGTTCGCGCACATCCGTCATCGGGTCGAGACCGACAAGAACGTCATCGACGAAACCGGGATGGCACATCACGAGACCGCCCTCGGGGAGGCCTTCCAGGAACTGCCGCATCAATGCGCCGAAATCGGCCGCCCGCGTGAAGTCGTAAGCCCCGGCGAAGCCGGGATTGAAGCTGAGACCGGCCGCGCCGGCGCGGCGGCGGAATTGCGCGCTGAGGATATCGAGCACCATGGCCTTTAGTGAGGCCATCCGCTGCGCCAGCGGCAGGTTGCGTCCGCACTGGCGTACCCAGGCGTTCGGTGCGGTCTCGCTCACGGCATCGACAAAGCCGTCGCGCACCTGGGGATAGAGCTGCACATGCTGGTGGCCGTCGACGAAGTCGGGCGCACGCCCGAATGCTTCGGTGAACGCTGCGAGCTGCGCCTTCACCTCGTTGCGAAAGAATTCGCGGTCGAGCCGCCGCATCAGTCCGGCGCGCAGCAGCTTCGGAAAGGCCAGGAACATGTCGCCGTCGAGAGGGCGGAAATGCATGGTGAGCGGCCGGAACGGTGCCGACAGCGTCACGTGCAAGCCGATCGCGCAGCGCGGGCTCGATTTGGCTGCCGCGTCCAGCGCTTCGATCTCGCTGCGCTGGATCGCCGGACCCACCATCATCACCGACGTGGCGTTGAGGCGGCCGCGTTCGATCAGGTCGCGGATGGCGCGGTTGACGCCCGGGCTGATGCCGTAATCGTCGGCGCAAAGCCAAATCCGCCGCAGGCCCGCGGCAGCACTCATTCGGCGGCCGTCCTTTTCGAAGCGTCGTCGGCGTTGTCGGCCTCAAAATGCTTCTCGCTGTGCTCGGCGACGAAGTAGATCGGGCGCGCCTTCAGCTCGGAGAGGATCTTGCCGATATATTCGCCGACGATGCCGATCATGATGAGCTGCACGCCGCCGATGGTCATCAGGCCGACCACGAGCGAGGGATAGCCGGGCACCTGCTTGCCGGTCGTGAAGACCTCCCAGAGGATGGAGAGGCCGAACAGGAAGGCGATACCGGCAAGAGCCGCGCCGAGCAGGCTGGCGAAGCGCAGCGGTGCCACCGAGAACGAGGTCAGGCCCTCGATCGACAGGCCGAGCAGGCGAGCGGCGTTGAAGGTGGTGACGCCATGGGCGCGCGGCGCCGGTTCGTAGTCGACGCGGATCTGGCGGAAGCCGATCCAGCTGGCCAGTCCTTTGAAGAAGCGGTTGCGCTCCGGCAGCTGCCTCAGCGCTGCGACCGCGCGCGGTGAGAGCAGGCGGAAGTCACCGGCGTCCTCGGGAATCTTCTGCCGTGCGCCCCAATTGATCAGCGCGTAGAAGCCGTGCACGGCGAGCCGCCGCAGGAAAGGCTCGTTGTCGCGATGCGCCTTGGCGGTATAGACGACGTCGTAGCCGTCTTCGATCCAGTGCTGCACCAGCTGCTCGACCAGGGCCGGCGGATGCTGGCCGTCGCCGTCCATGAACATGACGGCGCCGAGCCGCGCATGGTCGAGGCCGGCCATCAGCGCCGCCTCTTTGCCGAAATTGCGCGACAGCGAGACCACCTGGACGCCGATCGCGTCGGCCGGCAGGCTGCGGGCGATCGACAGCGTCGCATCCGCGCTGCCGTCGTCGACATAGACGACCTCGCAAGCAAGGCGATAGCGCTGCCGCAAGGTCTTCGCGAGCTCGCAAATCCTCTGATGCAGGGCGGCGAGGCCCGCCGCCTCGTTGTAGACGGGGACGACAATCGACAGCCCCTTCGCGGCGGCGCTGGCCGCTGTGGTCGTCATGCCGGAAACGTCAGAGCCCAGCGTCATCGATCAAGGTTCCAGAGGCGTTTAGGTCTTCTCAACCGCATATGGTAGCAGCCGTTTGCTGTCGCTACGCTGAACAAAGCTAGGGCTCACCGCCCCAGGAACGCTTCGAGCTTGGCGAACAGCGGGTTCTCCCGGTCGAACACGTAGTCGAGCGAAACCACCGAGACGGTCTCGGCGCCATGCTCGCGCAGGAAGCTCGCCAGCGCATAGAGCTGCCCCGGGGGGCAGTGCAGCGTCAGCATGCCTGACGAGGTCGGTCCGCCAAATGGGGCCTCCACGCCGAACCGGCTGTGGGCCTCGCCGAGCAGGGCGGCGTCGCACTGCCGGAAGCGGGTGCGGACCTCGCGGTATTTGTTGGCCCGCGCCCGCGCCGCAATGTGATCGAGGATGACGCGCGCGGTCTCGCGCGCCTGCGGCGACCAGTCGGCCTCCTTCGAGGCGACCAGATTGGCCTGGCTGCGCAGGATCACGCCGTCGTCGAGCACCCGCAAGCCATTGGCGGCGAGCGTTGCACCGGTCGTGGTGATGTCGACGATCAGCTCGGCGCTGCCGGCCGCGGGCGCGCCTTCGGTCGCGCCGGCGCTTTCGACGGTGCGGTAGTCGGTGATGCCGTGGCTCTGGAAGAAGGCGCGGGTCAGATTGATGAACTTGGTCGCGACCCGCATCCGCATGTGATGCTGCTCGCGAAAGCCGGTGGTGACGTCGTCGAGGTCGGCCATGGTGCGGACGTCGATCCACGCCTGCGGCACCGCGACGACGACATCGGCATAGCCGAAGCCGAGCCCCTCGATCAGCGACACGCGCTTGTCGGCATCAGCGATGTTCTCGCGCACCAGGTCTTCGCCGGTGACGCCGAGATGCGCGAAACCGCGGGACAGTTGCGAGGCGATCTCGCTCGCCGAGAGATAGGCGACCTCGACATTGTCGAGGCCCGCGATGGTGCCGCGATAGTCGCGGGCACCGCCGGCCTTCGACAGCTTGAGCCCGGCGCGGGCGAAGAAGGCTTCGGTGTTTTCCTGCAGGCGGCCCTTGGAGGGAACGGCCAGAACGAATGGCGCGCTCATGACTTAAGCTCCCACCTTGCGGCCGATCTTGGTCAGCGCGTCCACCCAGACCGAGAAGCCGACCGCAGGGATCGGCTGCGCTGAGCCGAGCTGGGTCATCAGCCCATCATAGCGGCCGCCGGCGACCAGCGGCTCGGCGCCATTACCCCTGTGATGCAATTCGAACTCGAAGCCGGTGTAATAGTCGAGCCCGCGTCCGAACGCGGTCGAGAAGCGCGTCAGCTTCACGTCGATGCCGCGCGCCGCCATGAAGCCGACCCGGCTCTCGAGCTGGTCGATCGCAGCCGTGAGATCGAGCTTGGCATCGGTGGTCAGTGCGCGCAGCTCTGCGATGGCATCGTCGGGATTGCCTGCGATCGACAGGAAGCGTTTGAGCACGGTGATCGCCTCGCGCGGCAGCGCGCCACCCTTCAGCGTCGATTGCTCGAGGAAGCGGTCGGCGATCTCGGCCGTGGTGCGGCCGCCGACATTGGTGGTGCCGGCGATCGACATCAAATCGGTGACGAAGGCGAGCGCTGCCTTGCGATCGGAGCCGGCCAGCGCGGCGAGCACGCCCTCATATTCGCTGCGGGTCGCGGTGGCCGCGGCCGCCAGCCGCTCCAGATCCTGCTCCAGGCTGATCTTGCGGTTGAAATCCTTGACCAGCCGGCGGCGCCAGACTGGATAGAGATCGAGCGCATCGAGCAGGGCGTTGAACAACGCGACGTCGCCGGTGCGGATCTCGACGTCGCCGACTCCGAAGGCGGCGGTCGCCTCCAGCGCCAGCGCCAGCATCTCGGCATCCGCCGCGGCGCGGTCCTGACGGCCGAAGGATTCGATGCCGGCTTGCAGGAATTCGCTGGCCTGGCCGCTGCGGTAGCGGAACACCGGGCCGAGATAGCTGAACCCGGCCGCCTGGCCGGCACGGGCAGAGGCGAGGTAATCGCGCGCCACTGGAATGGTCAGGTCCGGGCGCAGGCAGAGCTCCTCGCCCGTGAGGTCCGTGGTCAGGTAGAGGCTCTTGCGGATGTCTTCGCCCGAGAGGTCCAGGAACGGCTCGGCCGGCTGCAGGATGGCGGGCTCGGCCCTGACATAGCCCGCCTGCGCGAACGACAAGAGCAGCGTGTCCGCCCAGGCGGCGGAGCCGGCAGCATTTGAGGTGGCAGTCGCGGTCATAACAGGGTCCATCGTCCCGGTGGAACCGGGCAGGCAAGGGGAAGGCAACAGAATTGGCGCAGCCCTTAGCATGGCCGGAAAGCGGTTTCGACCTCCAAAGGATCAATCGCTTAACGGCCGGGCAATTCATCGTTTCATCGTCAGGCCGACGGAAGCTAGCCAGTCTTGCCGCCCCAATCGCCCAGCACCGCCTGCACCAGCGCCAGGGCCGCCACCGCGGCGGTGTCGGCCCGCATGATCCGGGGGCCGAGCGCCAGCCGCAGGATCTTCGGCTGCCGCAGCAGCAGTGCCCGTTCCTCCGCGGCAAAGCCGCCTTCGGGGCCGATCAGCACGTCGATGCCTTGGTCGGCCTCGCGCGCGTTCTGTAGGCTCTGAATGGGGCTTTCGACCTCCGCCGCCTCATCGCAGAAGATCAGCAGCCGGCCCGCGGCGCGCTGGCTGAGGTACCGCTCCAGCGGCACCGGCTCGGCCACCGCGGCGATGCTGAGGATGCCGCATTGCTCGGCCGCTTCGACGACGTTGGCGCGCATCCGTTCGGTGTTGACCCGGGAGGCCTGGGTGAACCGGGTCAGGACCGGCTGAAGCGTGGCGGCGCCCATCTCGATGGCCTTCTGCACCATGTAGTCGAGCCGGGCATGTTTGAGCGGGGCGAAAATGTAGGCGAGGTCGGGCAGTCGGTCCTGGGGCCGGGTCTGCTGGAGGATGACGAGGCCGTCCGGCCGCTTGCGGCCTTCGATGGCAGCTTGCCACTCGCCGTCGCTGCCGTTGAAAGCCAAAACCTCGGCCCCGGCGGCAAGCCGCAGCACATTGCCAAGATAGTTGCTCTGGTCGCGGTCGAGCAGGACCCTGGCGTCCTGGGCCAAGGGAGCGTCGACGAACAGGCGAGGGGCGCGAAAATCGTGGGAAGGCATCGTTCGAAGGTCCGATTTATCGCCGTTCTTAACCGAAAGCCGCCATTTCGGGGGTAAATATTGCCAAACTGGTGCGTCCCAGCGCCGCGCTCTTGCCCTATTCCACGGGTTGTTAAGCGCCGGTGGGAATCGTAGAAACGCGAACACGCTGGTTGCGCTTCCAATTGGGAAGACGCCGAAACCGTAAGCTCCTGCCGGAGAGACTATCTTGATGATCCGTCATTTGATGGTTCCGATCACTGCCGCCATGGTCACGATGGGCGCCGCGGGCGCTGATGCGCAAAGCGCGTTCCCGGCGCCGCTGCCCAATCAGGCCGCGACCAGTTCCGCGTTTCCGCCCGTGAACGGTTCGGCGCCCGTCGCGTCCGTCGGCACCGCGCCGCAATCGTCCTTTCCCGTGAACGGCGCTGCGCCGATCGGCGGCGCCGGCGCCTTCAGTGCGGCCCCGCCGACGCAAGGCGGTCCCGGCGAGGACTGTATGAAAGCGTTCATTCCGCTCCGCGAGGAAGCCGAGAAGCGCGGCAAGCTGATCAAGGCCGCGAGCGACCGTCATGCGCCGCCGGACGAGGCCTGCAAGCTGATCGGCAACTTCAGCCAGGCTGAGCTGAAGATGATCAAATACATCGAGTCCCACGCCGCCAAATGCGGAATCCCGCCGCAGATCGGCGAGCAGATGAAGACCGGCCACAAGAACACCGAGACCATGCAGAAGAAGGTCTGCACGGTCGCGCAGCAGATGCAGCAGCAGCAGGCGCGCCCGGCCGGCCCATCGCTGAGCGAGGTGCTGGGTTCGGGCTCGGCGCCTGAAGCCAATGCCGGCAAGAAGGGCGGCAGCACCTTCGATACGCTCAATGGCAACGTCCTGACCCGATGAGCGATACATCCGCCCGCGTTGCCGATTCCACTGGCAACTGGGTCGATACGCGCGCGCCGCAATGGGCGCGGCCTTATTTGCGCTTGTCCCGCTTCGACCGTCCGATCGGCTCCTGGCTGCTGTTGATGCCGTGCTGGTGGTCGGCGGCGCTCGCCGCCGGCATCGCGCACGAGGTCCGCGGCCTGCCGCTCACCATCATCCTGTTCTTCATCGGCGCCTTCGTGATGCGTGGGGCCGGTTGCACCTGGAACGACATCACCGACCGCGACCTCGATGACAAGGTCGAGCGCACCCGCTCGCGGCCGCTGCCATCAGGGCAGGTGACCACGAAGCAGGCGCTGGTCTTCATGATCGCACAGGCGCTGATCGGTCTCCTCGTGCTGTTGCAGTTCAACCGCTTCGCGGTCCTGACCGGCATCGCCTCGCTGTTGATCGTCGCGATCTATCCCTTCATGAAGCGCATCACCTGGTGGCCGCAGATCGTGCTTGGGCTGGCCTTCTCCTGGGGCGCCCTGATGGGGTTTGCCGTCACGTTCGGACGCATCGACGTCACCGCGCTCGTGCTCTATGCCGGCGCAATCTCCTGGGTGATCGGCTATGACACGATCTACGCGCATCAGGACGCCGAGGACGACGCGCTGATCGGCATCAAGTCCACCGCGCGCCTGTTCGGCGCGCACACGCATCAGGCGCTGATCCTGTTCTACGGGCTCGCGGTGATGCTGATCGGCGTCGCGCTGGCCTCCGGCGATGCGCGCTGGCCGGCCTGGCTCGGGCTTACGGCCTTCGCCGTGCATCTGGCGTGGCAGATCGTGCGGTTGAGAATCCACGATCCCGAGCTCTGCCTGCGCCTGTTCAAGTCGAACCGCGATGCAGGCTTGCTGCTGTTTGCGGGATTGCTCGCGGACGCGGTGATGCGGGCTGCGTAGCTCTCGTAGGGTGGGCAAAGGCGCCCTTGCGCCGTGCCCACCATGTTTCCGAGACTGGGATAGAAGAGGTGGGCACGCTTTCGCTTTGCCCACCCTACGGCACCTTTAATTCCTTGCGATGATCTCGCGTTCGCCGCGATGGACGGAAAGCTCGCGTGCGATGCCGGTGCGCCGGCGCATCAAAAATTTCGGGCGGCGGGCGCGGATCGCGTTGGTGCGGCGGCGACGCGGTGCGGGTTTGCGTGCGTCTTCGTCGAGCTGCGGCAGCGCAAAGATCTCGCTCCAGATCGCCCAGGCTTCAGTGAGCTCGTCGCCATCGGCGCCGACCAGCAGCGGAACGGAGAGCGAGGGATCGCGATGCACGAGGATAAGGGCCTGCGCCTCGTCGTTGCCGCGGAGCGCGACACCGGTGAAGTCGCTGACGCGGACGTTGATCGCCATTTGCATGCCGCGAACGGCACGACGCAGCACCACACGCTCACGATGAAGCTCGATCTGCCTGACATGTCCGTCGGCGCGCGGATCGTGCGCATCGAAGCGAACCGGTAGGGAAAGAGGGTCGAGCCGCAAGGAGCGGCTCGACCCGGCGGGAGTGACCCCGCTTGTTGCTGTTTGACGCCTCACGGCTTTAGTTCTCCCCGCCGGGATTATGTTCCCGGTCGATGCGAGGACCTTAGCGCGCGCCTTTCCCAAACCGCTTAAAAAGGCTGGTTAACCCACCGTCACTGCTGCTCATGATTGACAAGACCTTGGCGCGCATGATTGACGAGACGTTGCGCCGAAGTCGCGAATCTGAGCTTTTGGCGGGCTGAAAATGCTTGAAGTCCGCGCTATCAGGGCACATCTGTGGGTTCCAGTCCCGAACCCCCGCCCCAACAGGATTTCGTTCGTGAACTCTTCACCATCCGCAAGCTCGACGCTTTCGACCTCAGCCAATCGCGACCTGTTCGATCAGTCCGCGCTCTCCGATCTCGCGCAGCGACTGGTCGAGGCGGCCAAGCGCGCCGGCGCCGATGCGGCCGATGCGGTCGCAGTGCGTGGCGTCTCGCAGGGCGTCGAGGTGCGCGACGGCCGCGTCGAGGAATCCGAGCGGTCCGAGGGCGACGATGTCGGCCTGCGCGTTCTGGTCGGCCAGCGCCAGGCGGTGGTCTCGACCAACGACGTCAGTGGCGATGCCGTGACCAAGCTCGCCGAACGCGCGGTGGCGATGGCGCGTGTTGCGCCCGACGACAAATATGTCGGCCTCGCCGATCCCGCGCTGCTCGCGCGCGACTTCCCCGATCTCGACCTGCTCGATTCCGACGTGCCCACGACATCAGAGCTCGAGCGCCGCGCGCTTGCGGCCGAAGCTGCCGCGCTCGGCGTCAAGGGCGTGACCAAATCCGGCGGCGCCTCGGCTTCTGCCGGCATCGGCGGCATGGTGCTCGTCACCTCTACCGGCTTCCACGGCTCTTACTTGCGCTCCAGCCAGGGCATCTCCGCGACCGCCATATCGGGCGAAGGCACCAGCATGGAGCGCGACTACGACTTCACTTCGGCGCCGCACGGCGCCGATCTGCTGTCGCCGGAAGCCGTCGGCCGTTCCGCCGGCGAGCGCACCGTAGCGCGCTACAATCCGCGCAAGGTCGAGACCTGCAAGGTGCCCGTCGTGCTCGATCCGCGCGTTGCGGGCTCCCTGGTCGGCCATCTCGTCGGCGCCATCAACGGCGCCTCGATCGCGCGCAAGACCAGCTTTTTGAAGGACAAGCTCGGCCAGCAGCTGTTCGCGAAGAACATCCGCATCGTCGACGATCCCTTGCGCAAGCGCGGTCTGCGCTCGCAGACGTTTGATGCCGAAGGCGTCGCGGTGAAGAAGACCGCGCTCGTCGACGAGGGCGTGCTGACGACCTGGCTGCTCGACTGCGCCACCGCGCGCGAGCTCGGCCTCACCACCACCGGCCACGCCCATCGCGGCGTCTCCTCCTCGCCCTCGCCCGGGCCGTACAACCTGCATCTCGAAGCCGGAACGCCGACACCGGCCGAGCTGATCGCCGACATCAGCCAAGGCTTCTACGTCACCGACCTGATCGGCTCCGGCGTCAACGGCGTCACCGGCGATTACAGCCGCGGCGCCTCCGGCTTCTGGATCGAGAACGGCGAGATCACCTATCCCGTCAGCGAGGTGACGATCGCCGGCCATCTGTTCGAGATCTTCAAGTCGATGCAGCCGGCGAACAATCTCGAGTTCCGCTACGGCATCAATGCGCCGACGGTGCGCATCGAGGGTCTGACGCTTGGCGGACGTTGACGCGCAATCCCTGGACGCGACCATCCTGACGCGCGATGCGGCGCTGCTGAAGGACGCGGTGCGGGACGCAGGCGCGCTGGCGCAATCGATGTTCCGCACCGAGCTGAAGAAGTGGATCAAGGGCGTATCCTCGCCGGTGTCCGAAGCCGATATCGCGGTCAACGATCTGCTCGAAGCGCGCTTGCGTGCTGCGAGGCCCGATTATGGCTGGCTGTCCGAGGAGAGCGCCGACGATGCGGCACGGCTGTCGCGGCGGCTGACCTGGATCGTCGATCCCATCGACGGCACGCGCAATTATCTGGGCGGCCATGACGATTGGTGCGTCAGCGTCGCGCTGGTCGAGGACGCCTCGCCGGTGCTTGCCGCGGTTTTCGCGCCGTCGCGCGATGAGTTCTTCTTCGCGGTCCGCAGCGAGGGCACGACGCTCAACGGCGAGCCGGTACAGACGACGTCCGGGTCCGAGCTCGACTTCGCACGCGTCGCCGGCCCGAAGCCGCTGGTCGAGCGGCTGAAGCCCTCGCTTGGCGAAATCAAGCTGCATCCGCGAATCGGCTCGCTCGCGCTGCGTCTGTGCCGGGTCGCCCACGGCGCGCTGGATGCGGCTTTTGCGGGCGGCAACAGCCATGATTGGGATCTTGCGGCGGCCGATTTGATCGTGCAGGAAGCGGATGGTAAGATGAGTGACCTCTCCGGAGAACCCATCCTCTATAACCGCCGGGAAGTGGCGCACGGGGTGCTGGTGGCAGCGGGACGCGATCGTCATGCGGGCATTGTCGCGCATTTTCGAAACCGCCCCTTAGCCTAAAGCGCTTTCGTCGTGCTTGTCGAACACTGCTTTGCCGGGCAGACCGTTAGGAAGAGAACCCATGCCAGATAGTGCCCCGCAACAACTGCTTCACCTCGTCATCGGTGGCGAGCTCGTCGATCTCGAGCACAATACCTTCAAGAACCTCGACGACGTCGACATCGTCGGCATCTATCCGAACTATGCCACCGCGCACGCGGCTTGGCGGGCCAAGGCGCAGAGCACGGTCGACAACGCGCAAATGCGCTATTTCATCGTCCATCTCCACCGGCTGCTCGACCCCAATCAAGAACCGGCGCGTTGAAAAAACTGCTTCGCAATACGCTGCGAAGCAGCTGGTTTCAGCGTGCCGTCGGGGTCCTGGCGGCCGAATATCTGCGTCTGGTCTGGTGGACCAACAAGTTCACGTTCGATCCGGCTGACGTCTATGACCTCGTCGAGCCGCAGATCCCGGCGATCTTCGCCTTCTGGCATGGCCAGCATTTTCTCACCCCCTTCATCAAGAACAAGGACTGGTACCAGGCCAAGGTGCTGATCTCCCGTCATCGCGACGGCGAGTTCAATGCCATCGCCGCCGAACGGCTCGGCATCGGCACCATCCGCGGTTCCGGCGACCATGGCGGCGCCTTCCACCGCAAGGGCGGGGTCGGCGCTTTCAAGGAAATGGTGCGGACGCTCCAGGACGGTTGTAATGTCGCGCTGACCGCCGATGTCCCCAAACGCTCGCGCGTGGCCGGGCTCGGCATC
This sequence comes from Bradyrhizobium zhanjiangense, assembly GCF_004114935.1. Lineage (NCBI taxonomy): Bacteria > Pseudomonadati > Pseudomonadota > Alphaproteobacteria > Hyphomicrobiales > Nitrobacteraceae > Bradyrhizobium > Bradyrhizobium zhanjiangense. The sequence continues at coordinate 1,586,069 of NZ_CP022221.1, forward strand.
ATCATGCTGGCACGGGAATCGGGGCGGCCGATCATGCCTTTCGCAATGGCGACCAGCCGCTTCATCCGGCTCAAGAACTGGGACCGCACCACCATCAATTTGCCATTCGGGCGCGGCGCATTGGTCGGAATCAAGGAGATCCACGTTCCGCCGGATGCCGACGCAGCCACTATGGAAGCGCTGCGGCTGGAGTTGGAGGAGACGTTGAACGAGGCGACCCGCCGCGCCTATGCGCAACTCGGCCGCCCGGGACCGGAAGATGTCTGACCCGCTGCCGATGACGCTGCGAATGTATCGCCGGCTGGCCTCCGGCCTGGTGCCGCTCGCGCCCGCGCTGATCAAGCGGCGATTGAAACAGGGCAAGGAGGATCCCGCGCGCGTCGGCGAGCGGCGGGGCTTGTCGCGGGACGTGCGGCCACATGGCCCGCTGGTCTGGATCCACGGCGCCAGCGTCGGCGAGGTTCTGGCCGCGGCGGCGCTGGTCGAACGGCTGCGCGATCTCAATCTGCGCATCCTGCTCACCTCCGGCACCGTCACCTCGGCGGCCGTGGTCGCGAAGCGCTTCCCGCCCGACGTCATCCATCAATACGTGCCGTATGATTCCCCGCGCTATGTCGCGCGCTTCCTCGACCATTGGAAGCCGTCGCTGGCGCTGTTCATCGAATCCGACCTGTGGCCGAACCTGATCCTCGCCGGTGCGGCGCGCCGGGTGCCGATGGTGCTGGTCAACGGGCGGATGTCGCCGCGTTCCTTCCCGCGCTGGCGGCGCATGCATGGCACCATCTCGGCGCTGTTGTCGCGCTTCGACATTTGTCTTGCACAATCGCAGACGGATGCTGAGCGTTTTGCCACGCTTGGCGGCCGCGACGTCCTCACGACGGGCAATCTCAAGCTCGACGTGCCGGCGCCGCCGGCCGATCCCGCCAGACTCGAACGGCTGATGGCTATGACGCGCGGGCGTCCCATCATCGTCGCGGCCTCGACCCATCCGGGCGAGGATGAGATGCTGATCGCGGCGCATCGCAGCCTCGCCGGTTTCTTCCCGCAACTCTTGACCGTGATCGTGCCGCGCCATCCGGATCGCGCCCCCTCGATCGCGGGCCTGATCACGGCCTCGGGCCTGAAGCCGGCGTTGCGCTCGCGCGAGGAACTGCCGACGGCGACGACCGACGTCTATGTTGCCGACACCATGGGCGAGCTCGGCCTGTTCTACCGCCTTTCGCCGATCGTCTTCATGGGCGGATCGCTGATCCATCACGGCGGCCAGAATCCGATCGAGGCGATCAAGCTCGGCGCCGCCATCGTCCACGGTCCGCACGTCTTCAATTTCACTGACGTCTACGAGGCGCTCGACAAAAGCGGCGGGGCGCGCCAGGCCGACACGCAGGAGGCGCTGGTCAAGCAGCTCGGCCAATTGCTGGCCGATCCGACCATGCGCGACAAGATGCAGCGCGCAGGCTCGGGCGTGGTCGAGCAGCTCGGCGGCGCGCTCGATCGCACCATGACCGCGCTCGAGCCCTATCTGTTGCAACTGCGGATCGAGATGGGGGCCGCCAATGCGTGAGCCGGCCTTCTGGTACCGGCCACGTTCCCCGCAGTCGTATCTCCTTAGTCCTCTGGGCGCGCTCTACGGCGCGATTACAGCGCGCCGCATGGCGCGCCAGGGCTTTGACGCCGGCATTCCCGTAATCTGCGTCGGCAACTACCATGTCGGCGGTGCCGGCAAGACGCCGACCGTGCTGGCGCTGACCAAGCTCCTGCGCGAGCTCGGTGAGACCCCGGTGGTGCTCAGCCGCGGCTATGGCGGAAGCCTGAAGGGGCCGGTGATGGTCGACCGGATGCGCCACACCGCTGCCGACGTCGGCGACGAGCCGCTGATGATGGCGCGCGAGGTCCCCGTCGCGGTCGCGCGCGATCGCCTCGACGGCGTCGCGCTGGCGAAGTCGCAAGGCGCTACCGTGATCCTGATGGACGATGGCTTCCAGAATCCGAGCCTGCTCAAGGACGCCTCGCTGATCGTGATCGACAGCGAGCGCGGCCTCGGCAACGGCATGGTGTTTCCCGCCGGTCCTCTTCGCGCGCCACTGCAAGCACAGCTCGCGCGCACCGATGCGCTGGTCCTGATCGGCGACGGGCGTGCCGCGAACGATGTCGCGGCCGAGCTTGCCAAGCGCGACAAGCCGGAGCTGCGCGCGCGGCTGCAGGCGGATGCGGCCTCGCTCGCGCAGCTCCTTGGCAAGCGGGTTTTCGCCTTCGCCGGCATCGGCGATCCCGAGCGCTTCTTCCGCAGCTTGCGCGCCAGCGGCGTCGATGTTGCGCGCATGCGTTCCTTCGCCGATCACCACATGTTCTCGGATGACGAGCTCGCCGCGCTCGCGGTGGAGGCCCAGCGCGAACAGCTCACGCTGGTGACCACGGAGAAGGATCTCGCGCGTTTGCGCGGCCGCGCGGGCGTGCCTGATAACATTGTGCCGTTCGCCGTCCAGCTCGAGTTCGACGATCCGGCAAAGCTGCGACAGTTGATCAGCGATCATCTGTACAAGGCGCGCGAGCGGCGGTTCAGCACGCGTTGATCTCGCGCGTTAAAGCATGATCCGGAAAGTGCGCAGCGGTTTTCCGAAAAGATCATGCTCAAACAACAACCTAAAGCGCGATGACGATTCATCCTAATCTCATCGCGCTTTAGGCAAGCGTCTCTGCCGTAGCCCATACGCCGAACGAACTTGCTTGCCAGCGGCAGCGGCAACGGCCTGGATCGCGGTGCAGCATTCAGTCATGCTCACCACGCCCCGATGGCGATCAATCCAATAATGGTCAGGCATGAAGCGCAGGCTACCATCACAGTATAGCATTCGGGTGTATTCATCGCTGCCTCCCAAGCTGCAATTTGCTTGGTCATCGCTACGCGGGAGAGATCGTGGTCTTGGGGCCGCTTCAATTCGGCATGCCGCAATCGGTCTTGCGCTGCGCGTCCGTCCTCTCATCGCCACCCTGATCCGCAGGCGGATAGTGCGCTTCGTGAGCTTCAGCGCGTTGGGCTGAGATCAGAAGCTGTTTCCGCATTTCAGCGAGGCGGGCGCGGCAATATTCACGATAGAGCATGTCGAATATGGTGGGCATGATTCACCCCCATCGCTTGACCCTGATTTACAGATATTCCACCGCGAATTTTCGAGGTGATCGTAGCCCGCCAGATGGCTCTTCGATATGAGCCCGTTCACAGACTGCGCCAATTCCAAAGCTCGATCGCTGTTTGGCTGACTTGATTGTCCGCGCGATAAAAAGAGCAGGGCTGATTACCTAACACGCAATATAGCAGCCCTTTGTTTCACCAAGACTTCGTCAAACAACTTAAGAGCGCTGATCTGCAACAAAGAATCCAACTACAGCGCGAAATGACAAACTACGGAGTGCAGGCACTGTTCGATGCAACGTCGGATCGGAACGATTGCGGGAGGGCGAGCCGCGCACAAGGCGCGGGAACGGCGGTTCAGCGCACGATGATTCCGTAGGCGGCAAGGCGACCTGTTCACGAGCTCAACTCGGAAAGCATGCCCGGGCGGTCAGCGTCACCGGGGACAGATTGAGAATCTCCGGAAACGTAAATGCATAACTCGCGCTTACCTCGTTGCCGCATGCTGACGTGGAAAAGGTGAATGTGTCCGCAGGGAGCGTGAGGCCGAACGCCTGCTGGGCAGCGTAGCTCGTTATGGCGCTGCTGCTTGGGCAGAGCGTGCTATTGACGGTTGCGCAACGCGCCGCCATTTCGCTCCCATGCTGGATCCCCAGCTGAGTCCAGAACAGCAGCCCGCATTCGATGATCCCAAATATGAACAGGAAGAATGCGGGAGCGGTCAGCGCAAATTCCAGCGCCGACGCGCCCTGATTGTCGTGCCATAGCGCCGTGAGTTTCACTGCAGCCTCGCAGTGGATTGCGCGCTATAAGTATATGTGGCTGCCACGATCTGGTAATCGATGAGCGTATAGTAGGTCGCTCGCGCCGAGACCGTCGTATACGTTCCAGCCTGCGTGCCGCCGGTGCAGGTCGTCCCGCAAGTGACAGCGCTGACTCCCGCGCTCGTTGGACATCCGCAAAATTGGACCGGCGCAGGCGAAGCAGTGATGTCCGTGGCATTGGTGGCATTTGTCACGGCGTTCGAAATGCCGCTCACGTCAAAGCCGCGCGCAATTGCGTATTGCGCTCCCGCTTGTGCGGCATTTTCGACCTGCATCTTGCGATAGAGTGCGAGCCCGATGTCTATCACCGACACGACCATCAGAGACAGTATCGGGATCAAGATGCCGAATTCGGCGGCCGCGACGCCGCGTTTGTCGCCGATAGCGGCGCGCACGTGCCCCGTCAGAGAATGAAGCAATCGACGGCAGTGCCTGGATGAGAAGTTCTGGATTTGCATTGGTCCAAACCTCATTCGATGAGCTGCGCGGTTTGCGAACCTATCGTCGCGGTGCCGAGCGCGGTACAATTGACCTGGAGGTTCGACGTGCCGCTGAACGTCAGCGTATCCGCGATGATTTTGGTGCAGGATGTGCTCGTGCCGTTGCCGCCACTGAAGCTGAGGTTGGCCTTTGGCAGGTAGATGGCACCGCCGAAGTTCTGTGTGCTGCCGCCGGTGAGATTGAAAGCAGTCCCGGCCGGCATATTGCGATCGCCGTACATGACGATGCCTTTCGTGGCGCCGCTGGTCGGCGCCGTCAGGTCGACGGTCGCGTTGCTGCCGATCGAAGCGGTGCCCCAGTTGCTTCCCGAGCCGGTAAACACCAGGGTTACGCCGCTGCCCGTGATGGTGGCGTTTCCAGCGACGCTCAAGCTTGCCCCGTCCAGATAATAGATGCCTGGATTAAGGTTCAGGACTGCGCCGGCATTGACCGTAATGCTGCCCGTGTAGCAGCCGGGGTCGAGCGAGGTTGTTTTTCCATTGGAGTTGACCACTATCTTGCCGTTGGTGCAACTCGGCCTCGCGGGGGGAGAGACGTTGGCGTAGGGGTCGGCGACGGGCAAAATGTGCGTCTTGACACCGTTGGTCGCCGTGATGCTGCTCGCGCCTGAGACGTCGCCAACCACTCCGACCTGATTTGCAGCGACCGAGGCGCTGCCGGCAACGTTGAGTGAGGGGCTTGCACTTGAGTTGCTGTAAAGGTTGCACTTGATCAAGTTGAGCTGGTTGCCGCCGCTGACGTTGACAGCGGGACTTGCGCTCGAGTTGAGCGCAAGTACGCAGCCTGTCCCGGAATTGGGCAGGGCGACAGATCGTGCGGTTATGAGGACAGGATCCGAGCCGAACAGGGCTGATAGCAGCCGCTGTTGCGGTTGACTCACGATGACTTCGATGGCCTGCGAATTGGATGTGTGATTGCCTGTCTTCGGCGGCTGGTTCACCGTGACCGTGACGTTGTTTGCCCCGTTCGCGTAACCGTAGTTTGCCGTAACCGCTTTGGCTTCGGACGAGGGGTCGGTCCCTGCACTCGCCGCTGTCGCAGCGCTGACCGCGCCAGAGTCAGCCGCGCTCTGCATGTTCTTATGTTTGTAGTACCACCAGCCCACTTCCGTGCCGAGCCCTGCTGTGCCGACCAGGACCGGCATCAGCAGCGCCGAAATGATCACATAGCTGCCCGACTGATCTCGGGCGAATCGTTCAAGCAGGCTAACCGCCCGCTCGCGCCGACGAGCATGTCGCTCTGGGCCGAATGGTGCATCGAACGAATGGCTGCAAAGTCTCCGGGGGTCCATGTGCGTCCTGCCCGCTTGCCACTTTTTCCCGTGGCAATGTGCTGCAGACCGACTTAAACCGGCCCCAATGGAAACGAGACAATTTTAAACATCAGCCGACATTCAGCCGGCATTCATGGCCGCGCTTCTATCGATACATCTCCGATCAGGAGAATTCGATGAAACTGCGGTCCGCGATCATTGCCGTCAGCCTCACGTGTCTGCCGGTTTTGCCCGCCCTTGCTCAGACTCCCTCGCCGCCGCCTGCGGCCGCTCCGGCAAATCCGACAGGTGCGGTGCCGGTTCCCGCGACCAAGCGCGTCACGTGCCTCGCCACGACGCAAAACCTGAAGGGACAGGATAAACGCGACCAGCTGCAGCTCTGCATGGCGCAGGCGCGGCTCGACTGCCTCAAGCAGGCGATCGATCAGAAGATCGTCGGCGAGGCCCGCAAGACTTTCATCAAGACCTGCGTGGGCGCGGATGGCACCGAGCAACAATAGCCGCAGGCGCGCGGCCTTATCCCTGCGGCTTCGGCGCGCCGGGGAAATGCCGCTGGAGCACGGCGGCGGGCGTGGCGTAGGCTTCCTGCAGATCCACGCTCCAGTATTTCAATTCGTCGAGCGGGATACGCGTGTCGGTGATCGCGCAGCGCACATAGGTCCCCGGCGAGATCACCCGGAAATCGCCGTCGAGATATTGCACCTGCGCTTCGCCATGGCCCGAGGGGCCAAACTTGTTCAGCACGGTCGAAAGTCTCCGTGGAAGGCCTCTCCGTGGAAATTCCTTGGAGGGCACGATGTGTCGGGCTGGATGTAGCATAGATAGGGTGGCTTGTCCGCCCGGTAAACCCACTGGTTTGTGATGTTTTGGCGCCGTTTCCGCGTGGTAGTGCTTGGACGAAGGGTCTTGACGCCGAGTCCGATGCGCCTTCGACTGACCGCCTTGTTCCTGACGCTCCTGATGTCGGCCGCGCACGCTGCGCCTGTGCCGCAGCAGGTCGACATCCCGCTGTCGTCGGGCGTCCTGCATGCGCAGCTCTACAAGCCCGAGGGCGAGGGGCCATTTCCGGCCGTGATCGCGCTGCATGGCTGCGGCGGGCTCAGTGGCCATTCCGATTCCGTACTGCCGCGCTATCGCGACTGGGCCGAGCGGCTGCTTAGGGCCGGCAACGCCGTGCTGCTGCCTGACAGCTACGGCTCGCGCGAGCTCGGGCCGCAATGTCGCGTCAAGGAGATGCACGTCAAGGCGCGGCGTGAACGCGTCACCGACATCGCAGCGTCACGCGCCTGGCTGATGAAGCAGAGCTGGGTGGCGCGCGACCGTGTCAGCCTGATCGGCTGGGCCAACGGCGCCAGTGCGCTGCTGTGGGCCGTGCGGCCGCAGAGCGCGGCGCGCGATTTGAGCCCGGATTTTCGCGCCGCGGTCGCCTTCTATCCCGATTGCCGGATCTCCGCCGGCCTCGGCTGGAGCACGCGGGTGCCGACCCTGGTGCTGATCGGCGCCGATGACGACGTGTCGTCGCCGCCGGCCTGCCGCCAGATGGTGGACGGCGCGCGCGGCCGCAGCGCGCTCGCGCGCATCGTGGTCTATCCCGGCGCCTATCATGATTTCGACCGCGCCAACACGCCGCTGCACGCAGCTGCGGGCGGCACCGACGTGGCCGCGCCCGAGCATGGCCATCTCGGCACCGATGCGCAGGCGCGTGCGGAGTCGCAGAAGGACGTCGCGGAATGGCTGGCGCGGTGAGGATGGTGCCGTAGTTCCTAGCCCGGACTTGTCCCGCCGTAGCTCGGTAGAGCGAAGGCGGAAGCGGGGCCGGCCGAGGAACAACGTCAGGCGGACAGCCCCGCATCGACCACCGCCCTGCACGGACCATGATGGCCGACCGGGAATCTACGGATCGCGCGTGGCGCCGGTTTCAGCATGTCGCGATGCCATCATTCGACCACGATGTCGATTAAACGCAATCAGTATGCGCAGCCGTATCGTCCTGCTCTCCTCCGCCGTGATCGTCTTCACTGTCGCGATCTTCCTGTTTGAAGCCCACGCCGGCGCGCCACAGTTCGCGCCGAAACATTGCGGCTTCTGGACCACGATCGACGCGGGATTGTCGTGCCGCTGAAGTACACCAATCCATCGCCGTCATCCCCGCGCAACGGCGAAGCCGATGTCGCTGGAGGTGCTCGCCTCTTCGGCGAGCCTCGAAGGACGACGGCCCGGCTGCATCTCGGCCGTACATCCTTCGAGGCTCATCTTGCGATGCGCCTGCATCGCAAGCCTCGCACCTCAGGATGACGGGTCTGAATGGGCTCCGCCTTGCCGCCACACCGTCATTCCGAGCGCAGCGACTTGTCCGCCGAAGCTTTAACAAGATGGAAGCAATTCAGAGTCCCTCTGCGGAAAGATTCTGGATTGCTTCGTCGCAAGGGCTCCTCGCAATGACGAGGTTGTGGCTACACTCGCCTCCACACACGCGCTGTCATCGCCCGGCTTGACCGGGCGATCCAGTACGCCGAGACGTCAGTGGTTCACCGAGAAGCCTCGGCGTACTGGATTCCCCGCATTCGCGGGGAATGACACCGGGCGAAGTGCTGCCCTCGCGCCTCAGAACAAGCTGCCCTGATCCACCGGCTTGGCCACGCGCTTCGGCGCGGGCTTTGCGTCTTGCGCGGCCGGCTTTGGCTGTGAGGGCGCACGCATTGCCGTCGGCGCCGGGCGGTCCGCATCCGCAGTCGCGGCCACACGTCCGTCGGCAAACTCGATCTCGAGCCGCGCATTCGGCCCGACACTGTCGGCCGCATGCAGGGGGTGGCCGGCTTCATCGCGCACCAATGCAAAGCCGCGCGCGAGCACGCTGCGGTAGGACAGCGCGGAGAGCAGCTTGCCGCTGTTCTCGACACGCGCATCGAGCCGTTGCAGCAGCGTGACAAGCGCGCGTTGCGCGCGCTCGGCGAGCCGATGCGTGTGCTCGCGCTGGCGCAGAATCGCGTTGCGCTGCGCCTGTGCGTTGGAAAGCTTTGAGGCGCGCAAGCGAACCTCGAGCCCGGCAAAGTGGTCGCGCCGCCGCCGCAGCAGCGAGCGCGCGGAGAGGCCGAGCCGCTCGCCGCACACGGTGAGGCGGTGATCGGCCTGCGCGATCTGGCCGTGCAGCACCCGTAGCGTCAGCTTGGCACTCGCCGCCGTAAAACGGCGGAAATGCGCATGCGTGTTGGCCTTGAGGCAGCGGGGCAGGGAGGCGCCCGCCGAATCCAGCCGCTGCCGCGGGATCGCCAGCAGGTCGCCGGCCGCCGGCAGCGCGCGCGCGGCGGCGCGCAACTCGTTGCGCCGGCTTTCATGGCCGCGCTGCCAGCAGGCGCGGGTGCGCCGTCCGAGATCGGCGACCTCGACGAAGAGGTCGCTGCGCACCGGCACCGCCATCTCGGCCGCCGCCGTCGGCGTCGGCGCGCGCTTGTCGGCGACGAAATCGATCAGCGTGATGTCGGTCTCGTGCCCGACCGCCGAGATCAGCGGGATCATGCTGTCGGCCGCTGCGCGCACCACGATCTCCTCGTTGAACGACCAGAGATCCTCCAGCGAGCCGCCCCCGCGCGCGACGATCAACACATCGGGCCGCGGAATCTTGCCGCCCTCGGGCAGCGCGTTGAAGCCGCGGATCGCGGCCGCGACCTGCTCGGCCGAGCCTTCGCCCTGCACCTTGACCGGCCACACCAGCACGCGGCGGGGAAAGCGGTCCTCGAGCCGGTGCAGGATGTCGCGGATGACCGCGCCGGTCGGCGAGGTGACGACGCCGATCACCTCCGGCAGCCAGGGCAAGAGCTGCTTGCGCGCCTGGTCGAACAGGCCTTCGGCGGCAAGCTTCTTCTTGCGCTCCTCCATCAGCGCCATCAGCGCGCCAATGCCGGCCGGCTCCAGCGCCTCGATCACGATCTGGTATTTCGAGGAGCCTGGATAGGTGGTGAGCTTGCCGGTGGCGATCACCTCGAGCCCCTCCTGGGGCTTGAAGCGCATGCGGCTATGCACGCCCTTCCAGATCACCGCCTCGATCTTGGCGCTGTCGTCCTTGAGCGCGAAATAGCAATGACCGGAGGAGTGCGGTCCGCGGAAGCCGGAGATCTCGCCGCGGACCCGGACATGGCCAAAGGCGTCCTCGACCGTCCGCTTCAGGGACAGCGAGAGCTCGGAGACGGTGAATTCGGGCGCGTTGAGCAATTGTTCCGCAGGCGGCATCGGCAAACGATTCGGCATTTTGGGGTCAGACCCGACGTTAAGGATTTTCGCGCCGCGGCGCCAATCCCGGGATTGATTGGAAGAGTACTCTGTAATATAGAGTTCTCTATTGGTTGATGATTAGGGGGATGAGCCATGGCGATCGGGCTGCTGCGCGGCGTTTTGACCGGCCTGAAATGGGCCTTGTGTGCGCTCGGCGGCGTGGCGCTGATCCTGGGCGCCATGATCGCAACGCCGCTGGAGCGGCCGCCTGAGATGCGATCGGTCTCGGATTCAGCCAAGGGCATCGACTGGTCCACGTTGCCACCGCTCGAACGCTTTCAGGCCCGCGATGGCACCTGGATCGGTTATCGCCACTATGCGCCGAACGGCCCGGAGACGAGCCGCGGTGCGATCTTCATCCATGGCTCTTCCGGCTCCAGCGGCACCGTCAATCACGCGCTGACCCATGCGATCGCCGCGCGCGGGGTGGAGACCTGGGCGCTGGACATCCGCGGCCATGGCGGCTCCGGCACGCGCGGCGACATCGGCTATGTCGGCCAGCTCGAGGACGACCTCGTCGACTTCGTCGCTCATGTCCGCAGGAACGCGCCCGATCTGCCGCTGACCTTGATCGGCCATTCCGCTGGCGCCGGCTTCTCGCTGCGTGTCGCGGCCACGCCGATCATGCAGGACATGTTTGTCCGCACCGTGCTGCTCGCGCCCTATCTCGGCTATGACGCGCCGACCAACAAGCCGCATTCCGGGGGCTGGGCCAATGCCGATATGCCGCGCTTATTCGGGCTTGCCGCGCTGCGCAAGCTCGGCATCGATTGCTGCGCGCAGCTGCCGGTGCTCGCCCTGGCGGTGCCGCCGGCCTCGGCGAAGTACCTGGTCTCCACCTATTCCGACCGCCTGATGCGCAATTTCGCGACGCGTGGCTATCGCATCGATCTTCCGGCGACGACACGTCCGATCACGATCTTCGGCGCCGCCGAGGACGAGATGATGATCTCGGACAAATATGCCGAGACGGTTCAGGCGATCAAACCGTCGATCGACGTCAAGATCATCGACGGTGTCAACCACATGGGCATCGTCACCAATCCGAGGGCGGTCTCCGCAATCGCCGAGGACGTGGCGACGCGCGGTGCGGCGGGGAGCTGACCATGATCGCGCATTTGACCCTTGCAGGTACGATCCATCTGGTGCTGGCGCTGCTCTGCAGTACCGTCGGGTTCATCCAGTTCCTGCGTCCCAAGCGCGGCGCCGGCCACCGTGCGCGCGGTTACTTCTACGTTTACGCCATGCTGGTCTCTGACGGCACGACCTTGCTGATCCACCGGTTCACGGGGCATTTCAACGTCTTCCATGTCGCCGCGATCGTGAATTTCGCCTGCATCGTGCTGGCGGTCGTTCCGCTGCTACGCATGCCGAGGCCGTCGAACTGGAGATCCATCCACTACCACTTCATCGCCTGGTCCTATGTATCGCTGATGTCGGCCGCGGCAATCAACACAGCGTTGCGGCTGTTGCCGCTGACGATGCGGAACCAGGCCGGCTTGGCGGCACTCATCGTGTCGATGGCGACGATGACGATCGCCTATCTCGTGATCCGCAAGTACCGGCCTCCAGCGGATGTGGCGGCGCCATCCACCGGGTTGGCCGGGCAGGCTGGAGCGCCGTCATGATCGACAGCAAGCAAGCCGCGGACGCGATGGCGGATATCGACGACACCGTCCGCCGCGTGCGCCAGTCGCTGATCTATCAAGTGTCGAGCCTGGCGTTGTTGATGTGGGGCGTGCTGGCGTTCGTCGGCAACATCGCAGGCTGGTTCTGGCCGCGCTATGGACTCTATTTCTGGATCAGCATTTACGCGGTGTCGATCGTCGGCTTCCTTGCTATCGGCGCCTATCACCGGTCCCGAAGCCGCATTCGCGTGTTCGACATCCGCTATCTCCTGACATTTCTGCTGATCGTCGCCTTCGGCATCTTCGTCTGCTATTTCGGCCATTTCACCCCGCGCCAGCAGACGGCGTTCTGGCCGATCTACATCATGCTGTTCTACATCATGGCGGGGGTGTGGTTCGGCTACGCCTTCCTCGTGATCGGCGCCACCATCATTGCGCTGACGCTGATTGGTTATTTCTACATCCCTGGCATATCCCTGTTGCTGTGGATGGCAGTCGTCAATGGCGGCGGGCTGACCCTCGGCGGCCTCTGGATGCGGCGGAGCTAGCATTGGCCGAGCTCGACGAGATCATCCATCAGCCGCTGCGCCTGAAGATCATGGCCGCGCTGAACGCCCTGCCTGCGGAGGTGGGGCTCGAATTCGTCCGCCTGAAGAAGCTCACCGGCGCCACCGACGGCAATCTCGGCGCGCATATCGAGACGCTCGCGAAAGCTGGCTATATCCAGGTGGACAAGGCGTTTGTAGGCAAGAAGCCGCAGACCACGGTGACCGCCACCGCCGCCGGCCGCGGCGCCTTCGCACGCCATGTCGCGACGCTGCAGGAGATCATCGCGGGGAAGCAGGTGTGATCTCTGCGGTGCCCATTGATGCGCCCTCTCCCCTTGTGGGATTACGGTGACAGTGCTGTCACCGTAATATGCCGGAGTGAAAGACGCGTTTGCCGGTAATCGCGAACCGATTGCCGGATCCTCTCCCTTGCAAGAGCGGGATGATTGCCCATTGCGCCACAACTACAGATGGCAATACGATTGCCTGGGGAGGGGTAATGGCGGACCTGACCGAGGACGAGCTGCACTTTCTGTACAACCAACGCATTGATGAGAGCGCGGTCATGGACTGCTCGTGGATGCGACCGCGTGGCTGCAAATGGCATATGGAGCAGCAGGGATACCTTTGGTGCACAGCGCCGAAGCCCTGCTATGCCGGTCAATCGTGCCGCTCACCAAAGATCTTTGGAGCAGATTTTGTTCACGATATATGACGAAATAGAGAGCGCTTGGGCAAAGGCTTACAATCATATTCAACTGAGTCAGGACCACCGAGGATCGTTCTCCGAGTTCATCTCGGGTGAGGAAAAGGAATCCAGAACGAAGGCTACAGTTGATCTACAACCATGGCTTGCGATCTTTGAACTCGGCCTTGAATGGCTTTCTTATGTGCATGTGGCACTTTCAAATGGCTTGAAAGAAAAATCTGGCGACGGACGATACTTGGCCACTTGGTCGCTTGTCGGCTCCGCTGTTTCCTTTGGTCTCTCCATCCGGCTGTTGTGCATCTCGGGGTTCGACACACCTGCGCGGGCGCTATCTCGCAGTTACACCGAAGCGCTCTTGCTTTGCTTGGCCGTTCTAGAAGACGAGCAGATGGCTACGGCTTTCGTGACTTCCGTGACCGATGAGGAGGTCAAAAACTTCTGGCATTCGGCGGCGTCGCCTAAGAACCTTCATAAGCGGATCATCGAAATCGAAAGAAAATCAGGACTACCCGCAGCGGATATCGACTCGATGACGTCTTGGCGTCGCGAAGAATACGAAATCTTGTCTCAGTCGTCACACCTTTCTTACACCGCGTCGGTCTTAACCAGTAGGACGCAGCCTTTGAGCGAGGGAGGTGAAGACGAAGAGAATTTCGCGATCGGAATTTGGGGGATGGCGTCAGAATTTTCGCACAGAACCATTCACTATGCTGCCGCGACGGCTTGGTACTTCTCTCGGTTTAGCTACCGTCATCTGATCGTTCGACAACCATCCGAAGGATTGCTTGTCCTTGACCGCGCGGATGAATGGCAGCGCAAAATTGTGCTAGGACGTGACGTTCTCGATGGTTTGGTTTCGGCGCATTGGAACGACTAGCTTTGATCGCGCTCCTTTAAGTCATTGCCGCCTGCCGACCGCCCGCATCACAGACGGTGGTCGGCGACCTCTTTCATTCAGCCAGCGTTGACTTCCGCCTGTGGCCTTCAGCGGCACCACGCGGTGACGCGCCTATATCGTTGCTTTCGGCGCTTGAGCGGACATCGTCCGCTCCATCTCCCGCCAGTGTCATCGGAATTTCGGTTTTCTACACCGGCCATACACTCGAACGATTGCCGATTGATTTCGCTCAGCAATTCCCGCTATTGACTTTCCCACAAGGGGAGAGGGAAGAGGAGCTTCGCTGCGCGCCGGAATGAAGGGGAGTTTGGGCCGTTTCCCCTTGAGGCCCGCCCCGATTCGTGCGACCTCCGCCCCCAGCAAAACCCCTCATTTTCTGAGCCTTCGATGCACATTCTCCTGCTCGGTTCCGGCGGCCGCGAACATGCCCTGGCGTGGAAGATCGCAGCCTCTCCCCTGGTGACCAAATTCTGGTGCGCGCCCGGCAATGCCGGCATCGCGCGGGAGGCGGAGTGCGTGGCGCTCGATATTGCCGACCATGCCGCGGTGATCGACTTCTGCAAGACAAACGCGGTCGAGCTCGTGGTGGTCGGGCCGGAGACGCCGCTCGCGGCCGGCATCGTCGATGACCTCGCCGCCGCCGGCATCAAGGCGTTCGGCCCGAGCAAGGACGCGGCCCAGCTCGAAAGCTCCAAGGGTTTCACCAAGGCGCTCTGCACCGAATTCGGCATTCCGACCGGCGCCTACAAACGCTTCACCAATGCCAATGAGGCGCGCGCCTATGTCCAGAGCCAGGGCGCGCCGATCGTGGTCAAGGCCGACGGTCTTGCCGCCGGCAAGGGCGTCGTGGTCGCCAAGACTGTGCGCGAGGCCGAGGACGCCATCGCCATGATGTTCGAGGGCGCCTTCGGCGAGGCCGGCGCTGAAGTCGTGATCGAGGAATTTCTGCCCGGCCGCGAGATCAGCTTCTTCGCGCTGTGCGACGGCGAGACCGCCATTCCGCTGGCCTCGGCCCAGGACCACAAGCGCGTGTTCGACCACGACGTCGGCCCGAACACTGGCGGCATGGGCGCCTATTCGCCGACGCCGCTGGTCACGCCCGCGATCCACGACGCGATCATGGCCAAGATCATCCTGCCGACGGTATCAGGCATGAAGCAGCGCGGCACGCCGTTCCGCGGCGTGCTCTATGCCGGGATCATGCTGACGACGCAGGGCCCGAAACTGTTCGAGTTCAACGTCCGCTTCGGCGATCCCGAGTGCCAGGTGCTGATGCTGCGCATGATGTCGGACATCGTGCCGGCGCTGCTCGCCGCCTGCGACGGCGAGTTGAAGCATTTCGATCTGCGCTGGTATCCGGAGTCCGCGCTCACCGTGGTGATGGCGGCGAAGGGCTATCCCGGCGACTACCAGAAGGGCACGCGCATCGGCGGGCTCGATGACGCCGCCAAGGTCGATACCGTCGAGATCTTCCACGCCGGCACCGTGGCAAAGGATGGCGCCATCCTCGCCAATGGCGGCCGCGTGCTCAATGTCTGCGCGCTCGGCAAGACCGTGACCGAGGCGCAAGGCCGTGCCTATCAGGCCGTCGACCGCATCGACTGGCCGGAAGGCTTCTGCCGCCGCGACATCGGTTGGCAGGCGGTGGAAGCGGAGAAGGCCAGGAATTAACGCGACTGGCTCGCGATCCCGGACGGTGCGCAAAGCGCACCAGTCCGAAAATCTCGAGGCTTGCTGTCACCGCGCCGCCACATCGACATTCCAGAATGTGCAATCGGCTGTTGGGGTTAGCAGCCCCGCCGATAATACCGCTACTGTGCATGGGGTTGTTTTCGACATTTGTTTGTCGGGGGCCGGCTCCGGGACTGACCAGACAAGGATGCAGAAAGATGTCCGATCTCGCCGACCTCTATCCGGGCTTTGCCGCCGAATGGATCGACACCTCCTTCGGCCGCATCTTCGCCCGCGTCGGCGGCAGCGGGCCGCCGCTGCTCCTGCTGCATGGCTTCTCCGAGACCCACGTGATGTGGCACCAGGTGGCGCCGCAGCTGGCCGATAGGTTCACGCTTATCATTGCCGACCTGCCGGGCTATGGCTGGTCCGACATGCCCGCGAGCGATGCGCTGCATATCCCCTACAGCAAGCGCGCCATGGCCAAGGCCATGGTCGAGGTGATGGAGCGCCTCGGCCACGTGCATTTCGCGCTCGCCGGCCACGACCGCGGCGGCCGCGTCTCCTACCGCCTCGCGCTCGACCATCCCGGCCGGCTGTCGCGCCTCGCCGTGCTCGATATCCTGCCGACCTACAATTACTGGGAGCGGATGAACCGCGCCTACGCGCTGAAGATCTATCACTGGACCTTCCTGGCGCAGCCTTATCCGTTGCCCGAGACCCTGATCGCCAGCAATGGCGAGTTCTTCCTGCGCTTCAAGATGGCGAGCCAGACCAAGTCGAAGACGTTGGACGCGATCGACGAGCGCGCGCTCGAGCACTATCTCGCCCCGTTCCGCGATCCCGCCCGGGTGCATGCGATGTGCGAGGACTATCGCGCCGGCGCCTATTTCGACTACGACCTCGACAAGGCCGATTTCGAGGCCGGCAAGAAGATCGCCGTTCCCATGCTGGCGTTGTGGGGCAATGCCGGCATCGCCCAGGCCGCCGCCACCCCGCTCGACACCTGGAAGGAATGGGCCACGGATGTCGTGGGCATGCCGGTGGATTCCGGCCACTTCCTCACCGAGGAGAACCCGGAGGTCACCGCGAGCGCGTTGCGCGAGTTTTTCTCGGCTTGATCCTCATCGTCATTGCGAGGAGCTCTTGCGACGAAGCAATCCAGTCTGTCTCCGCGGAAAGAATCTGGATTGCTTCGCTACGCTCGCAATGACGAGGAGGGACCTACCGCCGTTCGCGAAAGAACTCCCGCAGCAGCCGCGCCGCCTCGCTCTCGCCGACCCCGGAATAGACCTCCGGCGCGTGATGGCAGGTCGGGGAAGCAAAGAACCGCACGCCGGACTCGACCGCGCCACCCTTGGGGTCGGCGGCGCCGTAATAGAGCCGCCTCACCCTTGCAAAGGAGATGGCGCCGGCACACATGGTGCAGGGCTCGAGCGTCACGTAGAGGTCGCAGTCGACGAGGCGCTCGCTGCCGATCTTCTTCGCCGCCTCGCGCAGCGCGATGATCTCGGCATGGGCCGTCGGGTCGTAATCGGTCAGCGTCCGGTTCGCCGCGGTGGCGATGACCTCGTAATTGCGGACCACGACGCACCCGATCGGAACTTCGCCCGATTTTCCGGCATTTTCGGCCGTCTTAAGCGCCAAATCCATGAAAGAAGGGGCTTTCATGCCTCGTATCATCGCCAGAAACCTGCTACTAGCTCCGCCTTCAGCAAGAGTGGATACCGATTTTGCCTGAGCATGCGGCTCGGAACGAGCGCGCACAATGCTCATCGCGCCACCCCTAAGTGAGATTATTCATGCCCCGCGACAGCGACAAAGACAACGATTCCCGCGGCCGGCGTGATCGTGGCCCGTCCAAGGGCCGTACCGGCAAGCCCCGGGGACCGGACAAGAAATTCGCCAAGCGCGGCTTCGAGGGCAAGCGCGATCGCGACAGCCGCCCGCCCCGCGAGGGTCGTGAGGGCCGTCCGTTCCGCCGCCGCGAGGAGGGCGACGCGCCGCGCCGCGATTTCAGTGACCGTCCGCGCTTCAAGCGCGACGACCGCGGCGGAGAGGGCCGCGGCGAGCGCAGCTTCAAGCCGCGGGGTGATCGGCCGTTCAAGCCGCGCGGCGACCGTCCGAAGTTCGATCGTGATGAGCGCGCGCCGCGCGGTGAGCGTTCGGAGCGGCGGTTCGAGGACCGCAAGTTTTCGCGCGGCGACTCCGACCGGCCGCGTAAGGACTTTGGCCGCGACCGTGACTTCCGGGATAGCAAGCGCAGCTTTGGCGACCATCCGAGGGATCGTGGCGAGCGCGGCGATTCAAAGCCGTGGCAGAAGCGCGACGATCGTCCGCGCAGTGACCGGCCGCGCAAGAGCTTCGACAAGGATTTCGGCGGCCGTGATCGCGGCGATGAAAAGCCCTGGCGTCAGCGCGACGACCGTCGTGAAGGTGGCCGTGGCGACGATCGTCCGCGTTTCTCCCGGCGCCGCGACGAGGGCGATGATCGCCCGCGTTTCTCGCGCCCGCGCGAGGAGCGCTCCGGTGACGATCGTCCGCGCTTCAATCGCTCGCGCGAAAAGCGGCCGGAAGGCCGCATGGACTGGCAGGAGCATCCCCGCAGCGAGGGTCGCTTCCGCGATCGGCCGCCCCGCGACAACGAGGACGACAGCAGGATTTTCGAGAAGCGTCCCGCCTTCGGCGGCCGCGGCGCCTATCGCGATCGCGATCGCGATTTCGAAGGGCGTCCGCGCCGTGAAGACGCGCCTAAGCCGAAGAAGGCCGGCGAGCGCATTGCAAAAGTGCTGGCCCGCGCGGGCCTCGCTTCGCGGCGCGATGCCGAGGAATTGGTTACGCAGGGCCGCGTCACCGTCAACGGCCGGGTGATCAATTCGCCGGCGCTCGACGTCACCCAGAACGACGTCGTCGCCGTCGACGGCAAGCCGTTGCCGCCGCGCGAGCGCACGCGGCTGTTCCTCTATCACAAGCCACGCGGGTTGATGACGACACATGACGACCCCGAGGGGCGCCCGACCGTGTTCGACAATCTTCCCGAAGGTCTGCCGCGTTTGATCAGCGTCGGCCGGCTCGACTTCAACACCGAAGGCTTGTTGCTGCTCACCAATGACGGCGGCCTCGCCCGTACGCTTGAGCTGCCGGACACCGGCTGGCTGCGCCGCTACCGCGTCCGCGCCCATGGCGACGTCACCCAGGCGCAGCTCGACGAGCTCAAGGGTGGCATCGAGGTCGAAGGCGTCAAATACGGTCCGATCGAAGCGACGCTGGAGCGCGACCAGGGCGCCAATGTCTGGCTGGTGTTCGCGATCCGCGAGGGCAAGAACCGCGAGGTGCGCAATGTCTGCGCCCATCTCGGGCTCGAGGTGAATCGGCTGATCCGCGTCTCCTATGGCCCGTTCCAGCTCGGCGAGATCCCGGAAGGCCAGGTCGAAGAGATCAAGTCGCGCGTGCTGCGCGAGCAGCTCGGCGACAAGGTGATCGAGAAGTCGGGCGCCGAGTTCGACGTGCCCGCGAAATCCGCCGCGCGCGAGGGCGATGCGCCGAAGAAGCCGATGAAGCGCGCTGTCATCAACGATCGCAAAGGCCGCCGCGTGCTGGTGCAGCGTACCGGCAGCGAGGAGGCGCGCGAGCGCAACGAGCTGGAGGCGAGCGGCTATGGCCCGCCGCGCCGTCCCAAGCGCGGCTATCACGGCAAGCGCGACCTGACGCCGCGGGAGGATTAATTTGCGCGTCGTCGGCGGTCGTCTGAAGGGGCGCAATCTTGCCTCACCGTCTTCGCGCGACATCCGCCCCACGGCGGACCGCCTGCGCGAGTCCGTGTTCAACATCCTCGTGCACGCCTATGACGATCCGATCGAGGACGCGCGCGTGCTCGATCTCTTCGCTGGCACCGGCGCCCTCGGCATCGAGGCGTCGTCGCGCGGGGCGAAGTTCACGTTGTTCGTCGACAATGGGGCCGAAGCGCGAGCATTGCTGCGCAACAATGTCGAGTCGCTCGGCCTCGGCGGTGTGACCAAGGTCTATCGCCGCGATGCGACCGATCTAGGCCCCGCGCATCCCGTCGAGCCGTTCTCGCTGGTGTTCCTCGATCCGCCCTATGGCAAGGGCTTTGCTGAGAAGGCGCTGGCGAGCTTGCGCGACGGCGGTTGGCTCACGCCGGGTGCACTGCTGGTGGTGGAAGAGGCGAAGGCCGCGCAGTTCGTGACGCCGGAAGGTTTCGAAGAATTGGAGCGGCGGGCTTATGATGACACGGAGTTCGTGTTTCTGAGGAAGCCGTAGTCTCGCTGCCGTAGGGTGGGCAAAGGCGCAAAGCGCCGTGCCCACCATCTTTTCTTGATCGCCAGAGAAATGGTGGGCACGCTTCGCTTTGCCCACCCTACGGCACCGTCACCTCCGCCCGAACAGCTTCTCCACATCGCTCAGCTTCAGCTCGACATAGGTCGGGCGGCCGTGATTGCACTGGCCGGAGTTCGGGGTGTCCTCCATCTCGCGGAGCAGGGCGTTCATCTCCTCCGGCCGCAGCCGGCGGCCGGCGCGGACCGAGCCGTGGCAGGCCATGGTGGCGGCGACATGCATCAGGCGGCGCTCCAGCGGCAAAGCCTCGTCCCACTCGGCCATGTGCTCGGCGAGATCGCGGAGTAGCCCGCCTGCATTGGTCTTGCCCAACAGCGACGGCGTCTCGCGCACCGCGACCGCGCCGGGGCCGAAGGACTCGATGGCGAGACCGAACGATGCCAGCTCCTCGCTGCGATCGAGCAGGCGCTCCACAGTAGATTCGTCCATCTCGACGATCTCGGGGATCAGCAAGATCTGCCGCTGCACGCCGTTCGCCGCCAGCGAGGCCTTCAGCCGCTCATAGACGATGCGCTCGTGCGCGGCATGCTGGTCGACGATGATCAACCCGTCGCGGGTTTGCGAGACGATATAGGTCTCGTGGATCTGGGTGCGTGCGGCGCCGAGCGGGCGGTCGACGAGATCGCCGGCGGGCTGCGTCTCGGTTCGCACATCCGCACTGGGCGCACCGACATCGAATGCGGCTTGCGCGCGCTCGGCGAAGGCGGGCGCTGCTGAACCTTCGAACGACGGCAGCGTCCCAACCGGGACGGATGGCGATTGGCGCCAGTCCCAACTGGCAGACCGTTGCGGCGTGAAGGCAGGGCGGAACGAGGACAAGGCGGCACCGCCGCTGTTGGCCGCCGTGCGCCGTCCCTCGCGCGCAAGCCCTTCCTTCAATCCATGCACGATCAGCGCGCGCACCAGCCCCGCGTTACGGAAGCGCACCTCGGTCTTGGCCGGATGCACGTTGGCGTCGACCTCACGTGGATCGAGCGTGACGAACAGCGCCACCACGGGATGGCGGTCGCGCGGCAGATAGTCGGAATAGGCCGCGCGCACCGCGCCGAGGATCAGCTTGTCGCGCACCGGACGGCCGTTAACGAAGAGATATTGCCCGAGCGCGTTGGCTTTGGTCAGCGCAGGTGCGGCGGCATAGCCGGCGACCACGACGCCCTCGCGCTCGGCATGGACCTCGATGGCGTGGCTGCGAAACTCCGCGCCCAGGATATCGCCGAGCCGCGTCAGGCGCCCCGCGGCACCGGGCAGCGCCGCGGCCCAGGTCACCGGCGCACGCTCCTCGCCCGCGAGCGTGAAGGCGATATCGGGCCGCGCCATCGCGAGGCGCCGGACCACTTCGCGAATGGCTTCCGCCTCGGTGCGGTCGGTCTTCAGAAACTTCAGCCGCGCGGGTGTCGCGTAGAAGAGATCGTTGACCTCGACCCGCGTGCCATGCGCCAGCGCCGCCGGCATGATCTCGGACTTCTCGCCGCCTTCGACAGTCAACGCCCAGGCGTGCGGCTCGCTGGCGTGCCGCGTCGTGATGGAGAGGCGCGCGACTGCCCCGATCGACGGCAGCGCCTCGCCGCGGAATCCGAGGGTGCGGATCTGGAGCAGGTCCTCATCGTCGAGCTTGGAGGTGGCGTGGCGCTCGACTGCGAGCGCGAGATCCTTTGCAGTCATGCCGCCGCCGTCATCGGTGATGCCGATCCGCCGGCGCCCGCCACCGTCGGTGAAGACGTCGATGCGGCTCGCGCCGGCATCGATCGCGTTCTCGACGAGCTCCTTGACCACGCTCGCCGGACGTTCGACCACCTCGCCGGCGGCGATGCGGTTGACGACTTGCTCTGGAAGCTGGCGGACGGGCATGACTCGATCTTGGGGCTCGAACGGGGATTCGCAGACGACGCTATTCTAGGCCGTGTTGCGTCAAAAGCATGGGCTGGGCAACACCGGAGTGGCGGGCTGGGGAAGAGGGCTCTCTATCACATTGAAGACATTGGGCGTTCGAGAAAATTCCGCAACCGGGATGGACGCGTCTCCGGCCACCGTCGTGATTGTGAGGTGCCGGGGAGCGGTGTAGCATCGTGAAAAAATGGCAACAGGACGGGAGGACGCCATGTGCCATCTCTTCGCGCACCAGCCCCAACGCGACTACGAATCCCAAACCCGTTCGTTAAGGATCGGCGGGCACTGCACCTCGATTCGGCTGGAAATGGCGTTCTGGGACACGCTGGAGGAGATCGCGGCCAAGGAGAGCATGAGCCTCGGCAAGTTCCTGACGACACTCTACAACGAGGTGCTTGATCATCATGGCGAGGTCAACAATTTCGCGTCGCTGCTGCGGTGCTCGTGTTTGATCTACCGCTCCCGGAGCTCGGTGCCGGTGCAGGAATTCAAGGGCACCGTGGAGCCGATTCTCGACGCGGCGGAATAGACGTTCCAACATAAGTGCGTAGCCCGGACGGAGCGAAGCGCAATCCGGGATTCGAGCGCACGTGAAGGCGGCCCCGGATTGCGCTGCGCTCCATCCGGGCTACGGGACTACGATACCCCCCGGCGTCATTGCGAGGAGCTCTTGCGACGAAGCAATCCAGACTGTCGCTGCGGAGAGATTCTGGATTGCTTCGCTGCGCTCGCAATGACGGGGAGGATGCCCGGCCTCAAATCTCCTTCTTCTGCATCGCGCCGGCGATGTAGTCGGCCTGCCGGATGGCCAGCGCGACGATGGTCAGCGTCGGGTTGCAGGCCGCGCCGCTGGTGAACTGGCTGCCGTCGGAGACGAACAGGTTCTTGATGTCGTGGCTCTGACCGAACTTATTGACCACGCCGTCCCGCGGTTTGTCGCTCATCCGGTTGGTGCCAAGATTGTGCGTGCTCGGATAGGGCGGCGTCGGATAGGTCACGGTGGCGCCGACGGCGTCGTAGACTGCAGCGCCTTGCTTGTAGGCATGGGCCCGCATTGCGACGTCGTTGGGATGATCGTCGAAATGTACGCTCGCGACCGGCTGTCCGAACTTGTCCTTCACGACAGGGTCGAGCGTTATGCGATTGGTTTCCTGCGGCATGTCTTCGCCGACCAGCCACATGCCGGCCATCCTGGGATAACCGTCGAGTGCTGAGGTGAACGGACGGCCCCAGGCGCCGGGATTGAGGAACGCCGCCATGAAGGGCAGGCCGATCGACAGCGTCTCCATCTCGTAGCCGCCGACGAATCCGCGCTTCGGATTGTTGGCGGCTTCATCACGGATGATGCCGGCCATGGTGGTGCCGCGATACATGTGCACCGACTTTTCGAACACGGCGTAGACGCTGCCGGTCATGTGACGCATGTAGTTGCGGCCGACTTGGCCGCTCGAATTGGCGAGACCATCGGGGAACGTGGTCGAGGCGCTGTTGAGCAGCAGCCGCGGGCTTTCGATCGAATTGCCGGCCACCGCGACGATGCGCGCCTTCTGGCGCTGCATTGCGCCATTTTCGTCGGCGTAGACGACGCCGGTCACCTTGCCGCTCGCATCGTGCTCGATCTTGACCACCATGCTGCCGGGGCGGACTTCGAGATTGCCGGTCGCCTCGCCCTTCGGGATCTCGGTGTAGAGCGTCGACCATTTCGCGCCGGATTTGCAGCCCTGGAAGCAGAATCCGATCTGCTGGCAGGAGCCGCGCCCGTCGCGCGGCTGGCTGTTGATCGCCATGTTGCCGGTGTGCACGGTCTTGTAGCCGAGCTTCTTCGCGCCGGCCTCCAGCACCTTGAAGTTATTATTGCCGGGAAGCCCGGGAATGCCGTTGGTGCGGGTCACGCCCATCTTGTTCTCGGCCTTGGCGTACCACGGCTCCATCTCCGCGAGCGTGACCGGCCAGTCCAGCAGATTCGCACCGGGAATGTTGCCGTAGGTGCTCTTCACCCTGAACTCGTGCTCGTCGAAACGCAGCGAGGCGCCGGCCCAATGCACGGTGGAGCCGCCGACCGCCTTGACGATCCAGGCGGGGAGACCCGAAAAATCCTTGGCGACGCGCCATGTGCCTGACGTGGTGCGCGCATCGGTCCAGGCGAGCTGCGAGAAGCTCTCCCATTCGTCGTTGATGAAGTCGTGGTTCTCGATGCGGGGACCTGCCTCGAGAATGACGACCTTGACGCCTTTCTGCGCGAGCTCGTTGCCCAGCGTGCCGCCGCCGGCGCCGGAGCCGACGATCACCACAACGCTGGAGTCGTTCAGATCGAATTTTGCCATATGCGTTCTCCTGAACCGTTGGGTGACGTTAAGCCTTCGGCAGCCAGTCAATGTCGGCAAAGCCGCGGTTGATGTATCCGCCATGCTCGGCCGAGGAGCCCTCGTAGCCGAACCGCGGCCAGACCTCTTTCTGGTTGTAGAGCGAGACGACGAGGTCGCCGCGCACCTTCTGGAAGAAGTCGCTCTGCTCGATCTCCTTCAGCAACACCACGCGGTCGGCTTCCCAGGGCACCTCGGCGTAAGCCACCTTGTGGCGATCGCGCGCGTTCTGGTCGAGCCGCGTGATGCCGTCGCTGATCAGCGATTTGACGGCGGGATCCTTGGCCGCCTTGCCATCCCACGGCTTGATCGCGGTGATGTAGTAGCTGTCGCCGAGCACATCGTGCGGATAGATGTCGCGCGCGACCTTCAGCAGTGTCTTCATTGTCGCGGGCGACAGCGCGCTCGCTTCATCTGCCCAGGCATTGTCGATACTGACACCGACGCTGGTCGCGACGGCCGCAACCGGTACGGCGGTTGCCGCGCCCTTGAGAAAGACGCGGCGGCTGTGCTTGCTTCGACGGTCGACTTCTCTCATGGCATGTCCTCCTTCAATTCTTGTGATTTGGATTATCGTGATTTGGTCAATTGAACCGGCCGCCCCGTTGGATCACTTCGATCTTGTAGCCATCGGGATCGTTGACGAAGAAGAAGCGCGCCAGCGTCCTGCCGTCGTGCTTGAAGTCGCGTAAGGGGCCCGGCGCGAGCTGCTCGCGCTCGAAGCGGGCATGTTCGGCGTCGAGGTCTTCGACCACGACGGCGAGATGGCCGTAGCCGTCGCCGAGCTGGTACGGCTCCTGGCGGTCGAAATTCACCGTCAGCTCGAGCTCGAAAGGTGAGGAGGGATGACGCAGATAGATCAGGGCGAAATCCGCGAATTTCAGATGGTCGGCGACCTCTAACAGGCTGTTGAAGAAGTAGCCAATCGGCGGGCGATAAAAGGAATGTCGTCGCCGCCTTCGAGGCATATCTTACCTTCGAGCGAGCCATCGGCGAGCTCTTCTGCCCAACCACGGCCTTTTGCGGGCTCCATCTCGTCGTTGCCATCCCATGTGAACTCGACGGCATCGCCTTCGCAACGGCCGTATATTGCCCCGGTGAGACAATCCAGGGCGAACTCGCCACCATCGTTTGTGAACAGGATGTAAGAGCCCGACCCGGCCATGTCGTGATCGGGCGTTTCCACGACGCGCCATTTGCCCCGCACGCTCATAGCTGCACCGCCAGCAGCTTGGGCAGGCGGATCAGATTGTAGGCGGCAAGCGCCAACGTAAAGACGGCGTCCACACGCTCGCGCCCTCGCAGCTTTACCTTGGCCAGACCGGCGGAACTCTTGATCCATCCGAACACTTCCTCAATCCGCTTGCGGCAGCGTTGGCTGATCTCGTAGCCGGCATGGCGGGTGGAGCGGGCATCGACCGCCGTCTTGCGCGGGACGCCTGTCTTGCTGAGGTGTCCGTCGATTGCGATGTGCGGCGTCACCGATCGTTCTCTCAAGTCGTGCACGAACTGCGTAACGTCATAAGCCTTGTCCGCGCCGAGCGTGACCCGCCGGCCTCTGGGATGGCAATTATCAATCAACGCCAGCGCTGTCTCTCGTTCGGCCGTACCGGTGGCCTGGCTGACAATGCCGCCGACCGCCAAACCATGGCGATTTTCCATCAGAGCATGCCCCATGTAGCAGAGCTTGGCCGGCTGCCCATCGCCCTTCTTGTACAGCCGAGCCTCCGGATCGGTGGTGCTTTGGTGCGTCTTGTTTGAACGCTTCTCCTTGTGGAAGCTGCGCTCAGCGTTACGTCCCGGCCCCCCACTGTCGTTGTCGCCTCCATCCCTTCTGCGGAAGCTCTTGATCGAAGCCCACGCCTCAATCAGCGTGCCGTCCACCGAGAAGTGGTCGCTCGACAATAGCCGCTTCACTTTCGGCTGAGCCATTACCGCGGAGAGGAACTTAGCGGCGATCTCACCCTCTAGCAGCCGGTCGCGGTTCTTGGAAAAGGTCGAGTGGTCCCACACCGGATCGTCCACGCCAAGACCGACAAACCAGCGGAACAACAGGTCGAACTCCAGCCGCTCCATCAATTGTCGTTCCGAGCGGATGCCATAGAACGCCTGCAACAACATCGCCCGAAGCAGCCTCTCCGGTGCAATCGAGGGTCGGCCAAAGTCCGTGTAAAGCCCCGCAAATGCCTTCGATAGATCGTCCAGCGCAGCGTTCACAATCTCCCGGATCTTCCGTAAGGCGTGATCCGGGCGAACCCGCGCTTCAAGATCCACGTAACTGAAGAGCGATCCAGACCGCTCGTCCGATCCCCGCATCATGGCCTCCCGATTCAACTATCGAGAGAATCACGTCCACTGCCATCCCGCCAGAGACTTCTTCAACAGCCTGCTAAGCCGAAGGCGCGTCTGTAGAAGTCGAGCGATCGCGCGTCGTCGCGCACGCGGATCATGGAATGGACGGGCTTTGCCATTCAATTCTGCTCCTTGAGATAAGTGATGATGGCGGCGCGCGTCTCCGGCTTCGCCTGCCGGTAAGCCATGACCACGCCGGGAACGACCGCTTGAGGATTGGCCAGCCAGGCGTCGAGCTTTGCCTCGTCCCAGGCGAAGTCAGCCTTCGCGAGATTCTCCGAGTAGCGAAAGCCATCGAGCTTGCCGGCGGGCCGGCCCACGATCTTGACCAGAGGCGGACCCTGCCGCATCGGCTCCGACAGGTTGGTGGTGTGGCACACCGCGCATTGCTGTTTGAAGAGTGTCGCGCCATCCAGCGGTCTTGCCGCCGGCAAGGGCATCTGCGCGTCGGCAACCCGCATCATCAGCACCATCGCGGTGCACAATGCCAGCACGACTGCGCGCATCGCCAAGAGCTCGCCCCATCCACTTCGAAGTCAGCGTGCGCAAACTCTAGGCGGCGCCAAAGATGCAGTGGTAGTAGCGGGCTGTTTCGCTGCAAGCGGGGGCTCGCGCGTGGCGTGTGTTCCGCGCTGCCGCATATGAGGAGCACAATTCCGCGAAACCGCCCAGAAATCCCTAAACGATGACCACACGACGCAGGTTGCATCACAACCGCGCCGTTCAAACTCTCTTTGCGATGAACTGGTCCGGTGCAGGCGAGCGGCGCAGGGATGTTGCCGTGCCGTTCATCGCGAAAAAATCCAGGAGAAATGGATGAAGTTGGTGAAGACCTCTGCAATCGCATGCGCTCTCTCGGCCCTCATTGCGACGCCTGTTCTCGCGCAAGGTACGTCATCTGGCGTGAAGCCCGGAGGCACCGTGCAAAGCAAACCCATGCAGGGCGGCACGGTGGGCAGCGAGGATGATGATGTCGGCGCGCAGCAGGGGGCTGCCGGCGAGAAGGTCGGCGTGAAGTCGACCAAGGGTAAAGGTACCGCCGGAACCACTGGCAGCGCGACACGTAAGGGCACGGCCGACGATGCGGCTACGGGCGGTGCTGCGACCGGCAAGCGCTACTGACGCCAGCTTACGAACCGGCAAACCTTCGGTCGCTCTGCGACCGAAGGTTTTTGCTTGATCAATCGTCGAAGCGGCCGCCGCGTCCGGCCTTGATGTCGCTACGCCGCTTCTTGCCTTCGAGCCGGCGCTGCTTGGACGCGAAGGTCGGCCGTGTCGCGCGCCGCGGGATCGGGCGTACCATCGCCTCGCGCAACATTTCGACCAGCCGGTCGATGGCATCCTGCCGATTGCGCTCCTGGGTGCGGAAGCGCTGGGCGTGGATCACGATCACGCCGTCCTTGGTCATGCGCTGTCCGGCGATGCGGGCAAGCCGGATGGCGGCATCCTCCGGCAGGGTCAGCTTGCGCGTGTCGAAGCGCAGTTGCGCTGAAGTCGCGACCTTGTTGACGTTCTGTCCGCCAGGCCCGGAGGCGCGGACAAAGCCGATCTCGATGTCGTCCTCGTCGATGACGAGATCGCGGGATATCCGCAGCATGATGGCACCATTCGTGATGTCCGGACATATCGCGAACATCTACGTTCGGCAATGGTGCATCGTGGAAACGCAAATGGCCGGGACCCGGCTCCGCTATGGCTTCGCCGGACTTTGAGTGCTGGGCCGGCGAAGCCGCAGGCGGAGACGGCGAGCGGCCATTCCAGGAGACGTTTTATCCGATCAGTTCGACTTCGTCGCCGGTACCGCCACCGGCTGCGCAGCGGCCTGGGGGGCGCGGCCGACGACGACGGTGAGGAGGCCCTCGCCCCACAGGCGCTTCGCGGCAGCCTTGGCGTCGTCCAGCGTCACCGCATCGACGATGGCGTTACGCTTCTCGATATAGTCGATCGGCAGCTTGTCCTGCTGATACTGCAACAGCGCCTGCGCCAGCTTGGAGGAGGTGTCGAGCGCCAGCATCTGCGAGCCCTTGAGGTAGGACTTGGCCTCATCGAGCTCCTTCTGTGTCGGGCCCTCCTCGGCGATGCGGCGGACCTCCTTCTCGATGGCGTCGATGGTGTCGCCGGCGCGGTCGGCGCGCGTGCCGGTATTGCCGGTGAACAGCGCCGAGTGCTCCATCCAGAGCAGCGATTCGTACACGGAATAGGCCAGCCCGCGCTTCTCGCGGACCTCGCGATAGAGCCGGGAGGACAATCCACCGCCGCCAAGGATGTGATTGACGACGTAGGCGGCCATGAAGTTGGGATCGCTGCGCTTCACCCCGGGGCCACCGAAGGTGATCACGGTCTGCGGCACGTCGAGCGTCACGAAGGCGCGCTGCGGCGGCTTTGCGGCATCGACGTCGGGGACCGGCGTGAGGTTGGCCTTGGCGGGGAGGCTACCAAAGGTGTGGTCGAGCAGCTTGCCGAGCGTGGCCGGATCGACGTCGCCGACGACCGCGATCTTCAGCCCATCCTTGGCGAGCACGCGGCCGACATAATCCTTCAAGTCGGCGACCGTGATGGTCGGCACGCTGTTGAGGTTGCCGTTGGTCTGCCGGCCGTAGGGGTGATCGCCGAAGGCGACCTCGAGGAATTTGCGGCTCGCCAGCGATGTCGGATTGGTGGTCTCGCGGCGCAGTCCCGAGATGACCTGCGAGCGGATGCGCTCGACGTCGGCGGTGTCGAAATGCGGCGAGGTCAGCGCCATCCTGAGCAGATCGAAGGCCTCGTCCTTATTGTCGCGCAACATGCGCAGGCTGCCGCGGAAAGTATCGCGTGTGGCATTGAAGGAGAGCTCGATGGCGCGGCGGTCGAGCCGTTCATGGAACGTCTTGGAGTCGAGATCGCCGGAGCCCTCGTCGAGAAGGTCGCCGACGAGGTTGGCGACGCCCGATTTGTCCTTGGGATCCTGCGCCGAGCCGCCGGCGAAGGAATATTCCATGGCGATCAGCGGCACGGTTGCGTCCTGCACGAACCAGGCTTCGATGCCGCCCGGAGAGGTCAGATGCTGGATCTTTGCGGCTGCATGCGACGGCGAGACCGCGGCCAGTGCGAGGGCCGCGCCGGTAACGAAGGACAGCGCGAAATGATGCGCGCGAAGGAAGGGATAGGTCACGAACGCTTCTCCTCGCGCTTGGCGGTGGCGGTGTCCTTGATCAGATAGCCCGTCACCGAGCGCTTCTTTTCGAGCCATTTCTGCGCAACGGCGCGAACCTGCTCGGCAGTGACTGCGCGGATGCGGTCGGGCCAGCTCCTGATGTCCTCGATCGATAGGCCCGTGGTCAGCGCGCCGCCATACCAACGCGCCAGCACCGCCTGGTTGTCCTGGGCGTAGATCGCTTCCGCAATGAGCTGGGTCTTGACCCGCTCCAGATCCTCGGCGCGGATCGGGTTCTGCGCGACATTGGCGATGACGCCATCGACCGCCTGCTCGACCTCTGCAAAGCTGACGCCGGGTTTCGGTGCGGCCGAGATCGCGAACTGGGTCGGGTCGAGCGAGATGCTCGAATAGCTGGCGTTGGCGGAGACCGCGAGCGGCTTGTCGACGACGAGGGCGCGGTAGAGATAGGAATTGCTGCCGCTGCCCATCAGCTGCGCGAGCACGTCGAGAGCCGCGCTCTCGCCGGCCGCAGCGGTGGTCGCCGAGGGCACGAGATAATAGCGCCGCATGTTCGGCTGCTCGACCCGCGGGTCGGCCAGCGTGACGGTGCGCGGTGCGGCCGGCTCCGGCTCCTGCGGACGAATGCGCCGCGCCGGGATGGCGGGCTGCGCCGGGATGGCGGCGAAATTGCGCTCGACCAGCGGGCGGATTTCAGCGGCGTCGACGTCGCCGGCGATCACCAGGATCGCGTTGTTCGGCGCGTAGAAGCGGCGGTAGAAGGCGAGCGCATCCTCGCGATCGAGCTTCTCGATCTCCTGGTGCCAGCCGATCACCGGCCGGCCGTACGGGTGGTTGAGATAGAGCGCGGCCATGATCTGCTCGTTCAGCCGCGCGTCCGGATTGTTGGCGACGCGCATGTTGTACTCTTCGAGCACGACGTCGCGCTCGGGCAGCACGTTCTCGTCCTTGAGGATGAGGCCGGTCATGCGGTCGGCCTCGAACTCCATCATGGTCGGCAACTGCTCGCGCGGAACGCGCTGGTAGTAGTTGGTGTAGTCGACCGAGGTCGAGGCGTTCTCGTTGCCACCGACGCGGAGCACGGTCTGCGAGAATTCGCCGACCGGATGCTTCGAGGTGCCCTTGAACATCAGGTGCTCGAGGAAATGCGCGAGGCCGGATTTGCCTGGCGTCTCGTCGGCCGAGCCGACCTTGTACCAGATCATCTCCGTGATCACGGGCGTGCGGTGATCCGGGATCACCACGACCTGCATGCCGTTGCTGAGCGTGAAGCTGGCGGGCGGGGCCGATGTTACCGTGGTCTGGGCGAGGGACGCGCCGGCCGTCAGGACACTCGTCGAAAGCAGCGCGGCAAGGAGGCAGGCAGCCGATCGGTAAGAGGACATCATGATCCCTAGTGAAAGGCCGAGATCCGGATGTCCGGCTCGGAAGCACGGCATGGTACACCGTGCGGCTGAGGCTTCGCGTCACGAAGCAGAGAACTCAACGCGGAGGCAAGTTACTGATAAGCAATTTTGGAACCGCGTCCGGCGTGCACGAGCCGCCGGCGCAGGGTGCGGTTCTGTCAGGATGTCGCGGCGCGACAGGAACGTTATTGTTCCTTCTCCTTGCCGGACATGATGTCGAAATAGGTCCGTCGCGACTTGTCAGGCCCGGCGCCATAGGCGTAGTTCGGCGACGGCGTCTGATACCCAGGCGGGGGCTCGACCAGCGATTGGCGCGGCGGCTCGCTAACGAATTTCTTTTCTTCGGAGCTGTTGCCGCCCTTCATCATGTTCCACAGACCACCAGTGTATCCGAGTTCGGCGGGGCTGAGCGACGGGTTGCCGTTGGCTCCCGGCTGTATGGGATCATTGCTGGTGCGGGGGGCCGCGGCGACCTCACCCGCCTTCATCTCAGCAGGGGTCAGGGGCCGGGCGGCCTGCCAGTTCTCCGTCGCCTTGGTGGCTTTCTTGCGCGCGGCAATCGCTTCCTTGCGGCGCTTCTCGTCGGGGTCCTTCGGCCAGTTCGGCGCATTCGTGGCCTGGGTGGCGGCCGGCGGCGGCAGGTCGAGCTTGGGCGGCACGACCAGCGGCGAACGCTCGCGGTACTCGATGCCGGGCTTCTCCATGCTCTTGGCGCCGAGGCCGGACATCAGATTGTCGATGAGCTTCTCTTCGAAGGTCATGTCGTCTTCCTCGTCGTCGTCACCGGCGCGGGCAGCGCCGGTCGATATGACGAGACCGATGCCGAGCGCGACAGCGGACAATTTCAATGCCCGCCAGAACCCCCATTTGGGGTCTCGAACCATTGAACTGCTGGTCTTCGAGCTGCGCATCACCATACCTGTTCCAAATTGTGGCAGTTTGCCGCTCGCACGCGGCTTGACCCTTGCAAAAACGGGTTCCACCTGCCGGTCGTATCGGCCGGGATCAGGGCGCTTTTGCGGCGGGTACCCCCAGGAAGGAATCATACAATAGCGCCGCCACCCCAGCAACGATGGCCACGTCGGCGAGGTTAAACACGTACCAATTATAGGTATGTCCGCCGATTTCGATGTGAAACAGGGCGAAATCCACCACCGCACCATAGGCCAGGCGGTCGATGCCATTGCCGATGGCGCCCCCGATGATCAAGCCCAGCGCGATGGTCGCGAGAAGGGTGTGGGAGCGGGCCATCCAGATCGCCAGCGCGACTACCGCGATAGCTTTGACGGCCATCAGCGCGAGCTGCGCCGCCTGGCCGTCGTTCTGGAGCCAGCCGAAGCTGATGCCGATGTTCCACGCCAGCACCAGATCGAAGAACGGTGTCACCCGCACCACGTCGCGATGAGCGAGGTCGAACACGTTCAGCAACCAAAGTTTGGAGGCCTGGTCGAGGACGAGGGTGACCAGGGCGGAGGTGATGCCGGCGCGGAGCGGGGTCATGGGCAGACAGCCGCCGCAGTCTCTGCCGTCGTCGTCCTGGCGAAGGCCAGGACCCATAACCCCAGGCGGTGATTGTTTGAAAGACTCGTAGTCATCAGCCTTCGCTGCAATTAGCCGCGGTGGTAATGGGTCCTGGCCCCCGTGCGCAATTGCGCACTGGGCCAGCACGACGGGTTGAAACTTAAACGCTGACCCCCAGCGCCTTCCATTCGCGCAGTGCCTGAGCGTCGCGCGGGGTGACGTCGGGGTATTCGGGGTCTTCGCCCACCGTCGGTGAGATCTTCCAGGAGCGGGCGCATTTGGTGCCGACCGCCTTCTCGACGACGACCGCGACGCCGGGCACGGCATCGAGGCGGAACGCGGAAGCCGGCGCCTCGCCCTCACGCACCTCGTAGTTCGAAGTGATGCAGACTTCGGCGAGATCGACGTCGAACAGCGTCGCCAGCATGACCCGGTCGGCGACATAGATCACCGGCGAGGCCTCCAGCGACGAGCCGATATTCTTGGCGGCGCGTTCGAGCTCGAGCGCGCCGGTGACGACGCGGCGCACGTTGCGGATCGTCTCCCACTTCGCCGCGAGCTTGTCGTCGCGCAAGCTTTCGAGATCGTTCGGAAACAGCGTCAGATGCACGGACGGCTCGGCGTCGGGCCGGTACATGCGCCAGCCTTCCTCCGCGGTGAAGCTGAGGATCGGCGCCAGCCATTTCAGGATCGAGGCGCACAACAGGTCGATGGTGGTCAGCGCCGCCTTGCGCGTCAGCGAAGAGGGCGGATCGCAATAGAGCGTGTCCTTGCGGATGTCGAAGTAGAAGGCTGACAGCTCGCTGTTGAGGAAGGCGGACAGAATAGCCACCACGCTCTTGAAGTCGAACTCCCGATAGGCCTTGTCGATGGCGGCAGCGCGGATCGCGAGCTCGTGCAGCATCAGCCGCTCAAGCTCGGGCATGTCGGCAGAGGCGATCGCGTCGGCCGGCTTATAGTGATGCAGCGTACCCAGCATCCAGCGCACGGTGTTGCGCAGCTTGCGATAGGTCTCGACGGTGTTCTTCAGGATCTCGGGGCCGATGCGCTGGTCGTCGGTGTAGTCGCAGGACGCAACCCAAAGTCTCAGGATGTCGGCGCCGGATTCCTTGATGACGGCCTGCGGCTCGATGGTGTTGCCGAGCGACTTCGACATCTTGCGGCCGTCCTCGGCCTGGGTGAAGCCGTGGGTCAGCACGATGTCGTAAGGAGCCCGACCGCGCGTGCCGCAGCTCTCCAGCAGCGATGAGTGGAACCAGCCACGATGCTGGTCCGAGCCTTCGAGATACATCACCGTGTCGGTGCCGCCATCGACCTTGCGCTTGATACCGGCGAGGCCCGGGAAATGCACGGGGTCTTCGAGCACGAAGGCGTGCGTCGAGCCGGAATCGAACCAGACGTCGAGGATGTCGTCGACCTTCTGCCAGTCCTCGCTCGCGCGCGGGCCGAGAAAGCGCTCGCGCGCTCCCTTCGCATACCAGGCGTCCGCGCCTTCCTGCTCGAAAGCTTCCCCAATGCGCGTATTGACGGCCTCGTCCTGGAGGATCTCGGCGGAGCCGTCGCCCTTCTCGCGCACGAACACGGCAATCGGCACGCCCCAGGCGCGTTGGCGCGAGATCACCCAGTCCGGCCGGGCCTCGATCATGCCGTTGATGCGGTTCTCGCCCGACGGCGGCACCCATTGCGTCACCGAGATCGCGTGCAGCGCGCGCGCGCGGAGCGTGTCGCCGGACTTCGTCTTGCCGTCAGCGGCAACGTCCTTGTCCATCGCGATGAACCATTGCGGCGTGTTGCGGAAGATCACCGGCTTCTTGGAACGCCAGGAGTGCGGATATTGATGCTTCAGCCGACCGCGCGCGAGCAGCATGCCTCTTTCGACGAGCGCCTTGATCACGGCCTCGTTGGCGTCGCCCTTCTCGCCCTTGTCGTTGATGACCCGCTTGCCGGCAAACCCCGGCGCATGATCGGTGTAGGCGCCGTTCTCATCGACGGTATAGGGGATCGCCGTGTTGATGCCGCGCGCATCGAGATCGCGCGCCTGCGCCATCCACGCGTCAAAGTCCTCGCGGCCATGGCCGGGCGCCGTGTGCACGAAGCCGGTGCCGGTGTCATCGGTGACATGATCACCGGGCAGTAGCGGGACGATGAAGTCGTAGCCGCCGGCGAGGCCCTTCAGCGGATGGGCGCATTCGATCGCGTCCATGGTGTCGCCGGGGACGTCGCGGACCTTCTCATAGGCTGTCACGCGCGCCTGCTTGAAGACTTCTTCAGCGAGCGCGTCGGCGAGGATGAGGAGATCGCCGGTCTTGGCCCAATTGTCGGCGGGCGCGTCCGTCACCTTGTACAGGCCATAGCCGATCTTCGGCGAGAACGAGATCGCGCGGTTGCCGGGCAGAGTCCAGGGCGTGGTGGTCCAGATCACCACGCTTGCGGAGGCAAGCGCGCCGTGCGCGGGCGAGGTGACCGGGAATTTCACCCACACCGTATCGGAGGTGTAGTCCTCGTATTCGACCTCGGCTTCGGCCAGCGCGGTCTTCTCGACCACGCTCCACATCACCGGCTTGGAGCCGCGATAGAGCGTGCCGTTGGCGGCGAACTTCATCAGCTCGCGCGCGATCTGGGCTTCGGCCGGAAAGCTCATGGTGGCGTAGGGATGGTCCCAGTCGCCGATCACGCCAAGGCGCTTGAACTCCTCGCGCTGCACGCCGAGCCAGTGCGTGGCATAGGCGCGGCATTCCTTGCGGAAATCGATCATCGCGGCACTGTCGCGGAAGTCGGGCTTCTGCTTGCCCTTCTTGCGATAGTGCTCTTCCTCGACCTTCCACTCGATCGGCAGGCCG
Source organism: Bradyrhizobium zhanjiangense (assembly GCF_004114935.1). Classification (NCBI taxonomy): domain Bacteria; kingdom Pseudomonadati; phylum Pseudomonadota; class Alphaproteobacteria; order Hyphomicrobiales; family Nitrobacteraceae; genus Bradyrhizobium; species Bradyrhizobium zhanjiangense. Next base: position 1,621,402 of record NZ_CP022221.1, read on the forward strand.
TGGCAGTCCCAGCCCGGCACGTAGTTGGAATCGAAGCCGAGCATCTGCTGGCTCTTGGTGACGAGATCCTTCAGGATCTTGTTCAGCGCCGTGCCGATATGGATGTTGCCGTTGGCGTAGGGCGGGCCGTCATGCAGGACGAATTTGGCGCGACCCTTGGCGCTCTCGCGCAGCTTCTCGTAGAGGCCGATCTCGTACCAGCGCTTGAGGATCTCCGGCTCGCGCTGCGGCAGGCCGGCGCGCATCGGGAATTCGGTCTGCGGCAGGAATAGGGTTTTCGAATAGTCTTTGACTTCAGACTTTTGGGACTTCTGCGGCTTTTCGGACATGAGGCTGACTGGCTCGGAAGGGGCGCGGAAAACGGATAGCGATAAGGAATCGCGGGGGTGAAACGACAACATCCCGGTCTTGCGCCGAGCCGAAGGCTCAGGCGGAAGCCGGGCCGCTAATCGCTATGATGCGCCGCGCAAACATGGGCTCTCCATAGCAGCCGGGCGGGGGAAGCGCAAAGGTTCGGGTGGCCCGGTTTCCGGCTCAATCGATCGCGCCAAGCTTCGGAAACGCGTCCGGGGCGGCGGCCAGCATGGCGCGGGCGCGGGCGGAATCGTCGTCCATCTGGCGGATCAGGGCCTCCAGGCTGTCGAATTTCAGCTCTTCGCGGATGAAGCCGACGAAGGCGCAGTCGAGCGCCTGCCCGTAGAGATCGCCCTTGAAGTCGAACAGGAAGATTTCCAGCAGCGGCGCGCCATTGTCGAAAGTCGGGCGGCGACCGAAGCTTGCCACGCCGTCGAGGCGCTCGCCGCCGCGGCCGACCCGCACGGCGTAGATGCCGTGCTTCAGGCCGCAATTGGCGTCCAGACGGATGTTGGCGGTGGGATAGCCAAGGTCGCGGCCGCGCTTCTCACCGTGGATCACCTCGCCGGTGATGAACCAGGGGGCTCCCAGCATGCTGGTGGCTTCGTCCACCTGGCCCTCGGCGAGGGCGATCCGGATCGCGCTGGAGGAGACTGGCCGCTCGTCGATATCGACATGGGGCTGCACGTCGACCTCGATGCCGAGCCTGGGCGCCTCGTTGACCAGCAGGCTCGGCGAGCCGACGCGACCTTTGCCGAAATGGAAGTCGTAACCGACGGCGATGCCGCTGACGCCGAGGCGTCCGATCAGGTCATGGTGAATGAAGTCTTGCGCGCTGGTTCCGGCGCGCGCCTTGTCGAAAGTCATGACCACGGCGCCGGCAAGGCCGGTGCCGGCCAAAAGCCGCAGCTTGGCCGGCTCGTCCGTCAAGCGGAATTGCGGGGTGTTGGGGCTGAAAAACCGTCGCGGATGCGGTTCGAAGGTCAATGCTAGCGCAGGGCGGCCATGCGCCCGGCCCATTTCCAGGGCGGCCGCAATCACGGCGCGGTGACCGAGATGAACGCCGTCGAAATTGCCCATGGCGACCACGGCGCCCCTCGGAATCGCAGAGTCCGGCGTGGTGTCGCGGATGACGGTAAAATGCGGAGCCATCAGGGGAATTCTCGAAGCGGCAGGACCGGTCGGGACCGTGGCTCGACCGGCCTGACGAAGTCAAGCGGGGGGAGCCGGGAGATTGAACACGATTTCAGTCCTTTGGAGGCGTCCGCAGTTAACGCGCTGTTTAACGCCTTGATGCTAGTCCTTGAGCGTGGAACTGCCGGGCTTCGGGCCTGGCAGGTCCGATCGTAATATTCCTGGGTTTGCGTTTGGGGGAGTCGAGATGGCGGTTGATTTGTCGATGCCGGTTCTGGTGGTGGACGACTACAGCACCATGATCCGTATCATCAGGAATCTGCTGAAGCAGCTTGGCTTCGAGAACATCGATGATGCCAGCGACGGTTCGGCGGCGCTGAACAAGATGCGCGGCAAGAAGTACGGGCTCGTGATCTCCGACTGGAACATGGAGCCGATGACGGGTTACGACCTCCTGCGTGAAGTGCGCGCGGATCCGAACCTCGCCACCACGCCCTTCATCATGATTACGGCCGAGTCCAAGACCGAGAACGTGATCGCGGCCAAGAAGGCCGGCGTGAACAACTACATCGTCAAGCCGTTCAACGCGGCGACGCTGAAGACCAAGATCGAGGCGGTCTTCCCGGACATGGCGAGCGCGTAAGGGCGCCTGGCCTGAAAACAGTCATCCATTGAGATCGTCATGCCCGGGCTTGTCCCGGGCATCCACGTTCTTGGACATGCGAAGGACGGCCGTCATGGCCGGGTCAAGCCCGGCCATGACGAGGTCTGGAGCCCTGCAATTCGTCCAAGCTCGCGTCGTGTCGTAGTACGCCATCACCACTTCAATTCGCGCATCAGCGCCTTCGGCGGATGGCCGAACAATTCCATCACGGATGCCGGATCGAGCTGATCGAGACCCTCGAACTCCTCGGCATGGATGCCGCGGGTGACGAACAGGCAGTCGATGCCGAACTCGCGCGCGCCGGTGAGATCGGTGCGGACGGAATCGCCGATCGCCAAGACCTTTTTGCGATCAATTTGGTGGCCCTGGCGTTCGCCGGCGAGCGCCATCGCGCGCTCATAGATCGGCCGGTGCGGCTTGCCGTAGAAGATCACCTCGCCCCCGAGCTCGCGGTAGAGCTCGGCGATGGCGCCGGCGCAATAGATCAGCCGGTCGCCGCGTTCGACCACGATGTCGGGGTTGGCGCAGACCAGCGTCAGCTTGCGCTCGCGCGCCTTCAGCATCATGCCGCGATAGTCTTCCGCCGTCTCGGTCTCGTCGTCATAGAGGCCGGTGCAGACGATGTAATCGGCTTCCTCCAGCGGCGCGGTCGTCGCATCGAGGCCACGGTAGATCGAGTTGTCGCGCTCGGGGCCGAGCCAGAACATCTTGCGGCCGGGATGCTCGGCGACATAGAGCCGCGTCAGGTCGCCCGACGAGACGATCGCGTCATAGGTCTCGTCCGCGACACCGAGCTTGCGCAATTGCCGCTGCACGGAGTCGGCTGGGCGCGGTGCGTTGGTGATCAGGATCACCGTGCCGCCGCGGCTGCGATAGGTATGGAGCGCCTCGCAGGCCTCGGGGAAGGATTCGAGACCGTTATGGACCACGCCCCAGATGTCGCTGAGCACGACGTCAACGCCAGCCACGAGCTCGCGCAGGCTTTCGGCAAAATGCAACGTGGTCATGATGCGCGCGGCCGATCAGATGCGGCGCGCGAGCGCCGCGTTGCCGGTGATGCGTTGTGGCGGCGGCGCTGAAGACGTTGCGCCTGAGCTGGGTGTGCCGGAGCCATTGGATCCCTGGATGTCCTGCGCCTGGTTCGGCGAGGCCCCGCCGGTAGCAGATGCCCCTTCCGGCCGCAATGGCCGGGGCGGTGCGAACAGAAAGCCCTGGCCGAACCGCACGTCATAATCGAGCAGGTCGACCACCGCGCGCTCGCCCTCGATCCGCTCGGCGATCAGGTCGATGCCGAAGCGGCCGAGCAGGTCGGAGAGATCGGACGGATGGATGTCCGAGGTCGAGGCCTGCTTCGGATCGAGCAGCAGCGTGGCCGGCACCTTGATGAAGCGCACGCCGCGGTCGGCGAGCTCGCGCGGCTCGATGCGCAAATCCGTGACATGGTCGATCGAGAAGCGGTAGCCGCGCTGGGCGAGTGCGGCGAGATTCTCGGTCTCGGCCGGGCCGAGGTTGCGGAAGGTCGACTGCTTGAACTCCAGCACCAGCGAGGGTGCCAGCGCCCGGTTGGCTTCGAGGAAGTCGAGGCATTGCGCGAAGGTGGTGGAATTGCCGAGCGTGGAGGCCGCGACATTGCAGAACACGCCGACATCCTTGTTGCGCACCATCAGGCGCCGCAGCACCTGCACACAGCGCAGCATCACCATGTTGTCGATGCGCCCGATCAGCCCGGAGGCTTCCGCGATGCTGATGAACTCCTCGGCGGCGATCAGCTGGTCGCGCTCGTCGCGCAGGCGCGTCACCGCCTCGTAGAACCGTACCTTGCGCTGCGGTAGCGTCACCATCGGCTGGAGGAAGATGTCGATGCGGTTCTCGTCGATCGCGTTGCGCAGCGTCGCCAGCAATTGGGTCTGGTTGCGGCCGTTGGCGACTTGGGTTGGGGCCGCCTGTGCGGGCCGCGGCTGCGCTGCGGGAGGCGGGGGCGCCACGGGCAACGGTGACGGGGCAGCCGGCCGCTCGTCGATCGTCGCGATCAGATCGAGCGGCGCCACCGGATCCTGCTTCTCGACCGGGCTTGCGGCTGATACCGGAGCGCCGCCAGCCAGCAGGTCCTCATGCGCCGAGACGGTGGTCGCGAGCTGCCTGACCAGTCCGCCGAGCTCGTTGATCTCGCCGACCACCGAGTGGATGCGGTCGGAGTTGGTCGAATTGGACGAGGCGATGCGTCCCTCGACCGCCGCAAGCCGGCGGCCGAACTCGGCCACCTGACGGGCGAGGTCGGCGGTGCCGCGCGAGAGGTCGGCGATCTGGCCGCCGACGTCGCTGCGGTCGCGCAGCCGCATCGACACCGCGTTGTAGAGGATCAGGAAGGTCAGCGCGGTCAGCGCCACGATCGCGGATTCGGTTCCGCTGATGCCGGCGACCGAATAGAGCATCAGCCCGAGCGAGGCCGCGACCAGAACCATGCAGATGGCGATGAAGATCGTCGAAATGCGAATCATGCCGCGCGTTACTTCTCAAGAGCTGACTGTCTTACCCGGGAAAACACGGGCCGCCGTCCGACCCGTCACTCCTCATGCTCCCCCAAGCAGCATGACTTTAACATCATTGTTGATTCGAGGGGATAGCAGCCTCCGGCACGCGCGTTCAGGACTGTCATGGCCTCAGGCCGGCGCGGCCGCGCCGACCGTATCGGCCGAGACGGCTTCGCGGCTGCCGAGCGGCTTCGGCCGCCCGGTGGTCGTGTCGCGCAGGGTCTGCCGTTCGATCTCCGAGTTCAGCTCGGCTCCGAACATGATGACGATCGCAGACACCCACATCCACATCATCAGGCCGATCGCCGCACCGAGCGAGCCGTAGGTCGCGTTGTAATTGGCGAATTCCGAGAGATACCAGGACAGCAGTGCCGAGCCGGCGATCCAGAGGATGGCCGCCGTCACCGCGCCGAGGCTCAGCCATTGCCAGCGCGGTGCATCGCGGCTGGGCGCGAAGCGGTAGAGGATGGCGAGCGCCACGAGCAGGATCAGGAACAGCAGCGGCCATCGTGCCAGCGCCACGATCAATTTGCTTTCAGGCGCCAGGCCGAGGTGATTGAGCGCGAGCGGGAGGGCGACGACGGCAGCCACCATCAGCAACAGCGCCATGATGCCGCCGACCGTGAAAGCCAGCGACACCATGTTCAGCCGGATGAAGCTGCGCTTCTCGCGCTCCTCATAGGCGACGTTGAGGGCGTCGAAGATCGCCTTGACGCCGGCATTGGCGCTCCAGATCGCAAGCACAAGGCCGAACAGGAAGGTGGCACCCAGCGCCGTATTGCCCTTCGACACCACACGCCCGACCTGCTCCTCGACGATCTGGAAGGTACCTTCGGGAAGCATCATCGCCAGCTTCTGGAGGTTATCGCTGATCGTGGAGGGATCGGCGAACAGCCCGTAGGACGAGACCAGCGCGGTCACGGCCGGAAAGATCGCGAGCAGCCCGAAGAACACGACGCCGCCCGCTGTGGCGAGCAGGCGATCCTCGTCGATGCGCTGATAGGTGCGCCAGAAGATATCCTTCCAGCCAGCCCAGGGGATCGTGAAAGGGCTCTTCGCGCGGCGGCCATGGCCGGGCTGTACGGCTGCGCGCGCCGGGTCGGTTTCCGGTGAATTCGCCTCTCCTTTGCGGTGGTCCTGCGGGGGCCCCGAGCGGACCAGGCCGGAGTCCTGGAAGTAGCGCTCGGCGGTGAGCACGAAGACAGCCGTGGCCGCCACCAGCAACCAGTTATCCATCCGCTCGGAGCGCCGTACCACCACTCACGCCTCCAGACTGTGCCTATGGCGCCGCCGGCGTGCGGCCGTAAGCCCAACCAGGCCGACGGCTGCGAGCATCAGGCCCAGTTGCACGGGACGGTTGGCGCGGTTCGGCCAGGCTTTGCTGCCATGACCGCGTTCGCCGGGCGCAAGCGGCACGAGGGGGATCGTCGTTGCGACCTCCTTCACGGCCTCCTTGACCGTTCCACGAGGAATCCGCGGGGTGGTGATCGCAACGCGCACGCGGCTGGCAAGCGGCACGACCGGCTTGGCCGGCCGCTTCATCATCGTCATGGCGATGCCGACGCAGACCGCCGCCAACACCAGCAGCACTGCACCGACAGCACCGAAACCCCAGAATTGCCCGTAGGTGATCTCAACCCAGCGATACAGGGCGGCCAGACCGACAAAGAAGGCCGCGATGACGAACAGCCCGGCCACCGCAAACAGGCCGGCTGCAACCGCGTAGGACGTCGCGCGTCCGGTGGCCTGGCTGGTGCGGTCGCGCAAGTACGATTGCGTGGCTCGCTTGAGATGGTTGAGCTTGAGCGCCACGCCGGCGCGCAGCAATTCGCCCGATGGCGCGAGCATGCGGACATCCTCCGAGAGCCACGAAATTCGTCGGAGGATGAACGTGGCGGAATTTGACTTGTTCCGAGGGAGCGGGCCCGCCGTAGAGGATCAGCCGAGATCGGCGGCTGCGATCCAGAACACTTCGGCCTCGGAGTCTTCGGTGTCCAGCCAGAGCAACGGCAGTTCCGGAAAGGCCTCGTCGACCAGCTCGCGGCCGCGCCCGATCTCGCAGATCAACCCGCCATCCGGTGTCAGGTGATCGGGCGCCTCGCGCAGGATGCGGCGCACCACGTCGAGGCCGTCGGCGCCGCCGTCGAAGGCGAGTTTTGGTTCGGCCCGGCACTCCGGCGGCAGCGCGGCCATGCCTTCGGCATCGACATAGGGCGGATTGGTGATGATCAGGTCGTAGCGTGCATCGCCGAGCGGGGCGAACAGGTCGCCGCGATACAGGCTGATCCGGTCCTCCAGCCCATATTCGCCGACATTCCGCGTGGCGACCTCGATCGCGCCCTTGGAGATGTCGACGGCATCGACCGCAGCATTCGGAAAATGATGCGCGGCGAGGATGGCGAGGCATCCCGATCCCGTGCAGAGATCGAGCACGCGCTCGACGGCGGAGGGATCATCGATCAGCGATCCGGCAGCGCCGTCGCTGCCGAAATGCGAATCCAGCAGCTCGCCGATGAAGGAGCGCGGAACGATGACGCGCTCGTCGACATAGAAGGGAAGGCCGCGCATGTAGATCTTGTTGACGAGATAGGCGGCCGGTTTGCGCGTGGTGACGCGCCGATGGATGAGATCGAGGATGGTCTTGCCCTCGGCGACTGTGACGCGCGCGTTGGCAAAAATCTCGAACTGTTCGGGATTGAGATGCAGCGCCTCGCTGACCAGGAAGGCTGCCTCGGCAACCGGATCGGTCGTGCCGTGAGCAATGGCGAGCTCGGCTTCGACAAAGCGGCTCACCGCATAGCGGACGAAATCGAGCAGCGTGAGAAGCTCACCCGGGCCGACCTTCGCAAGTCTTGGCGCGGCGCGGCCGCGCGCGGTCTTTTTGGTTGCTCTTGCCATCAGGATCGGGTCCAGCGCGCGGCGGCTTCGTCGTCACGGGCCTGGGCCTCGACCCAGCCGGCGCCGGCTTCGCTCTCTTCCTTCTTCCAGAACGGCGCGCTCGTCTTGAGATAATCCATCAGGAACTCGGCCGCCTGGAACGCGGCCTGGCGGTGTTGCGAAGCAGTCAGCACCAGCACGATGTTCTGGCCGGGCATGAGGCGGCCGACGCGGTGGATCACCGTGACGCCGTTCAGCGGCCAGCGCGAAATCGCCTCGTCGACGCGACGCTTGATCTCTTCTTCCGCCATGCCCGGATAATGTTCGAGCGTGAGCGCTGCGATCTTCGCGCTGTCCTCGTCGGCGCGGCAGATGCCGGAGAAGCTCACGACCGCGCCGATGTCGGAACGGCTCTTGGTCAGGATCGCGATCTCGCGCCCAATGTCGAAATCATCCTCCTGGATGCGGATGGTGACGGGGCAGGTGGTGACAGCGGAGGTCATGGCCTAGCCGCCGGTCATCGGCGGGAAGAACGCGATCTCGCGGGCGCCCGCGATCGCGGTGTCCTGCTTGACATGGGCATGATCGATCGCGGCGCGGATCACCTTCGGCTTCTCGAAGGCGTAGGCGTAGGCCTCGCTCCGGCCGGACAGCCAGGCGATCAGCTCCTCGATGGTGCGCACCGTCGCGGGCGGCTCGATCATCTCCTCGGCCTTGCCGACGCGCTCGCGCACCCAGGCGAAATACTTCACCTTCATCCCTCGTCCTCCTTGATGAGGTGATGGATGCCGGCACGGAAATAGTCGTAGCCGGTGTACATGGTGAGGATCGCCGAGGCCCACAGCAACGCCAGTCCGATCATCGACACCACCGGCACCACTTCATCGCCGGCCGGGCCGGCGAGCAGGAAGCCGATGGCGACGAGCTGAACCGTGGTCTTCCATTTGGCGAGCTTGGTCACGGGCACGCTGACGCGCAGGGCGGCGAGATATTCGCGCAGGCCGGAGACCAGGATCTCACGGCACAGGATCACGATGGCAGCCCACAGCGACCAGCCATGGATGATACCGTCGGCGGCCAGCATCAGCAGGCACGAGGCGACCAGCAGCTTGTCGGCGATCGGATCGAGCATCCGGCCAAACGCCGATTGCTGATTCCAGATTCGCGCATAATAGCCGTCGAGGTAATCCGTCACCGCGGCGCCGATGAAGATGGCCACCGCTACCCAGCGCAGCCACAGCGGCCCATCCACGATCGACTGCGCGTAAATGCATCCGACCACGACCGGGATCGCGGCGATCCGGCCGTAGGTCAGGATGTTGGGAAGGGACATCGAGCGCCTGGTTGCCCCTCGTGTCGTTGCGATGTTCATCCGTCCTACCAATACCGCTGGTGCCTGAACGTCAACCGTTCCGCTCCCCAAATGAGGCGCGGACGCAACGATCATATGACCGCGGTCCCCCTTTAGTTCATCCCGGCTGGGGATGGAAATACTCGAAAATCCTGCGGGCGCTCTCGGCGCTGACCCCCGGAACCTTGCCGAGATCGGCGATCGAGGCACGTTCGATCTCCTTCAGGGTTCCGAAATGATGCAGCAAGGCACGTTTGCGTGACGGGCCGATGCCCGGGATCTCCTGCAAACCGGCCTCGCGGATGTCCTTCTTGCGCAGCTTGCGGTGCGAGCCGATGACGAAGCGGTGGGCCTCGTCGCGCAGGCGCTGGATGAAATAGAGCACGGGATCGCGCGGCTCCAGCTTGATTGCCTCGCGCTCCGGCATGAACAGGGTCTCGCGGCCCGCATCCCGGTCCGGCCCCTTGGCGACCGACATCAGCGACACCTCGGTCAGGCCGAGATTTGCAAAGATCTCGCGGACGGCGTTGAGCTGGCCGCGGCCGCCGTCGATGATGACCAGGTCGGGCCATTGCGGGAAATCGTCGTCCTTCGCCTTGGTCACGCCCTCCTCAGGCGGATTGATCAGGCGCTTGAAGCGTCGCTCCAGCACCTCGCGCATCATGGCGTAGTCGTCGCCGGGCGTCAGCCCTTCCGACTTGATGTTGAACTTGCGGTACTGGTTCTTCACGAAACCATCCTGGCCGGCGACGATCATGGCGCCGACCGCGTTGGTGCCCTGGATGTGGCTGTTGTCGTAGACCTCGATGCGCTTGGGCACGTGCGGCAGGCTCAGCGTCGCGGCCATGGCCTCGAGCAGGCGGCTCTGCGTCGCGGTGTCCGCGAGCTTGCGGCCGAGCGCCTCGCGCGCATTGGTCAGCGCGTGGGTGACGAGCTCCTTCTTCTCGCCGCGCTTGGGCGCGGTGACCTCGACCTTGTGGCCGGCCTTGATCGACAGCGCGTTGGCGAGCAGCTCGCTCTCCTCGATCTCGTGCGAGAGCAGGATGTTCTTTGGCGGCGGCTTGTCGTCGTAGAACTGGGCGAGGAAGGAGCCGAGCACTTCCTCCGGGGTAAATGTCTTTTCCGCACGCGGAAAATAAGCGCGGTTGCCCCAATTCTGTCCGGTGCGGAAGAAGAACACCTCGACGCAGGAGAAGCCGCCCTCCTGGTGGATGGCGAACACGTCGGCTTCCTCGACCGTGCGCGGATTGATGCCCTGCTGCGACTGGATCGCCGAGAGCGCGGCGAGGCGGTCGCGGTAGAGCGCCGCGCGCTCGAATTCGAGCTCGCCGGAGGCCTTCTCCATCTCGCCGGCGAGCTCCTGCTTCACCGCATGGCTCTTGCCGGAGAGGAAGTCGGTCGCCTCGCGCACCAGCGTCGTATAGCCGGGAAAGTCGATCTCTCGGGTGCAGGGGCCGGCGCAGCGGCGGATCTGGTAGAGCAGGCAGGGCCGGGTGCGGCTCTCGAAGAAGGAATCGGTGCAGGAGCGGATTAGGAACGCGCGCTGAAGTGCGGTGATGGTGCGGTTGACGGCGCCCGCCGAGGCGAACGGGCCGAAATAGCGGCCGGGCCGCGTCTGCGCGCCGCGGTGCTTCAGGATCTGGGGCGCCCAATGGTCGCCGGTGATCAGGATGTAGGGAAACGACTTGTCGTCGCGCAGCTGCACGTTGAAGCGCGGCCGCAGCTGCTTGATGAGGTTGGCCTCCAGCAGCAGTGCTTCCGTCTCGGTGTTGGTCGAGACGATCTCCACGGTCACCGTGGCGGCGATCATGCGCAGGATGCGCGCCGGCTGCGGCGCACTCTGGCGCGCATAATTGGACAGGCGCTTTTTGACGTTCTTGGCCTTGCCGACATAGAGCACGTCCGCGTTCGCATTGAGCATGCGATAGACGCCGGCCGAGGTGGGGGCGAGCCGGACCGCGCGCTCGATCGCCTCATGACCGGTCGCCAGCGGGCCCTCGCCGACCGCGCCGCTCTCTTCCAGGATATCCGGCAGCCGCGCATCGTCCTCGTCGTCGCCGCTCGCGGTCGCGGGATCGAGGTCCGGTGGCGTCATTTCCGTGTCCCGGGGCGGGGCGTCCGGCGCGGTGACGCGCACCGGTTTGCGCGCGCGTGCCTCGTCCGGGTTGTCGGGGGAATCGTGAACCATGGTACGAATTTAGGCGCTGGGGTTGCCGATTTGAAGTTCCGGCCGTGGCGCCCGCACAGGGATGGCGGGCGCAGTTCCCGGTAACGCTTGCTTAAGCCTGTTAACAGCGCGGTAACCCGGCTTAACAGCCCTTTAACTTAGAACTCTCGATAAATCTTACGCGAAAAAGTGGTGGTTCCGTAACCATGCGGTCTGGCCTTGCGCGGCAGCGCAGGCATCGCGGTGGCGGCAGTTGCGTTGGAGTGTGTGATGAAGGGGCTCGTTGTGGGCGCAGCCGCGTTGGTTGCAGCCGGCTGGACAGCTTCGGCAGGGGCCGCCGATTTCAATTACGGGCAGCGCGCGCCCTATACCGTCAATCAGCCGCTCAATGCGTATAGCTGGGCTGGTCCTTATCTGGGCGGCAACATCGGCTACGAATGGGGCTCGGTCGACAACAATCCCTCAAAGCCCTCCGGCTTCGTCGGCGGCGTGCAGGCCGGCTATAATTTCCAGAACGGCCCTTGGGTGTTCGGCGTGGAGGGCGACATCCAGGCCGCCGGTGCCGACGATACCTTCGCGCCTTGGAAGTTCTCCAATCCGTGGTTCGGCACCCTGCGCGGCCGCGCCGGCTATGCCTTCAGCAACGTGCTGTTCTACGGCACCGCCGGCCTCGCCTTCGGCGAGCTGCGCGCGCAGACCTTCGGCTGGACGGAGTCGCACACCACCGCCGGCTGGACCATCGGTGCCGGCGCGGAAGTCGGCCTTGCGCCGAACTGGAGCGCCAAGCTCGAATATCTCTACATCGACCTGTCGACGAGTCAGTTCGCAATTACGGGCGTGTCAAACGGCTATAGCGCCAGCGTTGTCCGCGCAGGCGTGAACTATCACTTCTGATAGCTGAAGAAGAAAATACCGGACCAACCTCCCGGCCGCTCGCGGCCGGGATTTTTTTAAAGCCAGGCTCGCTAGGAGAGGATGACCAAATTGACCGCCTTCGGTCCCTTCCCCTTCTTGTCCGGTTCGACTTCGAACGTAATACGCTGTCCTTCGGCAAGGTCCTTCAGTCCCGCCCGCTCCACGGCGGTGATGTGAACGAAGACGTCGCGGCCGCCGTCGTCGGGCTTGATGAAGCCGTAGCCGCGCTCACCGTTGAAGAACTTGACCGTTCCCGTCATGGCCATCGGGAAACTCCCCCTCATTGCTCCTCCGCCGCGACGCAGACTCACGTCACGACATGACCGGACCTTACGAAGCCCGGGAGCTGGCCATCCTTGGCGGACCTCATCGGTCCGGCCGGATCTTTCTTAGGCCTTCACTCCGCCGCAACCATTCGCGGAAGCGGAACGTAAAGCCAGTCACGGCAACAGCATAATACGGTTCTTCGCAGATTGACTACCGCTCCTGCATATTTTTCCCAAGAATGCCGGAGTGTTACGGCCTCGGCACCTCCAATCGGAATCTGGCAGCGCCGCCCTGGCCGAGCGGCATTTCGAGCTCCGGCAGGATCGTCTTGAGCTCGCCGTGCAGCGTGTAGGGCGGGTTGACGATCAGAAGACCGGCGGAGGTGAGGGCCGCACCATCGAGCTGCGGGGCCACACTGAATTCGAGGCGCAGGCATTTTCCGGGCGGCTTTGCTGCGGCTGCGAGCCGCGCCACCATTTGCGCCAGCGTGTCGGTGGCGCGCCGGTTCTTGGCCGGATACCAGATTACGTAGATACCGGTCGGCCATTTCGCGAAAGCCGTCGCGAAGGCCTCGCCAAGCCGCTCGAACTCGTCCTTGGCCTCGAAGGGCGGGTCGATCAGCACGAGGCCGCGCCGCTCTTTCGGCGGTACGAAGGCCGGCAGTGCCATCCAGCCGTCGAGATCGACCACCCGCGCCTGTTCGTCGCGGCGCAGCACGTCGATCAGCGCCTTGCGTGCCTTCGGCTCGAGCTCGCAGGCGACGAGGCGGTCCTGCGGCCTGAGCAGGCCGCGCGCGATCAGCGGCGAGCCCGGATAGGCCTTGAGCTCGCCCTTCGGATTGAAGGCGCGGACGATGTCGAGATAGGGCTTGGTCAGCGCCGCGGTCTCGTTCGACAGGCGCGCCTGCATCAGCCGTGCAATGCCGGTCAGCCACTCGCCGCCGCGGCGTGCCTCGTCGCTGCCGAGGTCGTAGAGACCGGCGCCGGCATGGGTGTCGATGACGCGGAACGCCGCCGGCTTGTCCTGCAAATAAGTGAGGATGCGCGCCAGCACGATGTGCTTGATGACATCGGCGAAGTTGCCGGCGTGGAAGGCGTGGCGGTAGTTCATGGGATCAGACTATGTTGTCTCGCGCGATCCCAACCCCTTGTCATTGCGAGCGCAGCGAAGCAATCCAGAATCTAACTCCGGAGGCAGTCTGGATTGCTTCGTCGCCAGCGCAAAATTGCTTCGCAATTTTGTCGCGGGCTCCTCGCAATGACCGGAACTATCCACCCCTGATCGGCGGCATCGTCACCTGGTCGCGGCGACAGGCGCGGCGTTCGATCTCGTCGCAGGCGCGGAATTGCAGGTCCTTGCTGAGGCAGATGCGCACCTCGGAGAGCCGGGTCCGGTTGCAGGTGACCGAGATGGCGGCATCGTTGAGGCCGGGATTGGCCTTGATGAAGGCGTCCTCGATCTCCGCCGGCGCCACGGTCTTGGCCTGCGACAGATCGAGATATTCGGCCGGGATCTTGATCGCGGCGCGCGCCTTGCGGATCGTCTCGAAATAACTGCGGCCCTCGAGCCCGGAGCAGGTGCCGTGCTTGTCCCATTCGTTGAAGATCAGGCCCGGCGCCGGCATCAGGTCGAGCATCGAGGAGACGATGCTGCGGTTCAGCCGCGGTGCCGGCCGCTGGCAATATTCGGGGAAGCCGTTTTCATATTGCGGCCACAGCCCATGCACCACGAAGGCGTAGGGGCGTCCGCTGCACTGCATCTGTGAGCGGCCGCCGCGCTCGGCCGCTTCCTCGCAGAAGGAGGGCGACCATGACAGCGACAGCACATAGAAATCGAACTCGCCCGGCGCGTTCTGCCGCTTGTCCTGGGCCTTTGCGTCACCGGCGAACGAGGCCAGCCCCGCGGCAAGGATCAGGGAAAGGGTCAGCGAGATCACCAGGCGGGAGAACGAATGCAATCTGGAATGAAACATGGCGACGCCCCTCAACTAGACTGTGCAAGGAAGCCTAGCAGGCGATAAGAACATTTCAAGAACAAAATTCAGGCGACCGCCATTCAGCCGCCAGATCGACCCGAATCAGGGCTTTGCGGCGCGGCAGGCCGGATTATAGGCCCAGTTGCGGTCGACGCCGACGACGCACCATTCGACGCCATTGCCGTAGCCGGCGAAGCCGCCATCCTCGATGATCGAGAAATGCACCTTGCGCACCTTGCCGTCATTGAGCAGGGCATCGCCGGTGCAATAGCGGCGCGGAATGTTGTCGGACTGCCAGGGACGGAACGCGGTCTCGCGAACGGCGGAGAAGCCGGTGATTTTCAGCGAGGAATTCCAGAACGAGCTTTCTTTTTCCCAGAACTGGGCGGCGATCGTCGGCAGCGCCTTGTCGCAATCGGCGACGGCGCCGTCGTAGCGCGGTCCGCTCAGCCAGAAATTCAGCTCCAGCGGATTGGCGGCTCTGGCCTCACCGAACGACAGCGCCCCGAACATGAGGCCGAGCACGGCGGCAAAGCGGAGCGATTTCAGGGAGGGGGCGCGCATGGTCAATCCGGACAGCTGGGTCTTGCGAAGGTCGGACGGTGCCGCGAAGGCCGGGGGAGGTCAAGTGCACCGCGGCAACACTTCGCCAGGAGTTGACCATATCGTCGCAGCCGACAGGGCTTCCGTTCTTTTCACTTCCAGTCCGGCACCGTAAACTGGGGGCAGCCAATTGGAGTGACGGGAATGCGAATCATTGCGGCCGCGGGCCTTCTTGCCTTGGGTATGATGGCGAGCCAGTCGGCGCGCGCCGATATCCTTCCAGTGCCGCCGTTCAAGGGCAACGACACCGGCGGCATCATCGCCTATTCGATGGCGACCCAGGCCGATGCGCGACAGGTCGCGGTCGATCACTGCGCGCGCTACGGCAAAGTCGTCAAATTCCTCGCGGTGCAGGCCTATGAGGGCGGCTACATCTCGTTCTCCTGCCGCTGGGTGCCCTATGGCGCTGCCGAGCAGCCGATCCGCACGCTGTACTGAGGCGTTGTCGTAACGCCCAAACTCTCAAGCCGGGAGTCTTCCACATGACGCGCAAACTCGCTTTGCTCGGCTCGGTCGCTTGTCTCGTGCTGTCGGCAGGCGCAGCCGGCGCCGACGAGCTGCCGATGCGCAAGGCCGGGCTATGGGAAATGAAGCTTGTCACGACCGGTTCGCCCGTGCCCGAGATGACCATGCAACACTGCACCGACGAGACCGTCGATAAGGAGATGAGCAACAACGTCTCCCCGATGGCCAAGCAGATCTGCGCCAAGCAGGAGATTAAGAAAACGGCGACCGGCTATGTCAGCGATTCCGAATGCAGCGTCGCCGGCGTCAGCACGACCTCGCATGCCGAGATCACAGGCGACTTCAATTCGGCCTACACCGTGAAGACCTCCTCGCATGCGCAAGGCGGCGTCGCCGGTGCGGCCGGGCGCGATAGCACCATGACGCTGCAAGCCAAATGGTTAGGGGCCTGCAAGGCGGACCAGAAGCCCGGCGATATCGTGATGCCCGGTGGCTTCAAGATGAACGTGCGCGATGTCGATAAGCTGAAGGCGCTGCTGCCGAAGTAGACGCACTCACCGCGCAACCGGTGCGCTCCCTCGCCCCGTTCTTACGGGGAGAGGGGTGAGGGGCCTCTCTCCGCGAACGAGATTTTTGTGAGACCTGTACCCCCTCACCCGAATTCGATCTGCGATCGAATTCGACCTCTCCCCGCAAGCGGGGAGAGGTGAAGATGCCGCCTACACCGGAATCCTCACGCTCGCCCTCAATCCTCCCATCGGGCTGTCGCCGAGTGTGATGTCGCCGCCATGGGAGCGGGCGATGTCGCGGGCGATCGCAAGACCAAGACCGGTGCCGCCTTCGTCCTGATTGCGGGCGTTGTCCAGCCGCAGGAACGGCTTGAACACCTCCTCGCGCAAATGCGCGGGAATGCCAGGGCCGTCGTCGTCGACCGTGACGGTGAGATAACGGTGATCGCGCTGGCCGGTGATGGCGATGGCCTTGCCGTAGCGCGCGGCGTTGGTGACGAGATTGGCGAGGCAGCGCTTGAACGAGGCCGGCTTCACCGTCACCACCGGCAGGCCGTGGAATGCGACGGTCGCAGTGTGGCCGTGGCGTTCGGCGTCACTGCGCAATTCTTCCAGGGCCTGGGCCATGTCGGTCGGCTGTGACTGCTCGCCGGAATCGCCGCGGGCAAAGGCGAGGTAATCCTCCAGCATCATCGACATCTCGTCGACGTCCTTGCGCATGCCCTCGAGCTCGGGACTGTCGCCGATCAGCGCCAACTCGAGCTTGAAGCGGGTCAGGATGGTGCGCAGGTCGTGGCTGACGCCGGCCAGCATCGCCGTGCGCTGCTCCATCGTGCGCTCGATGCGCGATTTCATCTCGAGGAAGGCGACGGAGGCGCGCCGCACCTCGCGCGCGCCGCGCGGTCTGAAGTTCGGCGCCTCGCGGCCCTTGCCAAAGCTTTCGGCGGCGTCGGCGAGCCGCAGGATCGGCTTGATCTGGTTGCGCAGGAACAGCACGGCGACGATCAGCAGGATCGAGGACGTGCCGACCATCCAGAACAGGAAGATCTCCGAGTTCGAAGCATAGGCGGCGCTGCGCTGCGCGAACACGCGCATCACGGCATCGTCGAGCTGGATGCGGATCTCGACGAGGTTGGAGCGGCCGACGGTGTCGATCCAGAACGAACGCCCGATCTGGCGGCCGAGCTGCACCGACAGCGTCTGGTCGAGCAGCGAGAAGAACGGCTTCGGTCCCGGCGGCGGCATGTCGCCGGCGGGCAGGAAATCGACGACGAGGCCGAGCCGCTGCTGGGCGATGCGGCGGATCTGGTCGCGATCTTTGTCCTGCGGATAGCCCTTGTAGACGTCGATCAGCGCGGCGATGTCCTGCACCACTGCGGCCGACAGGCGGCGCGTCACCGTGTTCCAGTGCCGCTCCATGAACACGAAGGCGACGACCGATTGCAGGATCACCATCGGCACGATCATGATCAGCAGCGCGCGCGCATAGAGGCCGGTCGGCATCCAGCCCTTGAACGCGTTGCCCATCCAGCCATTGGCGGCGGAGACGCGGCCGGCGGCGCTCTTCAGAAGCGTCAGGCCGGTATCGATCGTGCTCATCGGTCGCGCTTCACTGCGGTTTAAGGCGAGGCCACCAGCCGGTAGCCGATGCCGCGTACCGCCTGGAGGAACAGTGGATTGGCGGGATCGGTCTCGATCTTGCGCCTGAGGCGGTTGATCTGCACGTCGACGGCGCGCTCGTTGACGCTGCCATTGCCGGTGAGCGCGCTGCGCGGCACGGTCTCGCCCGGCGTCTCTGAGAGGATACGCAGCATCTCGCGCTCGCGGTCGGTGAGATGGATGATCTCATCGCCCTGGCGCAGCTCGCCGCGATCAAGATGGTAGACGTAGGGGCCGAAGGCGATCTTCTCCACCGCCGCGGCCTGCGGCGGCGGCGCGGCGCGCTTGAGGATGTTGTTGATACGCAGCGCGAGCTCGCGCGGCTCGAACGGTTTGGCGACATAGTCATCGGCGCCGATTTGCAGGCCCTCGATGCGCGCTTCTGCCTCGTGCCGCGCCGTCAGCATCACGATCGGCACCGAGGACGAGGTGCGGATGAAACGGGCGAGCTCGAAGCCGGTCTCGCCGGGCATCATGACATCGAGGATCAACAGATCGAAATGCAGACCGATGAGCTTGGCGCGCGCATCGCTGGCACTGGCGGCGGTCGAAACGCGGTAGCCTTCGCTGGCGAGGAAGCGCGAGAGCAGATCGCGGATGCGGCGGTCGTCATCGACCAGCAGCAGATGCGGGGCATCGTCGGCGGGTTGCACCGGCGGACGGGCGAGCGTGGCAGCGAGCGGCACGGTCACTCCTTGGCGTCCTGGTTGACGGAAGCGAAGATCGTCTCGAGCACCTTGTCCGGATCATCGCGGTCGATCATCGCGCGCAGGAAGCGCTTGACGGTCTCGGCATCCTGCGGACCCATCTCGGCGAGCGCCTTGGTGATCCGCATGGTCTGGAGCCCGGCAAGCTTCTGCACCAGCGCTTCGCCCTTCGGCGTCGCGTAGAGCAGGCGCTGGCGACGGTCATTGTCGCCGGTCTTCTGCACGATGTAGCCCTCGTCGAGGAGCTGCTTGAGCACGCGACCGAGCGACTGTTTTGTGATGCGCAGGACGTCGAGGAGGTCGGCGACCTTGAGGCCGGGGTAGCGATAGACGAAGTGCATGACCCGGTGATGGGCTCGGCCGAAGCCGAAGGCTTCCAGCTCCTGGTCGGGATCGCCGACGAAATCGCGATAGGCGAAGAACAGCAGCTCGATGATATCCCAGCGCAAATTGCCTCCATCCCCTGCGGCCGGCCGAGGCTCGGCGGCATCTTGAGAAGGACTTACGAAATTTATGTCAGGCATATTGACGTATCTTGGGTTCAATGTTACAAAACGATCGACCCGCACGAAATTTTAGATCGTTTCGCGACGGGCAGCGTCGAAGCAGGGACGGCGGAAAGAGCCGGACAGGCGACGACGGGCGATCAGATCTACCGTGCGATTGTCGAGCGGCATTTCGGCAAAACATACTGGACTTCCGCCTTCGGCAAAAGCATGTCCTCGGCGACATGCTGGCCACGGGAAACCGGCCGTAACAAGGCTGGCGGTGGTCCAGACAGACACCTAATGAAGCCAGCCGGCCCCGAACAGGGGTAGGCCGGTGCCAGAACAGCGCCGATACCGGCAGCGGGAGCCAAGGACATGAGTATGACATTCGACATCCAGCCCGCATCCAATCCGACTCCCGAGAAGGACCGCATCGCCAAGCTGGTGGACCCCGGGTTCGGGCGGGTCTTCACCGATCACATGGCGATCGTCCGCTACAACCAGGCCAAGGGCGGCTGGTACGAGGCCAGAATCGAGGCGCGCGCCAACTTCCAGCTCGATCCTGCCGGCGCGGTCCTGCACTACGCCCAGGAAATTTTCGAGGGCCTCAAGGCCTACAAGCGCGACGACGGCGGCGTGAACCTGTTCCGCCCCGATGCCAATGCGCGGCGCTTCAAGGACTCGGCCGACCGCATGGCGATGGCGCAATTGCCCGAGGACGTCTTCATCGAGGCGGTCGAGCAGGTCGTGCGCATCGACCGCGCCTGGATGCCGGGCGGCGAGGGCAGTCTTTACTTGCGGCCCTTCATGATCGCGAGCGAGACCTTCCTCGGCGTCAAGCCGTCCTCCGAATACATCTTCGCGGTCATCGCCTCGCCGGTCGGCTCCTATTTCAAGGGCGGACCTGCGCCGGTGTCGATCTGGGTTTCGGAGAACTACACGCGCGCAGCCATCGGCGGCACCGGCGCGGTGAAGTGCGGCGGCAATTATGCCGCGAGCCTGCGCGCCCAGGCCGAAGCGATCCAGCATGGTTGCGATCAGGTGGTGTTCCTCGACGCGGTCGAGCGCCGCTACATCGAGGAGCTCGGCGGCATGAACGTGTTCTTCGTGTTCGACGACGGCTCGCTGTCGACGCCGCCGCTCGGCACCATTCTGCCCGGCATCACCCGCGACTCCATCATCACGCTCGCCCGCGATGCCGGAAAGACGGTGCGCGAGGAGCCCTACTCGCTAGACCAGTGGCGCAAGGACGCCGCAAGCGGCAGGTTGAAAGAAGCCTTTGCCTGCGGCACCGCGGCCGTGATCTCGCCGATCGGCAAGGTGCGCTCGGTCAGCGGCGATTTCGACATCAGCGGCGGCGCGGCCGGCCCCGTCGCCATGGGTCTGCGCAAGCAGCTCGTCGACATCCAGTACGGCCGCACCAACGATCCGCACAATTGGATCCGCAAGGTGTTTTGAGGCGGAGTACTCGGCTGCGCTCTTCCTTCTCCCCTAGTGGGAGAAGGTGGCGCGCGAAGCGCGCCGGATGAGGGGTCTGCTTCCGCGGATAGAACCCCTCACCCGTCTCGCCGCTAGCGCGGCGAGCCACCCTCTCCCGCAAGGGGAGAGGGGAAAAGCCAGCGGTTGCCGCACCGCGCGTCGGCTGGTAAACGCCGCGGATGGCCGAGAAACCCAAAAAACCCCAGAAACTGAAGGCGCGCCTGCCGCGCGGGCTCGAGGATCGCGATCCCGCCGCGATCCGGGCGACGCGCGAGATGGTCGAGAAGATCCGCGCCGTCTATGAGCTCTATGGCTTCGAACCGGTGGAGACGCCGGCGATGGAATTCACCGACGCGCTCGGCAAATTCCTGCCCGACCAGGACCGTCCGAACGAGGGCGTGTTCTCGTTCCAGGACGACGACGAGCAGTGGATCAGCCTGCGCTACGATCTGACCGCGCCGCTCGCCCGCTATGTCGCGGAAAATTTCGACACGCTGCCAAAACCCTATCGCAGCTACCGCGCCGGCTACGTGTTTCGCAACGAGAAGCCCGGCCCCGGACGCTTCCGCCAGTTCATGCAGTTCGATGCCGACACGGTCGGCTCCGCGACGCCGGCGGCGGATGCCGAGATCTGCATGATGGCTGCGGACACGATGGAGGCGCTGGGCATTGCCCGCGGCTCCTATGTCGTGAAGGTGAACAACCGAAAAGTGCTCGACGGGGTTCTGGAAGCCATCGGGCTCGGCGGTGATGAGAACGCGGCACGCAGGCTGACCGTGCTGCGCGCGATCGACAAGCTCGACAAGTTTTCCGCCGACGAAGTGCGCAAGCTGCTTGGTCCCGGACGGTGGGACGGCGGCGAAGAAGGCAAGGGCGACTTCACGAAAGGCGCCAACCTGAGCGCGGCGGAGGCTGACGTTGTTCTCGCCATCACCAAGTCGCGCGACGATTGGAAAGAGGCAATTGCCGCGGCAGAAACCTACCTCGCCAAGAGCGAAGTCGGTCAGGCCGGCGTGAGCGAACTGGAAGAGATTGCCAAGCTGGTCTCGGCCTCGGGTTACGGGGCGGATCGCATCAAGATCGATCCCTCCGTCGTGCGCGGCCTCGAATATTACACCGGCCCGGTCTACGAGGTCGAACTCCTGCTCGACACCAAGGACGAAAAGGGCCGCCCGGTGCGCTTCGGCTCGGTCGGTGGTGGCGGTCGTTATGACGGGCTCGTCTCGCGCTTCCGCGGCGAGCCGGTGCCGGCGACCGGTTTCTCGATCGGCGTCTCTCGCTTGCAGGCCGCGCTGACGCTGCTCGGCAAGCTCGACACGCGGCCCGAGTTCGGCCCCGTCGTCGTCACCGTGTTCGATCGCGACCGCGTCGCCGACTATCAGAAGATGGTCGCATCCTTGCGCACCGCCGGCATCCGCGCCGAGCTCTATCTCGGCAATCCCAAGAACATGGGCAATCAGCTCAAATATGCCGATCGCCGCAACGCGCCCTGCGTCATCATCCAGGGCTCGGATGAAAAGGCGCGCGGCGAGGTGCAGATCAAGGATCTGATCGAAGGTGCCAAGGCCGCCGCCGCGATCGCCTCCAACCAGGAATGGCGCGAGAGCCGGCCGGCACAGTTCTCGTGCAGCGAGGCCGATCTCGTCGCCAAGGTGCGCGAGGTCCTGGCGCGCCATGACGTGAGCTGGGGCTAGCCATTCGCTGACGCCGTCATGCCTGGGCTTGTCCCAGGCATCCACGTCTTGTTTGATGGCGGCCGTCAATGGCCGGTGTTCGGCCGCAAGGGAGAGAAAAATGCCTGAGATCACCATCAGCATGGCCGAAGGCCGCACCGACGAGCAGAAGGCCGGCATGATGCGCGACATCACCCAGGCGCTGGTGAAAAATCTCGGCGTCGACGCCGATGCCGTCGTCATCCAGATCAACGAAGCCCCGCTTCGCCATAAGATGAAGGGCGGCAAGACCTTCGTGGAGCGCGCGGCGGCTGCGAAGAAATAACAGCTGGCGCTGCAACCGCAGTCGTCGTCCCGGACAAGCGTCAGCGCAGATCCGGGACCCATAACCACAAGGGTTAGCTGGCGAAGCGGCAACTCCGAATCCCCGCAACCACGACGCCCTGTGGTTATGGGTCCCGGATCAGCGCTCCGCTCTAGACAACGCTGCGCGTTGTCGAGAGCTTCGCTTGTCCGGGACGACAGCGGAGTTTGAGGCAGGATGGACGCACGCGACTTCATCACAATCGGCATGAGCGCTGAGCGCACGCTGGTGGTGCCGGTGGAGCGCACGGTCGGGCATTTCGTGCCCGGCATGCCCATGGTCTACGCGACGCCGATGATGATCCTGGAGATGGAGATGACATCGGGCGATGCGATCCGCTCAGCGCTCCAGCCTGGGTGGGTCACCGTCGGCACCGAGGTCGACATCCGCCATCTCGCCGCCGCTCTCGTCGGTGCCACGGTGCGAACCGCCGCGAAGGTGGTCGCGGTCGAGCGCCGCGTCATCCGCTTCGAGGTCGAGGCGTTCGAGGGCGCCCGCAAGCTCGGGGAGGGGCGCCACGCGCGCGGGCTCGTCAATGTCGAGATGTTCAATAAGCGGCTCGGGGCTGGCTCGACGCCGTAGGGTGGGCAAAGGCGCGAAGCGCCGTGCCCACCATCTTTCCGGGACCGCGATGAAGTCGGTGGGCACGCTGTCGCTTTGCCCACCCTACGACACCTGCTTACTTCGCCAATTCCTTCGACCGCTGCGTCGCCGCCGCGATCGCGCGGATCATGAGGTCCCGCAGGCCGGGCTCGCCCATCAGCACGCCGAGGGCCGCAGCGGTCGTGCCGCCGGGCGAGGTGACGTTCTGGCGCAGCGTGCTGGATGCAAGCTCGGATTGGTGCAGCAGCTCGCCGGAGCCGGCGACGGTCTCGCGTGCGAGCCTGGTCGCCAGCGCCTCGGGCAATCCGGCCTCGACGCCGGCGCGGGCGAGTTCCTCGGCGAGCAGGAACACGTAGGCCGGGCCCGAGCCGGAGACGGCAGTCACCGCGTCCATCAGGCTCTCATCGTCGACCCATTCCACCGAGCCGGTGGCGCGCAGCAGTGCATCGGCCACCGCGCGCTGAGACGAGCTGACGTCTGGTGCGGCGACGGCGACGGTGATGCCGCGGCCGATCGCAGCCGGCGTGTTCGGCATCGCGCGCACCACGGCGCCGCCGCAGACGTCCTGAAGCGAGGCGATCGTGGTGCCCGCCATGATCGAGACCACCGACGTCTTGTCCGAAACGAATGGTTTCAGCTTGGCGCCCGCCTCGCGGAACATCTGCGGTTTCACCGCGACGACCAACGTTTCGATCCTGCCGGCGGTCGTCACGTCGGGATTGAGTGCAACCCCCTTGGCCGCAAGCGCGGCGATCTCGGGCGAGACCTGCGGATCGATCACCGCGACGCGGCGCGGATCGAGCCCGCCCGCCAGCCATCCGGTCAGCATTGCGCCGCCCATCTTGCCGGCGCCGGCGAGGAGGATGGTGCCGGTGATGTTTTGGAGGGTGTTGTTCGCCATCGCTGTTGCCACAAAATCCGTCGTCCTGGCGAAAGCCAGGACCCATTACCCCAAGTGGTTCTAGTGGATGGAGGGCAGGGCAACAAGCATCGCGAGCTACGGAAAGACCTCGCGGTATGGGTCCTGGATCGGCGCGACGACAGCGCTTCGCGCCGGCGTCGCTGGTCCAGGACGACGATGAGGGGAGAGCTCTGGCTCCCTCACGCCTGGTGGAGGCAGACGTAGTTACGCCTCTCCCACCGTGTCGAACATCGCCGCGTCCATGGCTTGCGCGGTGGTCTTGCCGGCCCACACCACGAACTGGAATGCCGGGAAGTAGCGCTCGCACGCGTGGATGGCGCCGGCGAGCATGGCTTCGCACTGCGCGGTCGAGGCGGTGAGACCGCCCGGCAGCACCAGCGCCTGGCGGTGCATGATCATGCCGGTGTTGGTCCAGAGGTCGAAATGGCCGACCCACAATTGCTCGTTGACGGCGGCGACGAGCCGCTGCACCTCGCCGCGCCGTGCGGGCGGAATCTTCATGTCGAAGGCGCAGGCCAGATGCAGCGCCTCGATCTCGCCCATCCAGGTAAAGGAGAGCTGGTAGTCGGTCCATTGTCCCTTCGAGACAATCGTGAGTTCGTCTTCGCCGGAGCGTTCGAACGGCCAGTTGTTGCTGGCAGCGATATCCTCGACCACCGCGAGCGGGTGGCTCTTGGAATCGATAGTGCCTTCGAGCAGGGACATGCCGTCTCGACCTCTTGCCTTCTTGTTGTCTTTGATACGCACGCGGTTGGCCCGGCGCGCGCTCCCTTCACGTCGCTACGGCGATCCCTGGGGTCGCTCTCGCGATCCCCTCGGATCAACGCGGGCCTGTCGCGGATCAAGTGATGTGATTTGCGGAATCTGCGCAACGGGGTCCCGAGTCCGTCCACAAGCCAGGACTCCTTCGTCCACAGCTCATCTCCGCCACAATTCTTAACGGGGCGAGGCAAAACCGGACGAAGCAGAACAAACCGGAATCGGATTCGGGCGGCGGCCTTCAATCGCTAATTCCGTCCCGCGAGGGCCGCTCCCACCGCGACGGCATGGGACCATGCGATTTGCCCATGCGGAACGCGCTTGCCGCGACGGCTCCCCGGCGGCATATTTCGCCTCAGGCCGTTCATCCCGAACGGCCGATGTTCTCAGGGCGGGGTGAAAGTCCCCACCGGCGGTAAGGGCCGAAAGGCCCAAGCCCGCGAGCGCCTTCCCCCAGGTTCTGTCCTGAAAAGGATTTCACTGAAGGGAAGGGTCAGCAGATTCGGTGCAACTCCGAAGCCGACGGTCAAAGTCCGGATGAAAGAGAACGGTCGGTGGCAGACGCATCGCAAGATGCGGCTGTTTGTCGTTCCGTGTGCCCTGATTCTGGTCCTTAAACCGAGGAAAGCCATGAATCAGATGTTGCAAGATCCCCAAGTCCAAACCTCCAAAGTCGAAACTGAAGTCGCCCGACCGCCGGTTCCGCAGGATCCGGCGCCCGAACACCCGCGCTTCGCAAAGCCGCAGCGGGTGGCCTTCGTGCAGGCCCGCTGGCATCGCGATGTGGTCGAGGAGGCCCGCATCGCCTTCCTGAAGGAAGCAGAAGCGCGGCACCTTACCCATGTCGACGTGTTCGAGGTGCCTGGCTCGTTCGAGATCCCGCTGCACGCACAGGTCCTCGCCAAGACGCGGCGCTACACCGCGATCGTCGCGGCCGGCCTCGTCGTCGATGGCGGCATCTACCGCCATGAGTTCGTCGCCGACACCGTGATCAAGGCGCTGATGGACGTGCAGCTCCGCACCGAGGTGCCGGTGTTCTCGGCGGTGCTGACGCCGCAGCAATTCCACGAGACCGAGGTGCACTACGACTTCTTCCGCAAGCATTTTGCGATCAAGGGCGTGGAGGTCGCGGCCGCCTGCGCGGAGACATTGCTCGGCCTCGAACGCCTGCGCGGCCAGGTCGCGGCAGGGATCGCGGGGTAGTAAGGGGCGGAAGGACCGCGCACTCCCTCGCCCCGCTTGCGGGGAGAGGGTGGGGTGAGGGGGAGTCTCAGCGGGGACGGTGAGAGTTGGACTCGCGGAGAGTCCCCCTCACCCGGATTGCATCTGCGATGCAATCCGGCTTCTCCCCGCACGCGGGGAGAGGCGAAAAGGAAAGATCAGTCGAACAGGCTCGACACCGACTCTTCGGCCGCCGTGCGCGCGATCGCATCCGAGATCAGGCTGGCGATCGGCAGCATGCGGATGTTCGGCGCCTTGGTCACCGCATCGGTCGGCAGGATCGAGTCGGTGATCACCAGCTCCTTCAGCTTCGAGCCGGAGATGCGGGCGGCCGCGCCGCCGGAGAGCACGCCGTGGGTGATGTAGGCGTAGACGTCCTTGGCACCCTTGGCGATCAGCGCGTCGGCTGCGTTCACCAGCGTGCCGCCGGAATCGACGATGTCGTCGACGAGGATACAGGTGTGGCCGGCGACGTCACCGATCACGTTCATGACCTCGGACTCGCCCGGACGCTCGCGGCGCTTGTCGACGATGGCGAGCGGAGTGTTGATGCGTTTGGCAAGGCCACGCGCACGGGCCACGCCGCCGACGTCGGGCGAGATCACCATCACCTTTGAGAGGTCGAACTTCTCCTTGATGTCGCGCACCATCAGCGGGGCCGCGTAGAGATTGTCGGTCGGGATGTCGAAGAAGCCCTGGATCTGGCCGGCATGCAGGTCGAGCGTCATGACGCGGTCGACGCCGGCCTGCGTGATCAGATTGGCGACGAGCTTGGCCGAGATCGGCGTGCGCGAACCCGATTTGCGGTCCTGCCGGGCATAGCCGAAATAGGGCAGCACCGCGGTGATCCGGCGCGCCGAGGAGCGGCGCAGCGCGTCGGTGATGATCAGCAATTCCATCAGATGGTCGTTCGCCGGGAACGAGGTCGACTGGATGATGAACGCATCCGAGCCGCGGACGTTCTCCTGAATCTCGACGAAGATCTCCATGTCGGCGAAGCGCCGCACCACCGCCTTGGTCAGCGGCAGGTCGAGGCCTTGCGCAATGGCCTGGGCGAGAGCCGGATTGGAGTTGCCGGCGACGAGCTTGATGGAGCCGTTTTTGGCCGACATGGACGCTTCCTCCCGCGCTTTGCTGGATACGACGTTCAACATCCTACGAATACCCACTGGAAGCACGGTTTACGACGGGCGAGGAAATATCAGGCCGGAGGCTCAAATGGCAACCCGGGATGCTACGTTTTCCCTTCGAAAATCCCGAGTCGGGCCAACGGTTTGGCCGTAACTTGGGCCCGTGGTTTAGCGGGGGTTATTGCTCGGCATAGCCGAGCGCCGTGACCGGCATCTCCGCCGCCGGCGCCTCCCGGATCACGCCTGCCACCGCCGGTCCCCGCAGGTTCGGAGCATCCGGCGTTCCGTTGATCATGTTGGAAAGTCCGCTGAATCCGGCCTGGGCGATCTTGCGCAGCACGAGATCGTCGGCAGCCGCCCAAGGATCACGGGCAGCATCGCGGCCACCCTTCGCCGAGGTCGGTTCCTCGCCGGAGAGGCGCAGCGCCCGCTGCTGGTTGGCGTCGTAGACATCCCAGACCCAGGCGATCACGGTCTTGCCGCGCACGACCTGGGCGGAGAGGTAGCTGCGCACGCGATAGGCGGCCGTGCCCTCGCGGGAGACCACGGACAGGCTGCGCAGCTTGGATTCACTGTCGAGCACGCCGACCATGCGGTCGAACACCTGCGGCGGTGGCCCGTCGATCGATTCGAAGGCGACCGTTGCGCCGCTGCCGCCGCTCGGCGCCATCGCATAGGAATTGCTCGGCGCGTTGCCGCCGGCGCAGCCGGCAAGCATGGTCGCAGCCGCCAGCAGCATGACCGCCAGCACGCGCGAGCCCGCGCGGCGCAGGATGGATGACGCTTCCCTCATTATGGAGGGCAGCGATATCGTTAAAATCGATTAAGGTCTAGGGCGGGCGAGCCACAAACACACTGTCATTCCGGGGCGCGCCACCTGGCGCGAGCCCGGAATCCATTTCGCCGCGTGATTTGCCGCACGATGGATTCCGGGTTCTCGCTTCGCGAGCCCCGGAATGACGATCGTTAATGTTGCCGGTGTGTTCACGCTTCGAGCGCGATCGCGTGAATGTGCCGGCCGTAGTCCGGCTCCTTGCGATGAACCGAGCGGCGGTAGCTGAAGAAGCGTTCGTCGGCATAGGTGTCGAGGCCGAGATCGTCGATCATCAGGATGCCGGCAGATTCGAGCCGCTTGCGGATGAAGCCGGGGAGATCGAACATCGCGTGGCCCTCGCGCGCCGACGGGATGAAGAACATGGCGTTCTCCGCGTCGGCTTCGATGAAGCGCGCCACGAACTCGTTGCCGACCTCGTAACTTTCCTGCCGGATCAAGGGGCCGATCGCGGCGATGATGCCGCCGCGCGTAGCGCCGAGATTCTCCATCGCCGAGATCGTTGCTTCCAGCACGCCTGATAACGCGCCCTTCCAGCCGGCATGGGCGCCGCCGATCACGCGTGCATTGGGATCGACGAACAGGACCGGCCCGCAATCGGCGGTGGAGACGCCCAGCGCGATGCCGGGCGTCTTGGTGACGAGTGCGTCACCCTTCGGGCGCGGTCTGCTCGGCCACGGCATTTCGGCAATGAGCACGTCGGGCGAATGGATCTGGTGCAGGCTGAGGAAGCGTTCCGGCGCGACGCCGACATGCTCGGCCATGCGGCGGCGGTTCTCCGCGACGAGGGTCTGATCGTCGTTGGAGCCGAGCCCGCCGTTCAGTGCCGAATAGATGCCGCTGGAGACGCCGCCTTCGCGGGTGAAGAAGGCATGGCGCAGGCCGGGCACGGCCGACAGCAGCGACGAAGCAAGCGTCATGAGGCCTCTCCAGCCTGTTCGAGATCGCTGAGGCCGGCAAGGCCGGATAGCCGCGGCTCGGAGATGCCAAGCACCTTGAACATCGAGCCCATGCCGCTGCGCCCGGTATCGGTCAGGCGCTTGAGCGCCACTGAAATGTCGGTGGCGACCTCGGGCGTCGCCTTCTGCATCAGCGCCGCCGCGCGGGTGTCGATGCCGACGCGCTTGAGGAAGTCACCTTGCGTCACCGGCCCGTGCACGCGCGCGCCGACGTCCTCGGCCGCACGCGCCAGCGCCTGGAAGTCGACATGGGCGGTGACGTCGGCCTGGCCCGGCGCCTTCAAGGGATCGGTGAAGCTGTGACGCGCAATGGCCTGAAACGTATCGCCGGCATCGCTGCGCAAATGGCCGTAGTCGATGATCAGCGCCGCGCCATCCTGGTCGCGCACGCGCGTCGCAAGCTTCATGATCTCGCCATCGGGCCGCCATTCGAACACGGCGCCGATGGGTGCGGCACGCACCAAGGGCGGCAGCAACACGTCGAAGCGCGGCGTCGGCTCGGGCGCCGCGCCGAATTGAAGCTTGCCGTTGGGATCGATCTCGATCACGCGTTCGTGCCAGCCGTTCTCGTGCCGGACCATCTGATGGATCGGCAGAACGTCGAAATATTCATTGGCGAGGATGATGCTCGGGCCTTCCGGCACCTCGTCGATGCTGTCGTGCCAGGCGATGTTGCGCACGGCGGACAACGTCGCGCTCTGCCGGTCGCGCAGCACCGGATTGACCTCGACCATGTGGATATAGAGCGCCTGGTAGAGCGGCGGCAGCACGCGCAATGCGCGCAGCGCGTCCGCCATCATGGTGCCGCGGCCGGGGCCGAGCTCGATCAACCGCAAGAATTGCGGCGAGCCCATCTGCTTCCACACCGAGGCGGCCCACAGTCCCAAGAGCTCGCCGAACATCTGGCTGACCTCGGGCGCGGTGGTGAAGTCGCCCTCCCGCCCGAGCGGATCGCGCGAGACGTAATAGCCATAGCGCGGGTGCATCAGGCACAGTTCCATGTAGCGCCAGACCGGCATCGGGCCTGAGGATTTGATCAGCGCCTTGATCTCGTTGAGTAGCGGCGAGTCGGTCACGATCCATGTTCTCGAAATGAATTAACGAATGGCCTCGATAGGCTTCGGCGCGCCGCGCCGGATAGCCCATACAATAAGTATGGCGCCGACGATAAGCATCGGGATCGACAACAGCATGCCCATGGTTAATCCGCCCCAGAGGAAGCCGAGCTGTGCGTCCGGTTCGCGGAAGTGTTCGCCGGCGATCCGGGTCAGGCCATAGATCAGGATGAAGGCGCCGAGGATCATGCCGGGCCGCTTCAGGGCACCGAAGCGGATCATGATCGCGAGCACCGTGAACAGCAGGATGCCCTCCATGCCGGCCTCATAGAGCTGGCTCGGATGGCGCGGCAGCTGTGTGGGATCGTTCGGGAAGATCATCGCCCAAGGCAGGCTCGCATCGGTGGCGCGGCCCCACAATTCGCCATTGATGAAATTGGCGATGCGTCCGAGCAGCAGCCCGACCGGGGCGACCGCGGTGGTGATGTCGCCGAGCGACAGGATCGAGATGCCGCCTCGATAGGCAAACCACATCACCGCAACGACGCAGCCGAGGAAGCCGCCATGGAAGGACATCCCGCCCTCCCACAATTTGAAGATCGCAGCAGGATGCTCGATGAAGAAAGGCAGATTGTAGAACAGGACGTAGCCGGTGCGGCCGCCGAGGATGATGCCGAGCGTGACCCAGAGGATGAAGTCGTCGATCTGGAGCAGCGAGATCGGTGCGGGTCCGCCCCACAGACGCTGGTTCTTCAGGAGCGAGCGCGCATAGAGCCAGCCGAACACGATGCCGCAGATATAGGCCAGCGCGTACCAGCGGATCGCGAACGGACCGATCTCAATCGCGATCGGCTTGAAGGCTGGGAAGTCGATGAGCAGGAAGGGCATCGCGCCTTGCTTCTAGGGACTGATGGGCAAGCTGCGGCCCCGACGGAGCTGCGCCCCCTCTCCCGCTTGCGGGAGAGGGTTGGGGTGAGGGTGTTTCCGCGACGAAGACTCCCCAAGAGGAGAGAGCCCGCTCCCGCCTCGCATCTGTCGATGCGATGCGACCTCCCCCGCAAGCGGGGGAGGTGAAGCGAGATCGCGTATAGACTGATCCATTCTGCTTACACGAGATTGCGGCGATAGAGCCCTAGCAGCCGCTGCTCGATCTGCCGGTCGATCATCTCTGGCACCTTGTGATTCTTCTTATGCAGGGACGTTGAGTACGATTGCAAGGAAACCGGAGCATGACAAGGATACCTCCGCTCGGCCCTTGAACCGTTCCCTTCGGATTGCCATTGTGTTTCGGAGAGTTCGCGCAAAGTTTATCGGAGGCCGCCATGACCCAGACCAGCAACCGGTTTTTCGACGAGATCGGCCGCCTGATGAATGACGCCGCCGGTGCGGCCCAAGGCGTCAAGCGCGAGTTCGACACGGTGATGCGGACGCAGGCGGAAAAATTCCTGCGCGACATGGATCTGGTCAAGCGC
This sequence comes from Bradyrhizobium zhanjiangense, assembly GCF_004114935.1. Taxonomy (NCBI): domain Bacteria; kingdom Pseudomonadati; phylum Pseudomonadota; class Alphaproteobacteria; order Hyphomicrobiales; family Nitrobacteraceae; genus Bradyrhizobium; species Bradyrhizobium zhanjiangense. The sequence continues at coordinate 1,652,537 of NZ_CP022221.1, forward strand.
GAGGAGTTCGAGGCGGTCAAGGACATGGCCCGCCTCGCCCGCGAGGAGAACGAGGCGCTGAAGGCAAGGATCGCCGCGCTGGAGGCCAAGCTCGGCGGCACGCCGACGTAAGGCACTCTTTTTTACCCCCCCCCCTCCAGGGCCCTCCAAGGGAGGGTGGGAACTCAGGCCGGCAGCCCATTCTCCTTGTCATTTCCGCATCTTCCGGGTAAAAGCCCGCCACGTCCGCGGCCCCCGCACCCCTGGAGGCTTGCTGCGGACTATGCCATGGGCCGCGCTGCGGCCCATTAACTTTTGCAAAAACAAGGACTTAACGACATGGCGACGACCGTCAAGGAATTGAAGGCGACCGCACGTCCGAAGAGCGGCAAGGGGGCCGCCCGGGCTGAGCGTCGCGCCGGCAGAGTGCCCGGAGTGATCTACGGCAACAACCAGCCCCCGGTGACGATCTCGATCGAAGATCGCGACTTGCGCCAGCGCATCCTCGCCGGCCGGTTCCTGACCACGCTGGTCGACATCGACCTCGAAGGCAAGAAGCACCGCGTGATTCCGCGCGACTATCACCTCGATCCGGTCAGGGACTTCCCGATCCATGTCGACTTCATGCGGCTCGGCGAAGGCGCCACCATCCGCATCAGCGTGCCCTTGCACGTGGTGAAGGCGGAAGGCTCGCCCGGCGTGAAGCGCGGCGGCACCGTCAACATCGTCGCCCACGCGATCGACCTCGAATGCGGTGTCGAGAGCATTCCGCAATACATCGAGGCCGATGTCGGCTCGCTCGAAATCGGTCACTCCCTGCATCTGTCGGACATTAAGCTGCCGGCCGGTGTGAAGGCGATGACCCGCGAGGACGCGACTCTCGTCACCATCGTCCCGCCGTCGGGCTACGCCGAAGAGCAGAAGGCGGCGGCTGCGGCTGCGGCGGGTGGTGCGGCTCCGGCCGCGGGTGCTGCTGCTCCGGCGGCTGCTCCGGCTGCGGGCGCTGCTGCTCCGGCTGCGGCTGCCAAGGCTCCGGCCGGCGGCGACAAGAAGAAGTAATCTCTCAAAGCTGGCGCGCGGTCCTTGATCGCGCGCCGAGCGAGGGGCGCGCCGCGTCATGCGACTCTTTGTTGGGCTCGGCAATCCCGGCGCGAAATACGCACGTAACCGGCACAATATCGGCTTCATGGCCGTCGACGAGATCGCGCGGCATCATGGCTTTGCGCCATGGCGCCGCCGCTTTCAGGGCGAGACCTCGGAAGGTGCGCTCGGCACAGAGCGCGTCATCCTGCTCAAGCCCATGACCTACATGAACGAGTCCGGCCGCGCCGTGCAGGAGGCGGCAAGCTTCTTCAAGATCGCTCTGGGCGACGTCACCGTGTTCCATGACGAGCTCGAGCTGCCGCCGGGCAAGGTGCGGGTGAAGATCGGCGGCGGCATCGCCGGGCACAACGGCCTGCGGTCGATCTCAGCCCACATCGGCAACGACTATCGCCGGGTGCGGCTCGGCATCGGTCATCCCGGCATCAAGGACCTGGTGCATGGCCACGTGCTGTCGGACTTCGCCAAGGCCGACAACGAATGGGTGGCGACGCTGTGCGACGCGGTTGCCGAGCACGCGGCGCTGATCGCCAAAGGCACGGACGCGACCTTCGCCAACAGGGTGCATCTCGCCATGCAGGCGAAGGGATTTTTGACCAAGGACGAGAACGGCAAGGAATAACGCTCGTGGGATTCAAATGCGGGATTGTCGGGTTGCCCAATGTCGGCAAATCGACCTTGTTCAATGCGCTGACCGAGACGGCCGCGGCGCAGGCCGCGAACTATCCGTTCTGCACCATCGAGCCGAATGTCGGCGAAGTCGCCGTGCCCGATCCGCGGCAGGAGAAGCTCGCGGCCATCGCCAAGTCGGGGCAGATCATCCCGACGCGATTGACCTTCGTCGACATCGCCGGCCTCGTGCGCGGCGCCTCCAAGGGCGAAGGCCTCGGCAACCAGTTCCTGGCCAACATCCGCGAGGTCGACGCGATCGCGCATGTCGTGCGCTGCTTTGAGGATTCCGACGTTACCCATGTCGAGGGCAAGATCGCGCCGCTCGCCGACATCGAGACCATCGAGACCGAGCTGATGCTCGCCGACCTCGACAGCCTCGAGAAGCGCGTCGACAACCTCTCCAAGAAAGCCAAAGGCAACGACAAGGACGCCAAGGAGCAGCTCGACCTCGTCAACCGCACCTTGGTGCTGCTGCGCGAAGGCAAGCCCGCCCGCCTCGTCGAGCGCAAGGCGGAGGAGGAGCGCGCCTTCTCCATGCTGGGGCTGCTCTCATCAAAGCCCGTGCTCTACGTCTGCAACGTCGAGGAAGGCTCGGCCGCAACAGGCAATTCGTTCTCCAAGGCCGTGCAGGAGCAGGCCGCCAAGGAAGGCGCCGTCGCCGTCGTCATCTCCGCCAAGATCGAGTCGGAGATCGCGACCATCTCGAGTGAAGAACGCGCTGACTTCCTGGAGACGCTGGGTCTCGAAGAAGCCGGTCTCGATCGCCTGATCCGCGCCGGCTACACGCTGCTCGACCTCATCACCTATTTCACGGTGGGACCGAAGGAAGCGCGCGCCTGGACCATCCATCGCGGCACCAAGGCGCCGGCGGCGGCCGGTGTGATCCACACCGACTTCGAGAAGGGTTTCATTCGCGCCGAGACCATCGCGTATGACGACTACGTCGCCCTCGGCGGCGAAGCTGGCGCCCGCGACGCCGGCAAGCTGCGGCTCGAAGGCAAGGAATACGTCGTCGCCGACGGCGACGTGATGCATTTCAGGTTTAATACGTAAGATCTCGATAGATTCGTAGGGTGGGTTAGCCCTCGGCTGCGCGAAGCGCAGTCGATGGCGTAACCCACCATGCTTCCGCGTTTGCCGAACGAAGTTGGTGGGTTACGCCTTCGGCTAACCCACCCTACGGCACCTGCGCCGTCCTCACCGCGTCCCGCTGCCCTGGTCCCTGATCGCGCCGAGATGCTCGTTGATGCGGAAGACAATCAGGATCAGCTCGGCGAGGATGCGCGAGAACACCACGCCGACGACGACGCTCGCAATCGACGACAGCAGCACCAGGAAGCCGCCGAACGGACTGATCGCCATCGCAGCCAAGCCGGAGAAGATGCCGGAGAGGCCGAACAGGCAGATCAGCGCGATCACCAGCCAGTAGAAGGTCTTGATGATCGTCGGTGTGATGAAGCGGTCCCATTGAAACAGGTCGCTGAATGAAAACATCGCTCTCCCCAGGGCAAAGCGGCCTTGCCAAATTGGGCCTTGCTCAATGATCCTGACCCCCCGGTTGATCCGACTCAAGACCAACCCCGCTGCGCCGAATGTAGCACGAGCCATGCGGGCCCGCGGGTTGAGATTGCCGTAAAGTGCGGCCACAATCTGTCATTTCCACGAACCAATCCCAAGATGACCCTGACCTTCGAAGATTTCCCGCCCGGGCGGTTCGGAACGTTCGGCCCGCGCCATGTCACACGCGACGAGATTTTGGCCTTTGCCGCCGAGTTCGATCCGCAGCCGATGCACCTCGATGAAGAGGCGGCGGCGAGAAGCATGCTGCGCGGCCTGTCCGGCTCGGGCTGGCACCTCTGTTCGCTGATGATGCGGATGATGGCCGACGGTTTTATCACGCGCGCCGCTTCGCTCGGCTCGCCCGGCGTCGACGAGGTGCGCTGGTTGTCTCCGCTCCGGCCCGGCGACGACCTCATGCTCGACGTCGATGTCGTGGAGGCGCGCACGTCGAAGAGCCGCCCGGAGCTCGGCATCGTCAAGTTCAAATGCACCGCGCGCAACGCGGCGGGGCAGGCCCTCGCCGAGATGACCTCGCCGATCCTGATCAAGCGGCGCGAGGGAGCGCTCTGATGCGGTTCTTCGAGGACATCGAGATCGGCCAGCGCCGCGAGATCGGCACCTATACGTTCACGGCGGAGTCGATCAAGACCTTCGCCGCGAAGTTCGACCCGCAGCGCTTTCACCTCGACGAAGAGGAAGGCAAGAACTCGCTGTTCGGCGGGCTCGCCGCCTCCGGTTGGCATGTCGGCTCCGCCTGCATGAGCCTGCTTGTCGCCGACGGCCAGCGCCTGGCGCGTGAGGCCACCTCGCGCGGCGAGGAAGTCGCGGTCTGGGGTCCATCGCCGGGCTTTCGCGACCTGCGCTGGATCAGGCCGGTGCTCGCCGGCGACACCGTCAGTTACGTCAGCATCGTCATCGACAAGCGCAGCTCCGCCTCGCGCCCCGGCTGGGGCATTTTGACGGCCCGCACCACCGGCATCAACCAGCGCGGCGAGGAGGTTTACTCGATCACCGCCACCGCCTTCGTGCCGATGCGGAAGGGTGGCTAGACCTGTTCCAAGATGAACGGTCCAATTGAGTGCGCGAGTGTTGCTCGCGCGCTATGGACGCGATTCCAGGCGGCTGCCATAAGCCTGCGCAACATGGTTACCGCGAAGCAGTTTGGCGGAACCACCGAGTTGCTAACTAATTATGAACCTGTCGCTGTCTATTTGAAACGAATTGGGCAGAGACAGGGGACGAGGACCATGGCAGATCGCGGCGCACTCAAATTTGTCGGATTCATCTTCGCGACTGCGACGCTGGCCGTGATGCTGGTCGCCGGCATGGTGGTGAAGGGTTATGCCGATGGCGGCTACACCCTGGAAGCCTCGACCGTGGAAGCCGCCCGGTAAGGGTTCGTAGAATTGTCGGGGCCGCGTCAGGCCCCGTGTCAGCGGCTGTAGACGAACGCCAGCACCGCGATCGCAACCGCCAGCAATCCGACAAAGCGCAGCATGATCGTGCCGAGCTGATTCGGCGCCGGCCGCAGTGATATAGGGTCCGTGTTGTCGGGCCGAATGCTTTCCATCACATGTCCCCCCGGCCCGGCCGAAAGGCTGCGGGCGCTTGGCATTCGTCGCTGGGGAGGGGTGGAGGGTTCAAACTGCACTCTCGTGTCCCGGACGCGCTGCAGCGTGCAACGCTGCTGCGCAGAGCCGGGACCCATCACGCCGCGCGTTCATCCGAACGATGGGCCCCGGTTCTGCGGCGCGTCACTGCGTGCCGCACCGCGCCCGGGGCACGAGATCCTCAAATCAAAACCGCCGCGCTCCCTTTCGGGAACGCGGCGGCCGGTGATGCTTGTGCTTGCGATCAGCTGTTGCGCAGGCCGTCGGCGGCGCGCTTCCACTGCGCGACGTTGTCGGCGATCATGCGGGTCGACTTCATCGCGGCCTGGCTGAGCTGGGCGTAGCCGGAGATCTCGCGCTGGACGCGCTGGCCTTCGGCATGGAGCAGGTCGCGCAGGCTCTCGAGCTCGGAGATCAAATTCTCGATCTCGGCCAGCGAGGTTCCGGCCACGCGCTGGATCAGCGAGTTGACGTTGTTGACGGTGGCTTCGGCGCTCGCGTCGAGCGGCGGCGCGTCGGTCGTGGCCGCCGGCCGGCGCAGATAGGCGATGTCGTTGCGGACGAAATCGCGGATGCCGGCCTCGACCTCGGTCACGGCGGCGAGGTTGTTGTCGACGGTCTCGGTCTCGGTGGTTTCGGTCTTTTCCGGACGGATGGCGTTCATCGTTATTCCCCTTTTCGCGTTTGAGCGCGGCGCGAGTGTCCCCCGCACGACGACGTCTGTTTGGGCGACTAGGACGCCCGATTTTGACCGCAAATGGGCCGAGATGCGGCAAGGGCGGACCATTCGGGGGTTTTGCCGTGGCGTATGGTTAGGAGAGTGTGAATGGCTGCGATTCGAGCAGTCGTCGACTCCCTCGTCCCGCTCTTGCGGGGAGAGGCGAAAGAGCTACCAGCTCTTCTTGAACCCGGCCGTCAGGCTCTTGTTGAGCGCGCCTTGCGAGGTCTCGCCGACCGAGCCGGAGACGGTGACGTTGTCGAACAGCTTTTGCTCGGCGCCGAACTTGCGCAGCCATTTGTCGTCGGTGGTCGACAGCGTCTGGCCGGCGGTGATGCTGGTTCCGGTGTCAGTGAGGGTGACCTTGGCGGTCTGGTCGGTCTCGTAATTTCGCGTGATGTGGCCGCCGATGCCGGGGACAGCCGTCGTGCCCTGCTGGTTGACGCTGTAGCCGTTCTGGAGCGTCAGCGACGTGTCGCCCGACAGCGGCACCGACTTGATCAGCGACGCCCCGATCTTGCTCTGTTCGGTGCCGGGATCGACCCGGGCCTCCACCGCGGTCTTGTCCCAGATCGAGCCCGCGCCCGGCGCGGTCGCGGTGGCCCAGGCGCTGCCGGAGGATTGCGGCAGGCTGCCGCCATTGGTGGCCTTCTGCGCCAGCAACTCGGACATCGTCCGCGGCTCGCGCGTCACCGTCATGTCGGCGCCGATCCGCGTATCCCAGAACGAGAACACGGATTGCTTCACCTTCACCGCCGAGGAGCCGTTCGCATTGGGGTTCGACGACCAGTCGAGGCCATCCTTGGCCGCGGCCTGGGCGCGCTTCTTGGCGGCCATGGGGTCAATGCCGGTGCCGGCATCGACCGCGAGCTGGCTCCAGTCGAGCTTGTCGACGTCGATGCCCTTGAGCACATCGGGGTCGTTGACGTCGGGGGCCTTCGTCGCCGCAGTCTCAGCCTCGTCGTCAGGCGCGGCCGCTGTGGGCGGAATGATCTGCGCCGAGACCGTTAACACCGAGCCCAAGATGAAGGCGGCCGCCAGCAACGGCAGCCTGGTCCAGCCAAACCCTGTCGAGAATTCCATCGTCCTGCCCACGAACCCCAGCGCATGCTTTTCGATAATATATATCGGCCTTCGGCCATGCGCCAATTCCGCGCGAAACATGCTGATCCATCGTCGCGAAATTGTGACGGCTCGCCTCGAATGACGAACCAACGGGCCGCGCGAAGAGCGCGCGCCCGACAACGAGCTTCTGACACGGCCGCATCCGGCGGGGCTGGAGGCCAGGGCGTCATGTGAGTGTCGTCATCGGTCCCGAATACCGGGACCCGTTGGCGTCCCCCTCAGCCGGCGCGGCTCATCTTCGGCAGATGAATGGCGCGGCCGAGTGCCTGCTCGACCAGGTCGAATGTGTCGATCAGCACCCGCATGCTGACGAGCTTGCCCGCCCTGAACTGGGCGAACTGCGCGACGCGCAAGCTGATCGGCTTATTGGAATCGAGTGCCGTCAGCGAATAGCGCAGCATCGAGGCGGCGGAATCGACGCCGAGCATGATGCTCTCGCGATCAAAGCGGCGAACATGGAAATTGTCGGCGAGCTGGCGGATGACGTCGAGCACGGCGTCCTTGCCCTGCCGTGCGCCGAGGAATGGAAACATGTCGATCGGACCGTACAGCGCCCACGCGATATCCTCGTCGATCAGGGCCTCGATATCGCTGAAATGCCGGTCGTTGATCGCGCGGTGCAACGCGCGCGAGAAACGCCAGAGGCTGTGCTCTGTCATTTGGGGCAGTCCTGAAGCTGGCTTGCAAAAAACGGAAAACAAACCCCATGCACAGTAAGGTGCCGGGGCTCAACTCGTTCGTGTACGAATAACTACGGGATTTCGGTCAAAACGCAATTCACGTTTTCGCAATGCACCATTGAACGCAGTTTGTGAGATTTACAACAGAGTCCGGTAATTTCCCGGTTCTGAGCGCAGGCCTTATGGAACCGAAGGCCCGCGTCCACCCCCGGTGTCGTCCTGGCCTTCGCCAGGACGACGCCATGGAGATGGTGGGCAGCGGGAGACCGCCGGCCCCCTTACATCCCGTCCGCCCGCGCGAGACGCCCGCTTTGGCGGCCTTCTCAGGATGAGGGCGGAGTGTGCGGCAGCAGTTCCAACGGCCCCGATGCCAATTAGCCTCATCCTGAGGAGACCGCGGAGCGGTCGTCTCGAAGGACGAGGCGCTTGCTCAGGCGGCTCCAAGAGATCACATGCGATAGCCATGCCCCGCAAGCGGGGCGAGGCAAAGGGCCCGCCGCGCCGCGTGACCCATCTCACATCACCACTTTGACACCGCAGCTAACAACGTCATCCCCATGTCATCAGGGAGACGTGCCATGGCCACCATCGCCGCCGCCAGAAAGTCCCGCCTGCATAACGCGCTCGAAGGCCTCGCGCTGACCGCGACCCTCCAGAGTTTCCCGACCTTCGCCGCCGCCGCCTTCTCAAGCTCGCCGGCAACCACGACCTCGTCGGCGACCCCGGCGTCGCCATCTTCGTCGCCATCGCCTCGCTTGCCCATGCGCTGCTCGCGGTGACCCTTGGCCCAAGCTTCCCGGCCTTCTTCAAGACCGTCTACGAGCCAAAATTCTTCGAGGCCCATCTGTCGCTGTCCGACAAGATCACCGCCTGGCGCACCCAGCCCATCGCCTCGCTCCAGCTCGTGACCATCATGCTGCTGCTGTCGGTGATGGCCGTGGTGACGTCGAGCGTGGGGTAATCTCTCCTCGTCATTCCGGGGCGCCGCAAAGCGGCGAGCCCGGAATCCATAGCCACCACTCGCGCGGATGCGCCTACCTCTTCTTCCACCCGCCCCGTCGCCCCGGCGCCCCGCCCGTCGACTTCGGCGCCGGCCCGAACTCCGGACCCGACTGCCGCGAGTCCGTCGGCTGGATGATCCGGCTGGTGCTGCCGAACGGCTTTGACGGCAGTGTCGGGCTCGCGCGGTAGGGCAGCGATTCCGGGCCGTGCATCTCGTCGAGATGCGGCTTGTGCACGCGTGAGCCCTTGCCGCCGCCGGCCTTGAGCGCCGTTGCGGCGCTCTTGTTCTTCATCGCGCTGACCGGGAGGTTGGCAGCGTCGCCGTATTTCTTCGCTCCGGCGTAGGCGCCGGCCTTGCCCTGCACGGCCCGCTGCTTGGCGGTGGGATCGTCGACCACGGCGAGCTCGGTGGCGCGCAGGCGCTTGACTTCGTCGCGCAGGCGCGCGGCTTCCTCGAAGTTCAGATCGGCGGCGGCCTCGCGCATGCGGGTCTCGAGATCGGCGAGCACCGCCTCGAAATTGTGGCCGATCGAGATGACGTCGTCGGTCATGTCGTGGCCGCCGACCTCGACCAGCACGTGATCGCGCTCGTAGACCGAGTTGAGGATGTCGCCGATCTGCTTCTTCACGCTCTCCGGCGTGATGCCGTTGGCGGTGTTGTACTCGACCTGCTTCTCGCGGCGACGGTTGGTCTCGGCGATGGCGCGCTCCATCGAGCCGGTCATCTGGTCGGCGTAGAGGATCACTTTGCCGTCGACGTTGCGCGCGGCGCGGCCGATGGTCTGGATCAGCGAGGTCTCGCTGCGCAGAAAGCCTTCCTTGTCGGCGTCGAGAATGGCGACCAGCGCGCATTCGGGAATGTCGAGGCCTTCGCGCAAGAGGTTGATGCCGACCAGCGCGTCGAAGGCGCCGAGGCGGAGATCCCTGATGATCTCGATGCGTTCGATGGTGTCGATGTCGGAGTGCATGTAGCGGACGCGAATGCCCTGCTCGTGCAGATATTCGGTGAGGTCCTCCGCCATGCGCTTGGTCAGCACGGTGATCAGCGAGCGATAGCCGGCCTGCGCAGTGGCGCGGACCTCGCCGACGAGATCGTCGACCTGGGTGCGGGCGGGGCGGATGTCCACCGGAGGATCAATCAGCCCGGTGGGGCGGATCACCTGCTCGACGAATACGCCGCCGCTCTCGTTCAGCTCCCAGCCGCTCGGCGTCGCCGACACCGCGATGGTCTGCGGCCGCATCATGTCCCACTCCTCGAAGCGCAAGGGGCGGTTGTCCATGCAGGAGGGCAGGCGGAAGCCGTATTCGGCGAGCGTCGCCTTGCGGCGGAAGTCGCCGCGGAACATGGCGCCGATCTGCGGGATGGTGACGTGGCTCTCGTCGGCGAAGATCAGGGCGTTGTCGGGCACGTATTCGAACAGTGTCGGCGGCGGCTCGCCGGGGCGGCGGCCGGTGAGGTAGCGCGAATAGTTCTCGATGCCGGCGCAGCTTCCGGTCGCCTCCATCATCTCGAGGTCGAAAGTGGTGCGCTGCTCCAGCCGCTGCGCCTCCAGAAGACGTCCCTGATCGTGGAGCTGATCCAGCCGCTGCTTCAATTCGAACTTGATCGACTTGATCGCCTGAACCAGCGTCGGGCGCGGCGTCACATAGTGCGAGTTGGCGTACATCTTGATGAACTCGAGCTCGTCCTGCTTGTGGCCGGTGAGTGGATCGAACTCCTCGATGTTCTCGATGGTGTCGCCGAATAGGTTCACGCGCCAGGCGCGGTCCTCATAGTGCGCGGGGAAGATGTCGATGACGTCGCCGCGGACGCGAAACGTGCCGCGGGTGAAATCCGCCTGGGTGCGCTTGTACTGGAGCGCGACGAGGTCGGCGATGAGCTGGCGCTGGTCGATGCGCTCGCCCTTCTTCAGCGCGAACGTCATCGCGGTGTAGGTTTCGACCGAGCCGATACCGTAGATGCAGGACACCGACGCGACGATGATGACGTCGTCGCGTTCGAGCAGCGCGCGCGTCGCCGAGTGGCGCATGCGGTCGATCTGCTCGTTGATCGAGGAATCCTTCTCGATATAGGTGTCGGTGCGCGGGACGTAAGCTTCCGGCTGGTAATAGTCGTAGTAGGAGACGAAATACTCGACCGCGTTATCCGGGAAGAAATTCTTGAACTCGCCATAGAGCTGGGCCGCGAGTGTCTTGTTCGGCGCCAGGATCAGGGCAGGGCGCTGCGTCGCCTCGATCACCTTGGCCATCGTGTAAGTCTTGCCCGAGCCGGTGACGCCGAGCAGCACCTGCGAACGGTCGTGGCGATTGACGCCCTCGACGAGCTCGGCAATCGCGGTCGGCTGGTCGCCCTTGGGCTCATATTCAGACTTGATCTCGAAGCGCACGCCGCCTTCGGATTTTTCCGGGCGCGGCGGCCGGTGCGGCGTCCAGACCCGCATCGAGCCATCGTCCTTGCGGAATTCCGGGCGGCCCTCGCGGATCAGCGCCTCCAGCGCATCCGCGGTGGCCTTGACGCCCAGTGCCTCCATCTTGGAGCGCGGTGGCCGCGCCAGCGCCTCGGCATCGTCCTCTTCAGTGGGAAGGCCGAGCTGACGTGCCAATTCCGGATCGAGTTTGGGGATCGTGGCCGAGGTTCCGTAATTGGCCTGCGGCGCTTCGTCGAAGCCTTCGGTGGACGCCCCCGGCGGCATCGGCTTTACAGTGGGCTTGGCCGTATCCTGCGGAAACTCCTTCGGCGTCGAGGCGCGCGCGCGATGCGCGGCGGCTTCGCCCCCGGCGCGGCGATCGCGCGAATTGTCCGGCGGCGGCTGCAGGCCGGTGCCCGATCCCAGGCCCGCATCGCCGCGATTGATCGCGGGATTGAGCAGCTCGGCCAGCGCCGGCCCGATCGGCTGCACATCGGGACGATGCGCCTTCGAGTTCGGGGCCTTGGTCTTCGGGGATTTGCCGGATTTTTCGGAGGATGCAGGTTTCTTCGCCATGGGGCGAATATGGGACGAGTCCGCCCCGCGATAAAGGGCGAATGGCCGTCGTCATGCAGCCTGCTGACAGCAGGCTGGCAGCAGCCTCGAGGCTCACACCGCCGGCCGCGGCCCCTCGTCGTCCTCGCCCGCCTGATGCGGCCTCAGGATGTCGAGATGGATGCCGCCGCAATCGGGGCAGCGCATGGTCCAGTACTCGCATCCGGCGCGACCGCCGATCACACGCAGCACCATTAGATCGCCGTCGCATTCCGGGCAGTTGGACAGCACGGCGCGGGCATAGATCCGCGGCCGTCCGTCGGCTTCGATGATTGACATGACCGGTTCCCACGCCGCCCTGTCGCTGGTCCGTTGCAGACCCGCTCGTCTATTCGTCGTCGCTATCGGGCCCGCCGGCGGAAGCGATCGATGTGGTGCTTGGCATCGGCAATCGCGGCGTCGCGATCAGGCCAGGCGAAGCCGACTTCCATGGCCGGAAACAGCACGCCGTCGATGGCAACCGGGCTGAAATCGGCGCGCCGGATGCGGGCGTGCCACAGTCCCTTGCCAGCTTCGAAGGATTCGATGTCAAAGCCGTCGTAAAGGGTCGTCATTCTATAGGTCCCACTTTTCTTTTCGGAGGGTCAGGGGACCACATTTGCGAATTTCAGGATGTGAGGCCGTTCACAAGCCGCGGGGCTTTTTTGCCTGACGCATAAAAGACGCCCGGTTCCGTACGGTTGGTGCGCTCCCTCCCCCGCTTGCGGGGGAGGGTTGGGGAGAGGGTGTTTCCGCAGAGAGATTCCCAGTGTGGAGAGAGCCCTCACCCGCCGCGCGCGGGACGATGCTTCGCATCGCCCGGAGCGCGTCGGCCTCTCCCGCAAGCGGGAGAGGCGGGAGTCCGTGGCACCAATTGACCAAAGTGCATACGGGCAGCTGACGCTCAGTTCCGCGCCGCAGCACGGCCGATCCGCCGCACCGGACGCGCCGCCGGTTCCGACGCCGTGCGCATGATCCAGCGGCGAAACGCGGCGAAGTCGCGCTGCTCGGTCTGGAAACTGCGATAGAGCAGGTACCAGCGCATGCCCTTGGGCACTGAGAGATCGAACGGCGCCACCAGCCGTCCGGCGGCGAGGTCGTCGTCGATATAGGGCCGGATGCCCATGGCGATGCCGAGCCCGTCGGCGGCGGCCTGGAGCGCCTGGCCGTAGAACTGGAACTCAGGCCCGCGCGCGCTGATGCGCGCCAGGCTCGCGGCCTTGAGCCAGAGCGGCCAGTCCTCCGGCGAATGCGCGACGCGGATCAGGCTCGGTCCCCTCAGATCGGCCGGCCGCTTCAGGCCGCTCGCAAGGCGCGGCACGCAGACCGGCGTGAGGTCGCCGGCGAACAGCGGCTCGGCGACGAGGCCGGGCCAGTCGCCGGTGCCGAGCTTGATGCCGCAGCTCCAGTCCTCGCCAAATGGCACCGAGGCGCCGCCGGTGGTGAAGCGCACCTCGATATCAGGCTCCTCGCTGCGAAATTCCGACAGACGTGGGATCAGCCAGCGCATCGCAAAGGTGTGGCCGACGCCGATGGTGAGCACGCGCATGCTGGAGGGCGCGGTCACCTGCGCGGTGAGGCTCGCCAGCGCATCGAAGATCGGCGTCAGACCGCTCTGATAGGCACGGCCGGCCTGCGTCAGCACGAGCTTGTTGGCCTTGCGCTCGAACAGCGCGAGGCCGAGCCGCTGTTCCAGCAGATGCACCATGCGGCTGACGGCAGCCGCCGAGACGTTGAGCTCGACGCCGGCCGCGGCAAAGCTGCCGGTCCGCGCCGCCGCCTCGAATGCCTTGATGCCGTTGAGAAACAGCAGCCGCCGCAAATGCCCCACCCTCAGGAAAGCTGATGCCAGGCCAAGATAACTCAGTTTGCGAAGGAAGGGCAAGCGAGGCACGTTCTCTTCGCCTCTCCCCCGCGTGCGGGGAGAGGCGACGCGCGCCGAGCGATGCGAAGCATCGTCCGAAGCGCGGCGCAAGCAGCCTGCGTCCCTTACCAGCCGACAGGAGACTCCCTTCGTGACGTCCATCATGATCGCTGCCCTCGGATTGCTGATGGTCGCCACAGCGTTCCTATCCGGGCTGTTCGGCATGGCGGGCGGGCTGATCCTGATCGGCGTGCTCTTGGCCTTGATGCCGCTGCCGACCGCGATGGTGCTGCATGCGATCACGCAGATGGCCTCGAACGGCTGGCGCGCATTGCTCTGGCGGACGCATATCCGCTGGCGGCCGGTCGCGAACTACATGGTCGGCGCTGCCATCGCACTCGCGGCCTGGTCGCTCACCCGCTACGTGCCGGACAAGCCGATGGCGCTGCTGCTGCTCGGCATCACCCCGTTCATGGCGCGCCTGCTGCCCGCGAACATCAAGCCGGACCCTGATAGGCTCTGGCAGGGCACGGCCTACGGCACGATCTGCATGGGATTGATGCTGATGACCGGCGTCTCCGGCCCGCTGCTCGACACCTTCTTCCTCGGCGGCGATTTCGGCCGGCGCGAGAAGGTGGCGACCAAGGCAATGTGCCAGCTCGTCAGCCATTTCACCAAGCTGGTCTATTTCGGCGGTATCATCGACCAGGCCGCGAGCCTCGATCCCGTGCTCGCCGGCGTCGCGATTGCGGCGTCCATGCTCGGCACCACGCTGGCGCGGCGCATCCTGGAAGCGATGACCGACCAGCAATTCGTGGCTTGGTCGAACAAACTGATCACCACCATCGCTTGCTACTACATGGCCTATGGCGGCTGGCTCCTGGTTCGCACACCGGTGCTGGCGGCCTTCGACAAGGGAGGTTTGCAATGAGCGAGGCCACCGATCCGCTGGTGCTGGATTTCGTCGAATGGGTCGCACGCGAACCGCGCGCCTATGCCGAGGTGATCGCGACCTGGAAGACCTCGTGCCCGCGCCTCACCATCTGGGAAGACGCCACTGAGCGCGGCTATGTCGCGCGCGAGACGGTGCCCGGAATCGGGCTGATCATCGCGGTGACGGAAGGCGGCGAGCGGCTATTGCGCGCGAACGGGCGGTGATCTCTCCACATCGTCATTGCGAGCGCAAGCGAAGCAATCCAGAATGTCCCTGCGGCGGCGGTCTGGATTGCTTCGTCGCAAGAGCTCCTCGCAATGACGGAGCGGATGGAGTTGCCTTTCATGTCACTCAAACTGTTCGAACTCGTCGGCACCGACGCCGCGCGCCCGTTCAGCCCGTATTGCTGGCGCACGCGGATGGCGCTCGCGCACAAGGGCCTGACGGCACAATCGCTGCCCTGGCGCTTCACCGAGAAGAGCGCGATCGCGCCGCACGGCTCGGAGAAAGTCCCGGTGCTGCTGCATCACGACAAGCCCGTGGTCGATTCCTGGATCATCGCGAACTATCTCGAAGACAATTTTCCGGATCGTCCGTCGTTGTTTGGCGGCGAGGGCGGTCGCGCCATGGCGCGCATGATCAATGCCTTCGGCGATATCGCCATCGTCGGCGGCATCTTTCCGCTGATCGTCGCCGACATTCCGAACAACCTCGCCGAGGTCGATGCCGCCTATTTCCGCCAGTCGCGCGAGGCGCGCTTCGGCGGCAAGTCGCTGGAAGAGGTCATGGCCAACCGCGACACCGGCGTGGTCGCGTTCCGCAGGTCGCTGGAGGTGATGCGGCAGACGTTGAAGAAGCAGCCCTTCATCGGCGGCGCCGCGCCGAACTATGCCGACTACATCGTGTTCGGCGGTTTTCAATGGGCGCGGGTGGTGAGCCCGTTCAAGCTGCTCGAGGCGGACGACCCGGTCTACGTCTGGCGCGAGAAATTGCTCGACGCGTTCGACGGCATGGCGCGAAAGTCGCCGGGGCATGAGGTATAAGCCTCGTAGGGTGGGCAAAGGCGCAAAGCGCCGTGCCCACCATCTCCCACACACGCAATGAAATGGTGGGCACGCTTCGCTTTGCCCACCCTACGATACTGCCGTAGCCCGGATGGAGCGAAGCGCAATCCGGGATTTGCGTTCGCGGAATGATTCCCGGATTACGCTTGCGCTCCATCCGGGCTACGCGCCTCTGCCGCCGCCTTGCGCAAACACTCCCGGCACAAACAATCCTCGCCCTCGATTGGCATCGGCAGTTTTGCCGTCTCCTCCGCGCACCAGCAATTGCCTGAGAGGTCGCAGCCGAACTCGGTGCCGCAGCGGGAGCAGGTGAGGCGGCGCGGTTCCTGCAATGAGGATTCTTGCGAATTTGTCATGATCTACGTCGAAGCTTCGCCGTCATTTTCATGTCGGGTTCATCTGTCGCTGCGGTATATTACGCGTTGCGCACGGACTCCGAAAGCGGCCCCCAACGCGCGAAGGACAGATCGATGGCCCGCGATTCGCAAGCCGCGCTTGTTGCGCTCAACCGCTTCGGCTTCGGCGCCCGCGGCGGCGCGTCCGGCGATCTCATCAACGCAGCCTCCGATCCGCGCGGTTTCGTGAAGGCAGAGCTCGCGCGCCCCCATGGCGTGCTGCTGGAAGCGCCGGGCTTGCAATCGACGCCGCAGCTGGGGCAGGCAGTGTTCGCCTATCAGGACCAGGTCAAGCAGGCGCGCGAGGCCGCGAAGGCGGCCGCTGAAGCACCGTCGACACAAGCGCCCGCCGATCAGAAGCCCGCCCTGCGCCGCAATCTCTCGCTGAACGCAGCGGCGGCGGAGGTCGCCGGCCAGATGGCGGATGCAAGACCGGCCGATCATGCGGCGAAGCCGGAGGCCATGCAGCCCAACGCCGCCGCGCCGCCTGCCGCAAAGCCCGCGCCGCAACCGCTCAACGTCATCCAGAAGACGTTTCGCGCCGAGGCGCTGGCCCGGTTGCAGCGCGCCACCCTTGCCGACTGCGGCTTCACCGAGCGTCTCGTCGTGTTCTGGTCAAACCATTTCTGCATCTCCGCCAGCAAGGGGGAGCTGGCGCGGATCTGGGCCGGCGCGTTCGAGCGCGAGGCGATCAGGCCGCACGTGCTCGGGTGCTTCGCCGATATGCTGAGGGCGGCCGAGCAGCATCCGGCGATGCTGTTCTTCCTCGACAACCAGCAATCGCTCGGACCGGATTCGCGCGCCGGGCAAAACCGCAAGCGCGGGCTGAACGAAAATCTGGCGCGCGAGATCATGGAGCTGCATACGCTCGGCGTTGGCGGCGGCTATACGCAGGACGACGTCACCTCGCTCGCGCGCATTATCACCGGCTGGACCTTTGCCGGACGGCAGGGACAATTAGGAGTGCCTGGCTCCTTCGTGTTCAACGTCAATGCGCATCAGCCCGGGTCGCAGATACTGCTCGGCAAGACGTACGCTCAGGCGGGCCTCGCGCAGGGCGAGGCCGCGCTCGCCGACATCGCGCGCCATGCCTCGACCGCGAATTTCATCGCCACCAAATTGGTCCGTCACTTCGTCGCCGATGATCCGCCGCCTACTCTGGTTGCGCGGTTGCGCGACATCTTCGTCAAGACCGACGGCGACCTGAAGGCGCTTGCCATGGCGCTGGTCGATTCCGATGAAGCGTGGAAAGCGCCGCTGACCAAGATGCGCTCGCCGTACGATTTCCTGGTTGCCAGCGGCCGGCTGCTCGCGCGCGTGCCGGAGGATCCCGGCACCTATCTGAACAATCTGAACTTGCTCGGCCAACCCCTGTGGTCGCCGGCGGGACCGAACGGTTTCCCTGACACCAGCGCCGCCTGGGCCGCGCCCGAAGGCATGAAGCTGCGGCTCGACATCGCGGCGCAGATGGGGGCGCGGCTCGGCAACAACATCGATCCGCTCGACCTCCTGGAATTCGCGGCTGCGGACGCGGCCTCCATCGAGACACGGCGAACCATCGAGCGCGCGGAGTCGCGGCAGCAGGCGCTGGCGCTGCTGTTGATGTCACCGGAAATGCAGCGGAGATGACGATGATCGACTGCGTCGAGAACCGGCTCCTCACCTCGCGCCGAGGACTCCTGCTCGGCGGCGCCTCCTTCGCGGCCTGGGCTTATCTGCCCAAATTTGCCCGCGCTGCCGACGGGCGCGATCCGCGCCTGGTCGTGGTGATCCTGCGCGGCGCGCTTGACGGGCTTTCGACCGTCGCCCCGATCGGCGACCCCGATTACGCCGGCCTGCACGGCTCGATCGCGCTCACGGCTGATGGTACGCATCCCGCGATCATGCTCGACTCGTTCTTCGCGCTGCATCCGGCGATGCCGGAGTTTTCCCGCATGTATCGCGAGATGCACGCCGCGGTGATCCACGCGGTCGCAACACCGTATCGCGATCGTTCGCATTTCGACGGCCAGGACGTGCTCGAGAGCGGCTATGCCGGCCCGGGCCGGGTGCAATCCGGCTGGCTCAATCGCGCGCTGGAAGCGCTGCCGCGCGGCGAGCGGGTATCGAGCGGGCTTGCCGTCGGCCCGACCACGCCGCTGGTGCTGCGCGGCAATGCACCGACCGTCGGCTGGGCGCCGGTCGCCCTGCCGCAGGCCGACGACGACACCGCGATGCGCCTCGTCGAGCTCTACCGCCATCGCGATCCCGTGCTGGCGACGGCTTTGTCGCAAGGCCTCCAGCTCGACAAGGCTGCAAGCGGCGACGACATGAAGCCGAAACGCGGCAATGCAGCCGCGCAGATGCGGCAGGTGGCGCGCGGCGCGGCAAAGCTGATGGCCGCCGACGACGGTCCGCGCATCGCCGCGCTCACCTTCGACGGCTGGGACACACACGCCAATGAAGGCGGCCCGGTGGGGCCTCTCGCCTTCCTGCTCGGCGGGCTCGACGGCGCGCTCGCCGAATTTGAAAACGGGCTCGGCGCGCGCTGGCGCGACGCTGTGGTCGTCGTCGCCACCGAGTTCGGCCGCACCGCGCGCATCAACGGCACCGACGGCACCGATCACGGCACGGGAACGATAGCGCTGCTCGCCGGCGGCGCCGTGAAGGGCGGCCGCGTCATCTCGGACTGGCCGGGCCTCAAACTCGCCAACCTCCATGAAGGGCGCGATCTCAAGCCCACCACGGATCTGCGCTCCGTGATCAAGGGCGTGCTGCAGGGGCAATTTGGGCTCTCGGATCGCGTGCTGGCGGAGGCGGTGTTCCCGGATAGCGTCGCAGCACGGCCGATGAAGGGATTGGTGGCTTAACAACTGCCGTCGTCATTCCGGGGTGCGCGTGGCGCGAGCTATGATGCGCAATTGCGCATCTAAGAATGAATCCATTCCTCCACCGGTTCTGTCGCAAAATGGATTCCGGGCCCGCGCCTTGCGGCGCGTCCCGGAATGACGACATGATGAGCCGAGCATCAGGAGAACCGCCGCCATGTACATCGCCATGAACCGCTTCCGCGTCGCCAAGGGCTCCGAGTCCGCGTTCGAGCAGGTCTGGCTCACGCGCGACACGCATCTGGACAAGGTGCCGGGCTTCGTCGAATTCCATCTGTTGAAGGGCCCCGAGCTCGAGGACCACACGCTGTATGCCTCGCACACTGTCTGGGCGAATTATGCGGCGTTCGAGGCGTGGACCAAGTCGGAGGCGTTTCGCGCGGCGCACCACAAGGCGGGCGATAATAAGCCGCTTTATCTCGGCCATCCCCAATTCGAAGGTTTTGAGGTGATGCAGACGGTGGGACGCGGCGCGAAGTAGCGCCGCCGCAAAGATCAGCCCTGCGTGATCTTGTCGATCTCCACCATCTCCTCCGCGCTGAGCTTCCACCCGATCGCCTTGACATTCTCCTCGACCTGCTCGACGCGGGTGGCGCCGGCGATCACGCTCGACACTTGCGGTCGCGCGGCGAGCCAGGAGAAGGCGAGCTCGAGCATGCTGTGCCCGCGTGTTTTGGCGAAGGCCGTGAGCTTCTCGACGATGTCCTCGTTGCGCGGCGTGACGTAGCGGTCGCGCAGCCGCGGCACCTTGCCGAAGCGGGTATCATCAGGCGCGGCCTCGCCCCTTCGGTATTTGCCGGTCAGAAGTCCGCTTGCGAGCGGGAAGAACGGCAATAGCCCGAGCTTGTATTCCGTTGCTGCCGGCAACAGATCTTTCTCGATGTCGCGCACGAGAAGGGAATATTCGTCCTGGCAGGAGACGAAGCGGCTGAGATTCATCGCGCGTGCGACGTACTCCGCCTCTGCGACGCGCCAGGCCGGAAAGTTCGAATTGCCGATGTAGCGGACTTTGCCCTGCCGGACGAGATCGTCGAGGGCGCGCAGGCTCTCCTCGATCGGCGTCAGCGGATCGTAATCGTGCTGCTGGTAGAGGTCGATGTAGTCGGTCTTGAGCCGTCTCAGGCTCGCCTCGACCGCGTTCATGATGTAACGGCGCGAGGCACCCTGCTTGGTGCCGTCCTCCGCCATCGGCTTCGAATATTTCGTCGCCAGCACGATATCCTTGCGGCGGTCGCCCAGCACGGTGCCGAGCACCGTCTCCGAGCCGCCCATGCTCGAATAGATGTCGGCAGTGTCGAACAGCGTGATGCCGAGATCGAGCGCGCGATGGATCACCTTGCGCGAGGTCTCCAGATCTGTGCGCTGGCCGAAATTGTTGCAGCCGAGCCCGACCGCAGAGACGCGCAGGCCGGAGGCGCCGAGATTGCGAATGTCCATGGGAGATCCTGTCAGATGAGCCGCGGCGCATTCTGACCACGGCGCCCCCCATCAGCAAGCCGCTCGCCGCGCTGCTGCCATGCCCATGAGGCGGACAAAAAAATGCGGCCCCTGTCAGACGCGGCGACTGACGGGGACCGCTTGGGGCGCTTGATCGGTGACGGGGGGGCCTGATCAGACGCAGGCGCGAGCGTAGCCCTGCTATGTTACGCGAGGGTGACAGTGGGACTTATCCACAGGGTGTGGAGAGGAATCAGAACAGCTTGCGGTAGACGATGAATCCGGAGCGCTCGGCGACCTTGTCGTACAGGCGCTGCGCCGTGAAATTGGTCTCGTGCGTCTGCCAGTAGACGCGCGGCGACCCCGCCAGTTTCGCCCGTTCATACACACCATGGATCAGCGCGGAGCCGACGCCCTTGCCGCGCACAACCTCGCGCGTGAACAAATCCTGCAAATAGCAGGACGGTTCGATCGCCGTGGTGCTGCGATGGAAAAGATAGTGCGTCAGTCCAAGCAATTGGCCATCGCTCTCGGCGACCAGCGCGTGCATCGGCTCGTAGGCGTCGAAGAAACGCTGCCACGTCATGCGCGTGATCTCGGGCGCAAGCGCGGTCGGACCCGAACGGCCGTAGAAGGCATTGTAGCCGTCCCACAGCGGCAGCCATTGATCGTAGTCCTGTTTGGTGACGGCTCGAATGGTGAGGGACATGTGAATTTCCGCGATCGATGAAGGATACTTCATACCCATGACGGGCTTGCTGATCAATTTGTCTCGCGAGTCGGATGGACATTCAGTCGTGGCGACAGCTTGCCTTGCCCCTCACCCGGATCGCTTGCGCGATCCGACCTCTCCAAGCAGAAGGGCGGGGAGAGGTAGAGATATCGGCACAGTCGAAAGTGAGGTGCGCACCGGCTTCTCGCTCCCTCGCCCCGTTCTTACGGGGAGACGGTGGGGTGAGGGGCTGTATCCGCGAGCGCCGGCGTACGATGCGCGCACGTTGCCGCGCCTACTCCGCAACGCGGAGATAGCTCATCAGCCTTCGGTTCGCGGGATCGCGCAGCGAGCGATAGTAGTCGGCGCTCGCCGGCGCATCGGTGTGGCGCACGAGGTCGGTCACCGGCGTGTAGCTCAGCATGCGGCCGCCGTCGGGCAGCGCGGTGCAGACGAAACGCAGCACCTCGCCGTTGCGCAAGGCAATGCTGATCGGCGTGGCATCGCCGATCCGCACCATCTCCATGCGCTGGGCGATGAAGGTGCCGAGTTCGTCCTCGGGCAGCTCGAACGCGCCGGTGTCGCGGCCGTGATACATCAGCGCGATGAAGGGCGGCTTGCCGTCGGCGATCTGGTCCGGCACCGCAAAATATTCGCGGAACGCGCGGTTGATGAATTCGGCCCGCGTCTCAGCATCGAGCAGCACGACGCCGATATCGATCTGGTCGAGCGCGGCCGACAGGCGTGCGGCGGTGGCGTGGCTCTGGCGCTCGGCCGCGAACGTGCCGAGCATCCGCGCGCGCATCAGGCCGGTGATGCCAGCGGTGCCGGCAACCGTGATTGCCAGGAGGCCGAGCCGGACCAGATCCGCGTTGCCATAGCCGGAGACGCCGTGATGGTTGAGGAAGAGCAGTGCCGCGCCGATCACCGCGACGGCTGCACTGGTCATGGCCGAGGCGAGGCCCGACAGCGCGCCGGCAAGCGCCACGAGGCAGACCAGCAGCGGCGCAGGCGAGGGAGTGGGGACGAAGCGATCGAAGAGCATCGCCAGCAGCAGGGTCGCTGCCGTCAGCACCGGACCGGAGATCGCGCGCCATCCGAACCGCATGGGCCAGTCTCGCTCCTCCCCCACGAGGTAAGACCGCAACACTGACGGATAGTTGCGCCGATGCGATGCGATTTCGCGCGATGCGCTTAATGGGCGCTTGCGGCGGAGCGCAAATCTTTCGGATGATTTTAGACCAAGTGCGCGTGCCTGAGGCGCTGTTGCAGCGCGGGCGCATTCAGCGTCGAGCTGCCCGAGCTCTTGCGCATGCCGGTGAAAATCAACAGCGATGCCGCGACCAGGATGGCCGCAGTCAGAGTGATCGCAACGACTACCACAGGTGACTTCATCGACGTCCTGTCGCAATGCCGGTCGGCGCGGGCCGCACGGCGCCTTGAAGGCTGGTCCAGGATGAAACGGGAATCAGATCGGCAGGCCCATCGCCATGGTCGCCTTGGTCGACATCACCGTCAGAGTGACGATCAGGCACAGCGAGAGTGCGGCGACGGCGAGCGAGGCCGCGACCGCGTTGGTCAGCCGGGAAGACGCGACGGTGGCGGATTGGCCCTGAAAGCCTGCCGTGCCGGACGCCCGAATCATGGGTCTAAATCCCTCAACACGCGAGCGAATCACCCGCGACTTTCCACAATTTCCCAGTTTCAACCGGCAATATTGCGGCGGCTGTCGCGCCGAAAGCGGCGACATTGCGGCAAGGGCGGTCCTTATGCCCACTATTTGCCGGAGCGGGGGGCAGGCCTGTCAGGCGCCCGCGGCAATGCTGGCGGGGTCGTCGATGTCGGCCGGGCGCCAGTCCATCGTCACGAAGCCGGGCGCAGCTTCCACGCGCTTCAGCCAGTCCCGGACCGCTGGGAAAGTCGAAAGATCGAAGTCGCAGCGGTCGGCGAGATGGGTGTAGCCATAGAGCGCGATATCGGCGACCGTGAGCTGGCGGGCGGCGAAATAGGCGTTGGTCTTGAGGTGGTTCTCCATCACCTGGAGCGCGCCATAGCCGCGCTCCATCCAATCCTCCAGCGAATGGGTCTGCAGATCGCGGCCGCCCTTGACCAGCGACAGCCAGAAATAGGCCGCGCCGATGTTGGGTTCGAGCGCGTGCTGCTCGAAGAACATCCACTGCAGCGCCTCGGCGCGGTCGATGCGGTTCTCCGGCGCGAGCGGCGTGCCGACGGCAACGTACCAGAGGATGGCGTTGGACTCGGCGAGATAGCGGTCGTTCCCGACCTCGAGCAGCGGCACCTGGCCGGACGGGTTCTTCGACAGAAAGTCCGGCGTGCGGCTCTCGCCGCGCAGAATGTCGATCTCGATGGCCTCATAGGGCACGTTGAGCAGCGCCAGCGCAAGGCGGACCTTGTAGCTGTTGCCGGAGCGCTGCATCGAATAGAGCTTGTACATTCTGGGAGTTCGTTTCCGAGGATGGGAAGGCGCGGCGCTGGCTGCCCTGCAGCGCGGCTAGACAATGATGCCGATGCGAATCCGCCGCAAGAGCCGGCCCATAGAAAAACTCGAAAACCCTACCGCACTGCAACGCCACGGAAGATCATTTCCGCGCGACCGTGCAACCGAGATCACGCTTGCGTCAGCACACCAATGCGTTGCTCCGCGCAATCGTGAAGTCCGCGGACGACCGTATGCATCGGGTTTAGGGCGCTAGTGCTTCCGCGTTGTCATGGCCGGGCATAGCCGACCGAAGGACGCCATCGCTTCCGATGCCCGGGACCCGGCTATCAATTGCTCCGAGGACAAGCCTTGCCGGATATGAGGAATTTGGCCGGCAAAGTTGCGGAACATTGCGGTCAATCGCGCCTCGAAACGCGGGAAATCCGCAAACTTTTGCCGGATCGGGCCGAAGTTTCTTGCGGTGCAGCGGCTCACGTTTTAGGGTGGCTCATTCCCACAATCAGAGTCGTGAGGCCGAGGGCTTCACGACGCTTGTCAGGAGATGACGATGTCCTTCCTTGCCGCTGCGCTCGACCGTGTGAAGCCGTCCGCGACCATCGCGGTCACGGATAAAGCACGCGCGCTGAAAGCGGCGGGCCGCAACGTCATCGGCTTAGGTGCCGGCGAGCCCGACTTCGACACGCCCGCCAACATCAAGCTGGCGGCGATCCGCGCCATCGAGGCCGGCAAGACCAAGTACACCGCGGTCGACGGCATCCCCGAGCTGAAGGAAGCCATCATCGGCAAGTTTCAGCGCGAGAACGGCGTCGCCTACAAGCCGAACCAGATCATCGTCGGCACCGGCGGCAAGCAAGTGCTCTACAACGCGCTGATGGCGACCATCAATCCGGGCGACGAGGTGATCATTCCCGCGCCCTATTGGGTCAGCTATCCTGAAATGGTGGCGCTTGCCGGCGGCGAGCCGGTGCCGGTGGTCTGCACCGCCGCGACCGGCTTCAAGCTCCAGGCCGAGGCGCTGGAGCGCGCGATCACGCCGAAGACCAAATGGGTGATCCTGTGCTCGCCGTCGAATCCGACGGGAGCTGCCTACACCAAGTCCGAACTGAAGGCGCTCACCGACGTGCTGCTCAGGCATCCCCATGTTTGGGTGATGACCGACGATATGTACGAGCATCTCGTCTATGACGACTTCCAGTTCACCACCGTCGCGCAGGTCGAGCCGAAACTCTACGACCGCACGCTCACCGTGAACGGCGTGTCGAAGGCCTATTGCATGACCGGCTGGCGCATCGGCTATGCCGGTGGCCCGGCGCAGCTGATCAAGGCGATGTCGACCATCCAGTCGCAGTCGACCTCGAACCCGTCGTCGATTGCGCAATGGGCGGCGGTCGAAGCGCTGAACGGTCCGCAGGACTTCATCCCCGCCAACAACAAGGTGTTCAAGGAGCGCCGCGATCTCGTCGTCTCCATGCTCAACCAGGCCAAGGGCATCGAGTGCCCGCGGCCCGAAGGCGCGTTCTACGTCTATCCGTCCTGCGCCGGCACGATCGGCAAGACCGCGCCGTCGGGCAAGGTGATCGATAATGACGAGACGTTCGTCACCGAGCTCCTGGAGACCGAAGGCGTCGCCGTGGTGCAGGGCTCGGCCTTCGGCCTCGGACCTGCGTTCCGCATCTCCTATGCGACCAAGACCTCCGACCTCGAAGACGCCTGCAAGCGCATCCAGCGCTTCTGCGGCAATCTGCGGTAAGCCTGTCGCGACAGTGCAAATTGAAAAGGCCCGCTTCGTGCGGGCCTTTTTTGTTGTGTTTCGATAAGCGGAGTCGGACGGTCCTTTGTTCTGGTCGGCATCTTGCCATGCCCCTCACCCGGATCGCTTGCGCGATCCGACCTCTCCCCGCAGAAGGGCGGGGAGAGGTTAAGTCGCGTCCGATTGCGCACTCTAATTCTTCTCGCATCGTGAGGAGCGCAGGCTCGCGCACTCCCTCGCCCCGTTCTTACGGGGAGAGGGTGGGGTGAGGGGCCTCTCTCCGCGAATTCGATTCCAGATATGTCCGATCTGGCACCGCCAAGACTCTTGTGGCATAGACGATCGCGCGGCGTGTGCCGCGTCCTTCCTGCTCGCATCCCATTCATCGCCGGAGACGTTTCATGCGCCGTTCGTTCCTCCTCGCCGGGCTCACCGCCGCAAGCCTCGTTGTCTCCGTCGCTGCTGCCAGCGCGCAGCAACGGATGACGCGGATCGGCGTGCTCGAATGCCGCGGCGGCGCCAGCGTCGGCTTCATCGTGGGATCGGTGACCCATCTCGGCTGCGTGCTGCGCGCCGACGGCCTGCCCGACGACCGCTACGTCGCGACGATCCGCAAAGTCGGCCTCGACATCGGCATCACCCAGGAGACGGCGCTCGCCTGGGGCGTGTTCGCGCCGGTCGACCGGCTCGGCCCCGGTGATCTCTCCGGCAATTACGCTGGCGCGCAGGGCAGCGCCTCGGTCGGCGTCGGGCTTGGTGGCAACGTGCTGGTCGGCGGCTCCAACAATTCAATCGCGCTCCAGCCGCTCAGCGTGCAGGGCCAGGTCGGCCTCAACGTCGCCGCGGGTCTGGAGAGCCTGGAACTTCGTCCAGGGCGTTGAGCCGCCGTCAATTCTAATTGACTGAGCCAGCTACGAGACTCACCTCTCCCTCCGGGAGAGGTGAGTACCGACGACGCACCGCAGCGACGTTTGATGCTTGCCAAATCTTGGGGACGGGCAGAGCATCTGCGTTTGCCGACCCAATCATGGGCCGAGCTCCACAAGAAGGAGGCGGCGAATGGGACAAGACGTCAGAAGTCCCCGAGGTCCACGGTGCATTGCGCTGGTGGGCCCATTCCAAAGCGGTAAAACCACACTTCTCGAAGCAATCCTGGCGCGAACGGGTGCGATCCCGCGCGCCGGCAGCGTCGATGCCGGAACTTCCGTCGGCGACGCCACGCCAGAGGCCCGTGATCACAAGATGACCGTCGGGCTGACTGCCGCCACCACGAGTTTCATGGGCGACAGCTACACCTTCCTCGACTGTCCCGGTTCCGTCGAATTCGCCCACGACATGCGCGCCGTGTTGCCCGCGGTCGATGCCGCGGTCGTGGTCTGCGAGGCCGACGAGAAGAAGCTGCCGCAGCTTCAGATCATCCTGCGCGAGCTGGAGGAGCTGAAGATCCCGCGTTTCCTGTTCCTCAACAAGATCGACCGCGCCAGCGAGCGGATCCGCGAGACGCTCGCAATGCTGCAGCCCGCCTCGTGCGTGCCGCTGGTGCTGCGCCAGATTCCGATCTGGAACGGCGAGCTGATCGAGGGCTTCGTCGATCTCGCGCTGGAGCGCGCCTTCATCTATCGCGAGCACAAGGCCTCCGAGGTGATCGCGCTCGAAGGCGGCAATCTCGACCGCGAGAAGGAGGCTCGCTTCTCGATGCTGGAGAAGCTCGCCGATCACGACGATGCGCTGATGGAGCAGCTGCTCGAAGACATCCAGCCGCCGCGCGATGCCGTGTTCGACGACCTTGCCCGCGAATTGCGCGAAGGGCTGATCTGTCCGGTGCTGCTGGGCGCCGCCGCGCGCGAAAACGGCGTGCTGCGTCTGATGAAAGCGCTGCGCCACGAGGCGCCCGGCGTTGCGGAGACCGCAAAACGTCTCGGCGTTCCCGACACCAAGGATGCGCTCGGCTACGTCTTCAAGACGCTGCATTCGCAGCACGGCGGCAAGCTGTCGCTGACGCGGCTGCTCGCCGGCCATCTCGACGATGGTGCGACGCTGCAATCCTCAGCCGGTGGCACGGGGCGCATCTCCGGTATCCTCGCCGTCAACGGCGCCTACGACACCAAGCGTGCCTCGGCCGAAGCCGGCGACACCGTGGCGCTCGCCAAGCTCGATCCCGTAAAGACCGGCGACACCGTCTCGAGCGGCAAGACGCCGCCGGCTGCGCTCGTCGCCGTGGAGCCGACGCCGCCGGTGCTCGCGATCTCGATCGCGGCCACAGATCGCAAGGACGACGTGAAGCTCGGCCAGGCGATGGCCCGGCTGCACGAGGAGGATCCCTCGCTGGTCGTGGTGCAGAACGCCAAGACCCATGACACCGTGCTGTGGGGCCAGGGCGAGATGCATCTGCGCGTCGCCGGCGAGCGGCTGCGCGACCGCTTCGGCGTTAAGATCACCTCGCATCCGCCCGCGATCGGCTATCAGGAGACCATCCGCAAGCCGATCACCCAGCGCGGGCGTCACAAGAAGCAGTCCGGCGGTCACGGCCAGTTCGGCGATGTCGTGCTCGACATCAGGCCGCTGCCGCGCGGCGACGGCTTCAAGTTCGCCGAGAAGGTGGTCGGTGGCGCGGTGCCGCGCAATTACATCCCGGCGGTGGAGGAAGGCGTCGTCGACGGGCTGGCGCGCGGCCCGCTCGGTTTCCCCGTCACCGACGTGGAGGTGACGCTGACCGACGGCTCCTATCACAGCGTCGACTCGTCGGACCTCGCCTTCCGCACGGCGGCGCGGGTCGGGCTCAACGAGGGCCTGCCGCAATGTCAGCCGGTGTTGCTCGAGCCGATCCACATGGTCGAGATCGTCTGCCCGACCGACGCCACCGCCAAGATCAACGCGATCCTGTCGGCGCGGCGTGGCCAGATCCTCGGCTTCGACACGCGCGACGGCTGGAGCGGCTGGGACTGCGTCCGCGCCATGATGCCGGAAGCCGAGATCGGCGAGCTCATCGTCGAACTGCGCTCGGCCACCGCCGGCGCCGGCAGCTTCACCCGCCAGTTCGACCACATGGCCGAAGTGACCGGCCGCGCCGCCGACCAGATCATCGCCGCCCACCAGCACGCGGCGTGATCTGTGAGTGAGGCAACCGGCCTCTCACTCCCTCTCCCCGTTCTTCACGGGGAGAGGGAGGGGTGAGTGGCTGCCTCCGCGGATGCGGCATTTCATTGAGCCGAACCCGCGCCCAACCTCCGTCATTGCGAGCGCAGCGACTTGTCCGCCGAAGCCTTTGGCGAAGGCGGAAGCAATCCAGAATGTCTCTGCGGAGATAGTCTGGATTGCTTCGTCGCAAGAGCTCCTCGCAATGACGACGGAGGCAGATGGGGCAGTCGATACAGGCCTTGCGCCCAGCCATAAATGATGTATTTTATATCATTGTATATGTCTTAGATATCATTTATACGCTCTGATACGTGAGGCCACGGTGATCACGTCGTTCCAGATGCGGGCAGCGCGGGCGCTGCTCGGCATTGACCAGAAAACCCTGGCCGAGCTCGCCGGCGTTTCGCTGCCGACCATCCAGCGGATGGAAGCCAGCACCGGCAATGTTCGCGGCGTGGTCGAGACCCTGATCAAGGTGGTCGAGGCGTTCGATCGGGCCGGCGTCGAGCTGATCGGCGAGCAGGCGCGCAGCGACATTGGCGGGCGCGGCGTTCGCCTCAAGGAGCCGGGGCCGCCGCGGCGGGTGGGGGCATGATCGGGCGTTGATCATGCTCGGGATCAGGAATGGGATAGCGCATCGTCGCACCTCGGCAACACGGGACGCACGATGCTTCGGAGCATCGTGGGCATGAGCATCACAAGCGATCAAGCGGGCCAACTGCATCAGCTTCGCCGGCCGACCTTTGTCGAATTGTATTTGCCAAAGCTCGTCACCATTTGGCGTGAGGGGTACGGCGTCGCGGACTTTCGCGCCGACGTCTTCGCCGGCCTCACCGTCGCGATCGTGGCACTGCCGCTGTCGATGGCGATCGCGATCGCCTCGGGCGTGACACCGGACCGCGGCCTCTACACCGCCGTCGTCGGCGGCTTCATCGTGTCCCTACTCGGCGGCAGCCGTTTCCAGATCGGCGGACCCGCGGGCGCCTTTATCGTCCTGGTTGCGGTGACGGCCGAGCGGCACGGCGTCGACGGCGTGATCCTCGCCACCATGATGGCGGGGCTGTTCCTGGTCGCCGCAGGCCTGTTGCGGGTCGGCACCTACATCAAGTTCATTCCCTATCCTGTGACCGTCGGCTTCACCGCCGGCATCGCCGTCATCATTTTTGCGAGCCAGCTCCGCGATCTCGGCGGGATCACGCTGGCCGGGAAAGAGCCCAGCGAATTCGTTCCCAAGCTCGTTGCGCTCGCCGGAGGCCTCAACACCATCAATCCATCGGCCGTCGTGGTCGCGATCGGCAGCATCGTCATCATCGCCGCCTTGCGGCGCTGGCGGCCGTCCTGGCCCGGCATCCTGATCGCGGTTGCGCTCGCGGCGGTCGCGAGCGCCGTGCTGTCGCTGCCGGTCGAGACCATCGGCTCGCGCTTCGGCGGCATTCCGCGCGAGCTGCCCTCGCCGGCGCTGCCCGCGTTCTCGCTGGAGAAGGCAAAGGCCGTGCTGCCGGACGCGATTGCATTTGCGCTGCTGGCGGCCATCGAATCGTTGTTGTCGGCCGTGGTGGCCGACGGCATGACCGGACGCCGTCATCGCTCCAATTGCGAGCTGGTGGCGCAAGGCGTCGCCAATATCGGCTCGGCGCTGTTCGGCGGCATCTGCGTTACCGGCCTGATTGCGCGCACCGCGACCAACATCCGCGCCGGTGCGCGCGGCCCGCTCGCGGGCATGCTGCATTCGGTCTTCCTGCTGCTGTTCATGCTGATCGCGGCGCCGCTCGCAAGCTACATTCCGCTCGCAGCGCTCGCCTCCGTGCTCGTCGTGGTGGCTTGGACCATGGCGGAGAAGCAGGAATTCGCGACGCTGCTGCGCTCGTCATGGGGCGATGCCGTCGTGCTGCTCGCAACCTTCCTGCTCACGATCTTCCGCGATCTGACCGAAGGCATTCTGGTCGGCTTCGCGCTCGGCGCGGTGCTGTTCATCCATCGCATGGCGGAGATGACGGGCATCGAGGAGCGTACGCCGCTGGTGGTCCCCGATCGCCCCGATGACAGCAACGGTGCGCGCGTTCCCTACGATTCCGCGCTTGCGGTCGACCGCGACGTGCTGGTCTATCGCATCACCGGTGCGTTCTTCTTCGGCGCCGCCTCTGCGATTGGAGGCGTGCTCGACGGCGTCGCCGACCAGCGCAAGGCCTTCGTGGTCGATTTCGCCGCGGTGCCGTTCCTGGACTCCACCGCGGCGAACGTGCTCGGGCGCGTCGCCGCCAAGGCCCATCGCCAGGGCATCAGGCTGTTCATCACGGGGGCATCGCCGGCGGTTCGTCGCGCGCTGCTCACCCATGGCGTGACGCCGCCCCGCGCGCGGTATCGCCAGAGCCTCGAGCGAGCGATTGCCGATATCAAGGGCCGCGCAACGCAGCCCGAGGCCGATGAGGTTGCCGCGAGCTGACGGCGCCGTGGCGATGCGGCGCTCGTGCGCTTGACAGAGCCTTCGGGACGCGAAATGGATCGCCTTCCACATCGCTTGAGGGAAGGATGACGTGACCAGGGCTCCCGCCGCTTGTCTGATCGGATGGCCGGCGGCGCATTCGCGCTCGCCGCTGATTCATCATTACTGGCTGCGCACGCTCGGGATCGAGGGCGGCTACGTCATCGAGGCGGTTCCGCCCGAGGATCTGCGCGACTTCGTGCTGCGGCTGTCGCTGCGCGGCTTCGTCGGTGCCAACGTCACCATCCCGCACAAGGAGGGCGTGCTGGCGCTGTCGAAACCCGATGCGCGGGCAACGGCCGTCGGCGCGGCCAATACGCTGTGGTTCGAAGACGGCGAGCTGCACGCGACCAACACCGACGTCGAAGGCTTCATCGGCAATCTCGACGCCAGCGCGCCCGGCTGGGATACGGCTGAGGAGGCGCTGGTGCTCGGGGCCGGCGGCTCCTCGCGCGCCGTCGTGTTCGGGCTGCGCGAGCGGGGCATCAAGCGCATCCATCTCGCCAATCGCACCATCGCGCGGGCGGAGACGCTGGCAAGACAGTTCGGGCCGAACGTGCACCCCGTTGCATGGGATGCGATCAACGACGTTCTGCCGCGTGCAAAACTTCTCGTGAACACGACCTCGCTCGGCATGCATGGCCAGCCTTCACTCGACGTCGATGTTGCGCGCCTGCCGCAGGCCGCCGTGGTCGCCGATCTCGTTTATGTCCCGCTGGTGACGCCGCTGCTTGCGGCAGCAAAAGCGCGCGGCCTTAAGACCGCCGACGGGCTCGGCATGCTGCTGCACCAGGCGGTGCGCGGCTTCGAGCTGTGGTTCGGCCAGCGGCCTGAGGTCACCGCCGAGCTGCGCGCGCTGGTCGAGGCCGATCTCACAAAGACTTGAGAGAATAGCGCGGCTGTTCCGGAGTTCTCCCTCCGTGGGGATAACCGGAGACCGTCATGTCTGTTCAACGTGCAACTTTCACACGTCCACTTCTCGCCGTCGCAATGGTGGCCCTCTCGACCTACTGTATCTTCGCCCAGAAAGCGCCGGTGCCGACGCGCGTGCGCGGCACGATCGAGAGCGTCAATGGCGACACCATGCAGGTCAAGTCGCGCAGCGGCGAAGACGTCAAGCTTCACATCGCCTCTGACGTGAACGTCGCAGGCATCACCAAGATTTCACTCGCCGACATCAAGCCGGGTTCGTTCATCGGCGCAACCACCGTGCCTGGGCCGAACGGCGGCCAGAATGCGGTCGAGATCCACGTGTTTCCGGAGAGCATGCGCGGCACCGGGGAGGGCTCGCGGCCCTGGGATCTCAAGCCCAATTCCAGCATGACCAATGCGACGGTCGCCGAGAGTGTGGTCGGCAATGACGGCCACACGCTGCTGGTCAAGTACAAGGACGGCGAGAAGAAGGTGTTCGTCGCCGACAACACCCCGGTGGTCACTTATGTGCCGGGCGAGAAGTCCGAGCTCAAAGCCGGGGCCAAGATCATCGCGTTCACGAAGCAATTGCCGGACGGCTCTTTCGAGACCAATCGCGTCGGCGTCGGCCGCGACGGCGTCACGCCGCCGATGTGAGGCGCGGGATATATTGCGCAACTACCGCGACAGACACCGCTGTCGTCCCGGACAAGCGTTAGCGCAGATCCGGGACCCATAACCACAGGGTCAAGTTGTTGCGCGAAGGAGGTAACTCCGAGTCCCCGTAGCCACGTCCGCCTGTGGCTATGGGGCCCGGATCGGCGCGCGCTTAGGGCGCGCTTGTCCGGGACGACGGCTATGTTTGACGCGACGGTTTCGCCTCACACCGCAATGATGTGATCGTCGATCTCGTCGATCCTGTTGACGCCGCACAGGCCCATGGTGGTGAGCAGCTCTTTCTGGATGATGTCGATCGCCTTGGCGACGCCGGCCTGGCCGCCGGCCCCTAAGCCATAGGCGTAGGCGCGGCCGATCATGCAGGATTTTGCGCCGAGCGCGAGCGCGCGCATCACGTCCTGGCCGGAGCGGATGCCGCCGTCGAACATGATCTCCATCTTGTCGCCGACCGCGTCCGCGATCTCGGGCAGCACCTCGATCGAGGACGGCGCGCCGTCGAGCTGCCGGCCGCCATGGTTGGAGACGACGAGGGCCTGCGCGCCGGTCTTAGCGGCTTCCTCGGCGTCCTCGACGTCGAGGATGCCCTTGATGACGAGCTTGCCCGGCCAGATGCTGCGGACCCACTCGACGTCCTTCCAGTTCAAGGAGGTGTCGAACTGCGATGCGGTCCATTCGGCGAGGCGGTTGAGATCCTCGGTGTTCTTCACGTGGCCGGCGATGTTGCCGAAGGTGCGGCGCTTGCCTTGCAGCACGCCTGAGACCCAGGCCGGCTTGCTGGCGAAATCCAGAAGCTTCGATAGCGACCATTCCGGTGGCACCGTCATGCCGTTCTTGATGTCGGCGTGGCGTTGGCCGATCACCTGCAGGTCGACGGTGAGCACCAGCGCGCTGCACTTGGCCGCGATGGCGCGCTGGATCAGATCCTTGATGAAGCCGCGGTCCTTCATGACGTAGAGCTGGAACCAGAACGGCTTCTCGACACTCGCGGCGATATCCTCGATCGAGCAGATCGACATAGTCGATTGCGTGAACGGGATACCGGCGGCCTGCGCGGCGCGGCAGGCATGGATCTCGCCGTCGCCATGCTGCATGCCGAGCAAGCCGACAGGCGCCAGGATCAGCGGCATGGTCGAGGGCTCGCCGAGGATCGTGGTCGAGGTGTCGCGCTTGGAGACGTCGACCAGGATGCGCTGGCGGAACTTGATCGCCTGCATGTCCTCGCGGTTGGCGCGCAGCGTCTCCTCGGCATAGGAGCCGCGGTCGCAATAGTCGAAGAACGCCTTCGGCACGCGGCGCTTATGCAGCGCGCGAAGATCGTCGATACAGGTGATGTGCTTCATGATCGTTTCCCCGGCCCGTCTTGCATCGGATGATTTCGGGGTCATCTAGCATGGTTAGATGCACAGCCAAATCGTTTGAGAGGAGGGCGCCATGACGAGGCCGCACGCCGCACCTTCGCCGGAAGAGATCAAGGAGAAGCGCGACCTCGAGGAAGCGCTGGAAGAGGGCCTGGAAGAGACCTTTCCGGCCTCCGATCCTGTCAATGTCACCCAGCCACCGCCGAGCCGCGGCGACGGCCATGTGAAGCGCACCGGCTAGGGCCGGGTTCCATCCCGTTCCGGCTTCCCTGCAGGGAAATATAGTGTTAACAATATGTTATCGGGCACGCGGCGGGCCCGGTTCCGTAATGATTCATCATATTTTTTGAAGCCAAGTTAGCCGCGATGGTTTTATAAGAGCTCAGCAAATCAGGGATGCGGGGCCTTTTCGGGCAGCCCGTGGTTGTCGAGGGGACCCCTGATTGTTGCCTGGGGGACGATATGAGCCGCAAATATTTCGGGACGGACGGGATTCGGGGCCGCGCCAACGGACTGATCACGCCGGAGCTCGCGCTCAAGGTCGGCCAGGCCGCGGGCCTTGCGTTTCAACGCGGCGACCACCGCCATCGGGTTGTGATCGGTAAGGACACCCGCCTGTCCGGCTACATGATCGAATATGCGATGGTCGCTGGCTTCACCTCGGTCGGCATGGACGTGCTGCTGGTCGGCCCGATGCCGACACCGGCGGTCGCGATGCTGACCAAGTCGATGCGCGCCGATCTCGGCGTGATGATCTCGGCTTCGCACAATCTGTTCGAGGACAACGGCATCAAGCTGTTCGGCCCGCAGGGCTTCAAGCTCTCCGACGACGTCGAGCGGCAGATCGAGCAGCTGCTCGACGAATCCCTCGACAAGAGGCTCGCGCAGAGCGCGAGCTTGGGCCGCGCCCGCCGCATCGACGGCGTGCATGACCGCTACATCGAATTCGCCAAGCGCACGCTGCCGCGCGATCTGTCGCTGGATGGTTTGCGCGTCGTGATCGATTGCGCCAACGGCGCCGCCTACAAGGTGGTGCCGGAAGCGCTGTGGGAATTGGGTGCCGACGTCGTTCCGATCGGCGTCGAGCCCGACGGCTTCAACATCAACAAGGAATGCGGCTCGACCTCGCCGGAAGCGCTGTCGAAGAAGGTGCGCGAGATGCGCGCCGACATCGGCATCGCGCTCGACGGTGACGCCGATCGCGTCATCCTGGTCGACGAGCGCGGTCATCTCGTCGACGGTGACCAGCTGCTCGCGGTGATCGCGCAGAGCTGGAAGGAAGACGGCCGGCTGTCGCGGCCGGGCATCGTCGCGACCGTGATGTCCAATCTCGGCCTCGAGCGTTTCCTGAACGGGCAGGGGCTCGATCTCGTCCGCACGCCGGTCGGCGACCGCTACGTGCTCGAGCAGATGCTGAACGGCGGCTACAATCTCGGCGGCGAGCAGTCCGGCCACATCATCCTGTCCGACTACGCCACCACCGGCGACGGCTTCGTTGCGGCCTTGCAGGTGCTGGCGGTGGTGCAGAAGCTGCGCCGTCCGGTGTCCGAAGTCTGCCACCGCTTCGATCCGCTGCCGCAGATCCTGAAGAACGTCCGTCACAAGGGCGGCAAGCCGCTCGACGATTCCGACGTCAAGTCGGCGATCTCCGACGGCGAGAAACGCCTCAACGGCTGCGGCCGCCTCCTGATCCGATCCTCCGGCACCGAACCGGTGATCCGCGTCATGGGCGAGGGCGAGGACCGTATCCTGGTCGAGGACGTCGTCGACACCATCGTCTCCGCGCTCGGCCAAGCGGCGGCGTAAGGTCTTCCTTCTCCCGCAGTGACGTAGGGTGGGCAAAGCGACTTGTCCGCCGTAGCTCGAAGAGCGAAGGCGGAAGCGTGCCCACCGTTTCATTTGCAGTGTTGGATTGATGGTGGGCACGGCGCAAGTGCGCCTTTGCCCACCCTATGATTCCGGACTCGCGGAGCGGGTAAGACAAGCTGCGCAGATCTATCTCTTCATCTTGCTCGCGGCCAACGCCGTCGGTGCGTTTCTCGGTGGTCCCTTGGGCGACCGATTTGGCCGCAAGATCGCGATTCCTGCCCAGGCTGCCGCGGCACGCGCGTTAACGCATCCTCTCTCGCCGCGTTGCGGCTTCACACATCGTTAGGAATTGCGGCGACGTCGTCGCATCTGGCGCGGCGTTCTTGCAACGCTGGCGCGACGCGCGCGTGTGCGGTGAGAAAAAATCAACCTTAAAAATTAGGGTTAAGTGGCGCTTAAACATTTGCTGCCATCGTCCGGGTCGTGAGTTTCCAGAACGTGGGGCGTCTGCATTTTTGCCTCACCGGCCATAAGGACGAAGCCAAATGCGTAGCGTTAAGTCTCTCCTTGCCGCGGGTGCGGCAACCCTGATCTCGTCGATGGCGTTCGCCGCTGATATGCCGATCGCAGCTCCGCCTCCGATGTACGCGCCGCCGGCTCCGCCTGCCGATTTTGGTGGCTGGTATCTCCGCGGCGACATCGGCATCAGCAATCAGAAGGTGAAGCAGCTCAACCCGAGCTTCATCGATCCCGGCATCAGCATTGCCTCGACGCAGGGGCTCGGCTTCGACTCGGCCGGCATCTTCGGCCTCGGTGCCGGCTACAAGTTCAACAACTGGTTCCGTGCCGACGTGACCGGTGAATATCGCAGCAGCGCAAACCTGCACGGTCTCCAGGTCATCAATTTCAACGGCGTTCCGGCCTTTACCGACGAATATCATGGCAGCAAGTCAGAGTGGCTGATCCTCGCCAACGCCTACGTCGATCTCGGTACCTGGTGGTGTGTGACACCGTTCATCGGTGCCGGCGTTGGTGCTTCGCGCAACACCATTTCGAACTTCCAGGACATCAACACGCCGCTCGGGGGTGCTGCGTTTGCGTCCAACGCCTCGCAATGGAACTTCGCGTGGGCGGCGCATGCCGGTCTCGCCTACAAGGTCAATCCGAGCCTCACGCTCGAACTGGCCTATCGCTACGTGGACCTCGGAGAC
Source organism: Bradyrhizobium zhanjiangense (assembly GCF_004114935.1). Classification (NCBI taxonomy): domain Bacteria; kingdom Pseudomonadati; phylum Pseudomonadota; class Alphaproteobacteria; order Hyphomicrobiales; family Nitrobacteraceae; genus Bradyrhizobium; species Bradyrhizobium zhanjiangense. The sequence goes on from NZ_CP022221.1 coordinate 1,689,058, forward strand.
GCGGTCACTGGTACGCTCACCTCCTTCGACGGCGTCAACCGCGGCCGCACCATGCAGTTCAAGGACATCACCTCGCATGACCTGAAGTTCGGCGTGCGCTGGGATCTCAGCAGCCCGCCGGTCTACGCGCCGCCGCTCGTTACCAAGGGCTGATCGAGCCTCATCGCTTAAGGTCTTTTAACGGCGCGGGATCATCTCGCGCCGTTTTGCTTTGCGGATTTTTCATGGCGCGGCAGCGACGAACGTGGCGAACGCAACCATTGGTTAAGGTTAACAGGCGATGATCATCGCAACAGTTCGAGTCCGATGGAGCGTTGCGATGCGTAGGCTGATGGTGGCGGCAGCGATGTTGGGGACGGTGTCTGCCGCGCACGCGGCCGACATGCCGGACCTGCCGATCCTGCGCGGCAGCTTCACCGACGGTCTGAGCACCTCCACAGTCAACTGGCAGGGCTCGTATATCGGAGCGCAGGCCGGTTATGGCTCGTCCGACGAGAACTTCAACGGCTCGACCAGCAACATGATGGCTGCATTGTTGGCGGATACGTTGATCGAGAGCTCGATGGGCGTGTCCCAGTGGAATCTCGGACTGGGCAAGGCCTCGCAGCGCACGACCGGTTACGGCGCCTTCGTCGGCTACAACGCGCAGTGGGACGACGTCGTGATGGGGCTCGAAGTGAGCTGGCTGCACGGCAAGTTCGGAGGAATGTCGTCGGCCAGCGAAAGGCGCGTCAGCGCCACTGCACTGGCGGACGGCAATTTCCATGATGTCACGGCGACGTCCACATCTTCGATCAGCATCAGCGACATCGGAACGTTCCGCGGCCGCGCCGCTTACGCATGGGGATGCTTCCTGCCCTACATGTTTGCCGGTCTCGCGCTCGGTAATGCGGACATTGTGCGCACTGCCTACGTGCAGGATCGCGTGAGCGCGACCCAGTTGGGGACCTACACGCCGCTCGCGCCGTTGAGCTCGACCGATGCCCAGCACAATCACCTGATCTACGGCTACACCGCCGGTCTCGGTATCGACGTCAACCTGGTCGGCGGATTGTTCATGCGTGCGGAGTACGAATACATCCGCTTCACCTCCCAGGTCGACACCAGCATCAACACCGTCCGCGCCGGCCTCGGCTACAAGTTCTGACGCGGTCACATCTGACGTGCTTCGGCTACGCCGCGGTTGACAGCTCCCGTCCGTCCTGATGCTCTGTCGCTCAAAAGCAGGGCGGCGGCGATGCAGATCTACGGCGATAGCAATTCCGGCAATTGTCTCAAGGTGAAGTGGGTCTGCGACAAGCTCGCGCTGCCCTACCAGTGGATTGAAATCGACACACGCAAGGGCGAGACCCGCACGCCGCAATTCCTGAAGATGAACGGCGCCGGTCAGGTGCCGACCGTCGCGTTCGACGACGGCCGCACGCTGGCGCAATCCAATGCCATCATCCGCTATCTCGCCCGCGACAGCGCGCTCGTTCCGCGCGACGCCTTCATTGCCGCCAAGATGGACGAATGGCTGTTCTGGGAGCAGTACAGCCACGAGCCCTATATCGCGGTGTGCCGCTTCCTCCTGGTCTATCTCGGCAGGAAGGCATCCGAGCTCGACCCCGAGAAGGTCAAGCGCGGCTATGCGGCGCTCGACCGCATGGAGCAGCATCTTTCGGTCAGCCGCTTCTTCACTGGTGAGGCGGTTTCGCTCGCGGATGTCTCGCTGCTCGCCTATACCCGCGTTGCGCATGAGGGCGGCTTCGATCTCGCTCGCCATGCGGCCGTCCGTCGCTGGATCGGCGAGGCCGAGGCCTTTCTCGGCCTTGCGCCGGCGCGCTGAGCCTGGAGTAACGCGAATGAACACTGAGGCCATTTCCATTCGCCGCGCGCGCCGCGACGATGTCGCCGCGATCGTGGCGATGCTCGCCGATGATCATCTCGGACGCGGGCGTGAGCGCGTCGAGGATCCGCTGCCCGCCGCCTATGACGAGGCA